>JANXRC010000082.1 GCA_025353195.1 Rhodocyclaceae bacterium
CGCGTTCGGCGAGGATTCGATCGCCTCCCATCTGCCGCAAACTCCGGTCAATCCACCGCGTGCGACGAAGTGGAAGAAGGGCAAGGCGGGCAAAGCCCGCGTCAAACCCCACGGCATCATCGTCAAGATCAGGAAGACCCCGGCCGCCAAGCCGGTGGTCAAGCCGAAGAAGCGCTAAGCCTTGATGCAGCGCACGGCGTGGGTTGCGCCAAACAGGGTCTCGACCGGATAGCTGCGGCGGCAGGCCTCGTCGGCCAGCGGGCAGCGCGGATGGAAATGACAGCCGGCCGGAGGATTGGCCGGCGACGGCATGTCGCCGGCGAGCTTCGGCACTTCGCTCCTCGCACCATCGACGCGCGGCACCGCAGCGAGCAAGGCCTGGGTGTAGGGATGCCGCGCATGGCGCAAAACCTCGTCGGCGCTGCCGCGCTCGACCACGCGCCCGAGATACATCACCGCCACCGCGTGGGCCAGGTAATCGACCACCGCGATGTTGTGCGTGATGAACAGATAAGCCAGCTTCAGTTCGCCTTGCAGGTCGGACAGCAGATTCAGTATCTGCGCCTGCACCGAGACGTCCAGCGCGGAGGTCGGTTCGTCGCAGATCAGCAACTGCGGATTCACAGCCAGGGCGCGGGCGATGGCAATGCGCTGGCGCTGGCCGCCGGAAAATTCGTGCGGGTAGCGGCTCACCATGTCGGCGCGCAAGCCGACCTGCTCCATCAGGATGCCGACACGCGCTGCCCGGTCGCTGCCGCTGCCGAGAGTACCCAGCGCCTGCATGCCTTCGGCGATGATGTCGCCGATGCGCAGGCGCGGGTTGAGCGAGGCGAAGGGGTCCTGGAATACCATCTGCATCTTGGCCCGCAGCGGCCGCAACTCTGCTGTTGAACGGGTAGTCAATTCCGCGCCATCGAGCAGGACGCTGCCGGCGGTCGGCCGCAGCAACTGCAACATGGCCTTGCCCGCGGTGGTCTTGCCGCAGCCTGATTCGCCGACCAGCGCCAGGGTGCGCCCCGGCATCAGCTGCAGCGACACGCCATCGACCGCGCGCACGGCGCCGACGACGCGCTGCAATATGCCGCGCCGGATCGGAAAGTGCACCTGCAGATCGGTGACCTCCAGCAGCGGCTTCGATGCGGCGGCAAGCGCCGTGTCGCCAGCGCCGACTGTCGGCGCAACGACCGGCGCGGCGCCGGGCAGAAAGCAGCGCACACGTTGGCCGGGCTGGTCTGATTCCACTTCGCGCCATGGCGGCGGCACAGTGCGGCAGACCGGCATCACTTCGCTGCAGCGCGCGACGAAGCGACAACCCTCGTGGCGGACGTCGGCCGCCGGCACGCTGCCGGGAATCGTCGCCAGCCGGCCGCCACGCCGCTCGGCTTCGGGCAGCGCAGCGAACAGTCGCACCGAATAGGGATGCCCAGGGTGCGCAAAGAAAGCGCGGCGCGGCGCGACTTCCACCAGTTGGCCGGCATACATGACGCCGACCCGATCGGCCATGCGCGCCACCACGCCGAGGTCATGCGTGATCAGCAGCAGCGCCATTCGCTGCTCGCGGCGCAGGTCGTCGAGCAGATCCAGCACCTGTGCCTGGATGGTCACATCCAGCGCCGTGGTCGGCTCGTCGGCGATCAGCAGGCGCGGCGCTCCGGCCAGTGCGATGGCGATCATCACCCTCTGGCGCAAGCCGCCCGAAAGCTGGAACGGATATTCGTCGAGCCGCCGCAGCGGATCGGGAATGCCGACCTGGTCGAGCAACTCGCCGGCTCGCGCACGCGCCGCGTCGCCCCGCAGCCCGGCATGCAGTTCAAGCGCTTCGACAATCTGGCGACCGACGGTCAGCACCGGGTTGAGGCTGGTCGCCGGCTCCTGGAAGATCATGCCGATGCCGCCGCCTCGTACGTCGCGCATGCCTGATTCGGGCAGCGCCAGCAGGTCGTCGCCCTCGAAGGCGACGGCGCCGCCCGCCACCAGCGCCGCGGCCGGCAGCAGGCGCATGATGCCCAGCGCGGTCATCGACTTGCCGCAACCGGACTCCCCCAGCAGCGCAAAGCACTCGCCGGGCGCGATGTCGAAGGAAATGCCATCCACCGGACGCGCGGCGCCAATCTGAATCGTCAGGTCCGTCACCGCCAGAATGCTCATGCCGACGACCTCGGATCGAAGGCATCGCGCACGGCGTCGGCGAACAGGTTGGCCGCCAGCACCAGCGCGAACATGAAGCTGAATGCAGCCAGCAGCGACCACCAGACCATCGGCTCGCGCGCCAGTTCCATGCGCGCCGTGTTGATCATGGTGCCGAACGAGATCGTGGTCGGATCGACGCCGACGCCGACATAGGACAGCACGGCCTCGGCCAGCACCAGGCCGGAGAAATCCATGACCAGCGAAATCAGCACGATGTGCATCAGGTTGGGCAGGATGTGGCGGCGCATGATGGCAAAACTGCCGACGCCGAAGGCCTGCGCGGCCTGGACGAACTCCAGCTCGCGCAACTTCAGCGTCTCGCCGCGCAAGAGTCGCGCGACGCCGGTCCAGCTGGTCATGCCGAGGATCAGACAGAGCGCCAGCAGGCGCGCATCGGCGCGTTCGGCCGAGGTGGCGAACCAGTCGGGATGGGTGTCGATCACCACCTGCATCATCAGCACCGCCGCAGCGATCAGCAGCACGCCGGGAATCGAACTCAGCGTGGTGTAGACATACTGGATCAGGTCATCGACCCAGCCGCCGACATAGCCGGCCAGGATGCCGAGCAGCAGGGCAGCCGGCAGCATTACGAGCGTGGTCAAGGTGCCAATCAGGAGTCCGGTGCGGATGGCTTTCAGCGACAGGTAGAGCACGTCCTGCCCGACCTTGTCGGTGCCGAAAACGTGGTAGCCGCCACCCAGCGAGATCGCGACGCCGAACAGCAACAAGATCGGCAGCAGCGTGATCGTGACGGCGCGAATCGCCATTGCCTGCCCGCGAAGCGGCGTCCCAGGTACGCAAGGCGCGCCAGCGCCGACTTTCATCCTCCGCGCCAGCAGCATCAACAAGATCCAGGCCACCACGCCGCCGGCCAGGCCGCGCGAGACGCGCACGGCAATGTCGAGTGCATGGCCGGACAGGTTATCGCCCAGATGCGCACCACCGTATCTGAGCCGCGGGAACTCGCGCTGCGTCGAATTCTCCAGAGCTTCCCTGGCGAACAGGTGCGTCGCCAGCGGCGCCGAATAGGTCGTCTCGGCGCGCAGGCGCAGCTCGGAGAGCAGCGCGTCGAGCGCCGAATTGACCTCCACCGCATACCTTGCCGTGGCACCCGGCGGTGCCTCCAGCCGCGCCCGATAGTGCAGCGAATCGAGCAGGCCGATCAGGACGAAGACGGCGAGCACAGTCGCTGCCGCCATCGCCACGCCGTTCTTCGCCACGCGCGCCCAGGCCTCGCGCAAGGCGCCCTGACGCCGTGCCCAGAGCGTCAACGCAACGATCACGCTGATCAGCACGAACAGCAGCGCATCCGACCACAGCGCCACCGGCTGAATGGCGAATGCCGTCACTGCAAGCGCACCCGCGGATCAGCCAGCGTATAGGACACATCGGTCAGCAGCAGGCCGAAGATGTACAGCACCGAACCAATGAAGACCATCGAGCGCACCACCGCGAAGTCCTGCGCGTTGATGGCGTCGATGGTGTAGCTGCCGAGGCCCGGCACGCCGAAGAAGGACTCGGTCAGCAGGCTGCCCATGAACAGCGTGGGGATCACCACCACGACACCGGTGAGGATCGGAATCAGGGCATTGCGCAACACATGGCGGAACAGCACCACGCGCTCGGGCAGGCCCTTGGCGCGCGCGGTGCGCACATAGTCGCGGGTGATTTCCTCGAGGAAGATGGTGCGATACCAGCGTGCCGAACTGCCGATGCCGCCGATCACGCCGATGATCACCGGCAGGATCAGGAATTTGGCCGCGTCGAGCCCTCCGCTGTAGCCCGAAATCGGCACCAGGTGCCAAACCTTGGACACCAGCCACTGTCCGCCGATGATGTAGAACAAGCCCGAGATCGACATCATCGCCACGCACAGCACCACGCCGGCAAAGTCCAGCGTCGTGGCGCGGAAGAACACCAGCAGCAGCGCGAACGAAATTGCCACGAACAGGCCAAGTACAAAGGTCGGCAGTGCAATCGCCAGGCTCGGCCCCATGCGATCGCCGATCTCGCGCGCGATGTCGCGGCCGTCGTCGGCACGGCCGAAATCGCCGACGAACATGCGCACCGACTTGCTGAAGAAGATCGTGTCGGTCAGCGCACCGCTCCCGGCCGCCGCCGCATTCCATACCAGCGGCTTGTCGTAGCCGCGCTCCGCCTTCCACTTCTGAATCGCCTCCGGCGTCACGCGCTTGACGCCGAGTTGCATGCGCGCCATGTCATCCGGCGTATTCACCACGAAGAACAGGCCGAAGGTGAACAGATTGACGCCGATCAGTATCGGAATGGCATACAGCAGGCGGCGGAGTATGTAGGCAAGCATCAGTGCGCCGCGGTCTCGCGTCCCGCAGGGGGACTTGCTTCGGGGTGGCGCAGGATTCCGCCTACTTGAACTTGTAGTAGGTCTGGTTCAGCCAGGCGGCGACGTTGGCTTCGTCCTCGGGAAACCAGCCGGCGTTGGTCTGCGCGCTGCAGGCCGCGACACGCTGGCCCAGCGCAACGGCATTGTTGATCAGGCGCGGCTTGCGCGCGTACATGGCGGAGCCGTCACCTCCCTGCAACTTGACGTGGCAGGCCACGCACTGTTTGTCGTGCAAGGGTTTGCCGAGCTTGGCGTCGACCGCGGCCTGCGCCGGCAGCGACAGCAGCAGGCACAGCAGCGGGATCGCAATACGCATGGCATTTCTCCTTCGGGCGCTGGTTTGCGTGACTACTGAAGGTAGGTGATTTCCATTTTCGAATCGAGCCCGGTCACCATGTCGAGGATCTCGTCGGTGAATTTCTCGTCTTCGTCGCTCCAGGTTGCGTCCGGCGCGGTGGAGGTGGTAACCAGCGGCGTAATGTCGAAATCGACAAAGCGGTCGCCGATCTTGAGCACGTAGATGCCGGCCGAATGCTCCACCAGTTCCCAGTCGTCCGGAATTTCCAGTTCTGCATGCAGCTCAAGCGACAGCTTTTTCATATCGTTCTCCGCGAATCGGGTTCCCAAATGCGCATCCTAATGCATCCCGCGCCGACGGGGTAGGATGGCGGGCCCGGAAGCTACCTCATTCCTGCCATGACCGCCCCCCTCCTGCTGCTGGACGATGCCGCCGTACGCCGCCATCTCTCGCTCGACGCCTTGCTGCCCGCCATCGAAAAGGCGCTGATCGATCTTTCTGCGGGTCGCGTGGTCCAGCCGCTGCGCACCGTCATGGACTTGCGCGGCCCCGGCAGCCTGCTGTTCATCAAGCCGGCGCTGGCCGGCAACGCGCTGGTGACGAAGCTGATTACCCAGGTTCCGGACAACGCCGCGCGCCGACTGCCGACCATGATCGCCACGCTGCTGCTGCTCGATCCGGCAACCGGCAGCCCGCTGGCGGTGATGGACGCCACCTGGCTGACCGAACTGCGCACCGCCGCCGTCTCGGCGGTCGCCACCCGGGTGCTGCGCGACCAGCAGCCCAAACGCATCGCCATACTCGGCTCCGGGGCTTTGGCTCGCAGCCATGCACTGGCCCTGCGCGCGGTTGTCCCGATCAGGGATATCCGCATCTGGAGCCCCACCCGCGCCAATGCCCAACGCTGCGCCGCCGACATCGACGGCACGGCGTGCGCCGATGCGGAGAGCGCGGTGCGCAATGCCGACATCGTGGTAACCGTCACCAACGCCAGCACGCCGGTGCTCATGGGCCGCTGGCTCAAACCCGGGGCACTGGTGCATGCGGTGGGCGCGCCGCGCCCCGGATGGCGCGAACTGGACGACGATGCGATGGCCAACTATGTCATCGCCGACCACCGGCTCGCCGCCGAAACCGAATCAGGCGACGTGATTCTGTCGGGTGCCCGCGTCCAATGCGAAATCGGCGAGGTGCTGGCGGGCAAGGTAAAGGTTCCGGCCGGGGTCACGATTATCTTCAAGGCGCTCGGCCAAGCCGTTGAAGATGCCGTCGCGGCGCGGCTGGTATATGACGCGGTCACCAGCGAGAACGCCGCCGGCGCAGGCTGACGCCGCACGCCGCTGGCGTCGCGACGCTAGTGCACCCGTCGCGACCGCTGCCAGGAGATGACCGCCTGATTTGCGTGGGCGAACATCGGCTCGGAGCTCTCGCGCGGCAGCGCCTTGCGCAGGGCGACGAACAGTGCCTCAGTGGTTTCCCGGGCCAGCTCGGTACTGGCCGCGGTGTCCGTCAGGCAGCGCAACTGGATGTGGGCCAGCGCATCGGCCACCAGCCACCAGCCGATGGTCGGCATGTGACCGACCAGCGCCACCAGCATGGCGCCCAGTGCAGCGAGGATCGCCAGTGCTTCGTCCCTGTCGTCGCAGGCGATCATGGCGTGCCATAGCGCCAGATGGATGTTGCGCCTGAGTTCCATCTTGAAATCGACGGCGTCGCTCTCGACCTGTTCGATGGCCGCGAATTCCTGCTGAAAGCGCGCGTCCGCCGCGGCGTCGAGTCCGCTGCGCAGGGTGCCGAGCAAGACGCTGATGCCGGGAATCGCCGTGAGGCCGAAGGCCTGGCACCAGACCAGGCCCCACTGGTCGATGCCGCTCACCAGCAAGGCCAGGCGCAAGGCGCGCGCGTCCTCGCCGTCCGCCGCGCGCACCCAGTTCTTCGCGAGGCGCTCGATTTCGATCACGGCCGCCTCCACCGCCGCTGCGTCGCCTTCGAGCGTCAGGCGAAAAATGCGCGTGAAGGCATCCTGCGCCATGCGCGCGGCGAGCCGCTGCACTTCCGCCGTGGCAAGCCCGGCGAGGCAATCGGGGGGTGGCGAGAAGGGTCCGGTGCTGCCGTCGCTCATCTCGCTAGGATACCGTCCCCGCGTCCCGCGGGGACATAATGCGGTCCTGTCAATCGAAGCCGCCATTATGCAGGGCGCAGTTTCGTCGCGCGGCGTTGGAAACGCTCGCCGCTCGATATGCGCGTCAACCTACAGAGTCCGTGGCGACGGTCGCCGGCGCTGCCTTCGGTGATGCACCGCGCAGAGGCCTTAGGGCAGATGCATGCAGGTCCGCTGCCGAACCGCTCCGGTTGCGCGATGGCGCGATCTGCCGTCGCCGTTGCTTCGGCACATGCGGCGCGGCAGGACCAGTGCGGCGGCTATAATCCGCGGCACCGGAGGATTTCTTGGCCATTCACCATTTTCAACTGCAGGGCGAGTTCATCGAGCTGAACGTCCTCCTCAAGCTGCTCGGCCTTGCTCCCTCCGGAGGCGCCGCCAAGGCCCTGGTCGCCGCCGGCGCCGTGGCGGTCGACGGTGCAATCGAAACCCGCACCCGCCGCAAGATCCGCGCGGGGCAGGTGGTGCGCTTCGCGGATGAGGAAATCCACATCGCTGCCGACGACACGGCAAGCTGATTTTTTACTGAACTGATTATTCCATGGCCATACAGTGGTTCCCCGGACACATGACCTCGGCGCGCAAGAAGGCCGCCGAGACCATGGCGCTGACCGACGTGGTGATAGAGGTCTGCGACGCGCGCCTGCCCGAGGCGAGCAGCAATCCGATGATCCGCGAATTGCGCCTGCATCGCCAGCGCCCCTGCCTCAAGCTGCTGAACAAGGCCGACCTCGCCGACCCGGTGGTGACCCAGGCCTGGCTCGACTATTACAACAGCCAGCCGGGCGTCAAGGCGGTGGCCATTTCCAGCAAGAAGCCGGGCGAAGCCGCGCGCGTGCCCGCCCTGTGCAAGGGTCTGGCGCCGCACCGCAACGACGGCATCAAGCCGCTGCGGATGCTGATCATGGGCATTCCCAACGTCGGCAAATCGACCCTGATGAATGCGCTGCTCAAGCGCCGCGTGGCCGCCGTCGGCGACGAACCTGCGGTGACCAAGTCGCAGATGTGCATCGACCTCGGCCCGACCATGAGCATCACCGACACGCCGGGACTGATGTGGCCGA
The DNA here is from genome assembly GCA_025353195.1 of Rhodocyclaceae bacterium. Classification (GTDB taxonomy): domain Bacteria; phylum Pseudomonadota; class Gammaproteobacteria; order Burkholderiales; family Rhodocyclaceae; genus Sulfuritalea. Next base: position 8,076 of record JANXRC010000082.1, read on the forward strand.
AGATCAAGCACGACAGCGACGGCTTCATGCTCGCCGCCAGCCACGCCATCGGCCGCAATGCCGTGATCGATTCGGAAGTCGCAATTTTTCTGGCCGGGCTGCTGCTGCAGCACTACCCGGCGATGCTCGCCGAGCGCTATGGCATCGACATCGACGGCAATGACGGCGTCGGTGTGCTCGAAGCCGTGGCGAAGAAGCGCGGCTGCATCATCAAGGGCCGCCGCGGCGGCGCACTCGATCTGGAAAAGGCGGCGATGGTGCTGCTCACCGATTATCGCGGCGGCAAGCTCGGCCGCATCAGCCTGGAAACTCCCGACAGCCGCGCCGCGATGCTGGCGGCGGCTGCGACCGCGAGCAAGAACCCGGCGCCCGAGTAGGCGCTGCGCGCTCCGGAGCACGCCGGAGTTCACACCAATGATTGGAAGCACGGCTGCCGGACTCTTCGGCGGCCAGCACCCCTCATTCCGCAGTGCAGCATTTCCGGTCGACCCATTCCGCTACTGCCGCTCGCCGGCAATCGGCAGCGATCGCCGGTTACGACTGACGCAAGAGGAAGCAACGAACGAAAAGGGAAAACTGCACTCAAAAAATTCGTTTACACCCCACGGCACAATCAGTATGATTCTGCGTGTATTACAGAACTATGTTCCGCCAAGCGGAACAACAGGATTCAGCAGGCTGCTTTTGCCAGAACCGGACGACAACCCAGGAGGAGACACCCATGAAGAACAAGCTTTTGCAACGCCTCGCCCTCGCAGCAGGCGCCGTGCTCATTAGTGGCAGCGCATTGGCGCAGGTCAAGATCGCCTACATCGATCCGCTCTCCGGTCCCTTCGCCAATGTCGGCGAGGGCGGACTCAAGGGCTTCAAGGAAGCGGCCGACATCCTGGTCAACCAGAAGGGCGGCGTCTTGGGGCAGAAGCTCGAGTTTGTCGGTTTCGACAACAAGGGCAGCCCGCAGGAGAGCCAGATCCAGTTGAAAGCCGCGATCGATCAGGGCTTCCGCTTCATCACCCAGGGTAACGGCTCCGGCGCGGCCCATTCGCTGATCGACGCGGTCAACAAGTGGAACGCGCGCAATCCGGACAAGACCGTGTTGTTCTTCAACTACGCGGCGGTCGATCCGACGCTGACCAACGAGCAATGCAGCTTCTGGCACTTCCGCTTCGACGCCAACACGGAAATGAAGATGGAGGCGATCACCAACTTCATGGAGAAGGACAAGAGCATCAAGAAGGTCTTCATCATCGGTCAGGACTACGCCCACGGCCATCAGGTGGCGAAATACACCAAGGAACAACTGGCGAAGAAGCGCCCGGACGTGAAGATCGTCGGCGAGGACCTGCACCCGATCGGCAAGGTCAAGGACTTCGCTCCCTACATCGCCAAGATCAAGGCCTCCGGCGCCGACACGGTGATGACCGGCAACTGGGGCAACGACCTGTCGCTGCTGGTCAAGGCCGCCAAGGATGCGGGCCTCAAGGCGCGCTTCTTCACCTACTACGCCGGCGGACTCGGCACGCCGCAGGCCATGGGCGCTTCGGGCGAGGGCAAGGTGCTGCAACTCACCGAATGGCACGATAACGTGCCGACCAAGTCGACCGAGAAATTTGCGGCGGACTTCAACAAGAAGTACGCTCCCGCTGCGTACTTCTACTATCTGCGCGTCAACACCATGACAGAGATGGTGGCCAAGGCGATGAACACCGCCAAGTCGACCGATCCCAAGGCCGTCGCCCTGGCGCTGGAAGACATGCGATTCCCGGCCGAGAACGGCGAGGTCTGGATGCGCAAGAGCGACCACCAGCTGATGCAGCCGCTGTACATTTCCATCTTCACCAAGGCGGACGGCAAGACGGTCAAGCATGATTCCGAAGGCACTGGCTATGGCTGGAAAACGCTGGCCTCGATATCGCAGCGCGATTCGCAAATGCCGACGTCGTGCATCATGGAACGTCCGTAAGCAAATCTACCGCTTGAGGCAAGACCCGGAGGCAGGGCACGCCCTGCCTCCGTTCATGATGCGGCCACCCGGCGGCATCACCCCCGAATAGCCAGGAGGTCCAGTGGAGTTTGTCGTCATCTCGCTGCTGAACGGCATCACCTACGGCTTGCTGCTGTTCATGCTGTCCAGCGGGTTGACGCTGATTTTCAGCATGATGGGCATCCTCAATTTCGCCCATGCCAGCTTCTACATGCTCGGCGCCTATTTCGCCTACCAGATCAGCGCTTGGCTCGGCTTTTGGCCTGGCCTTCTGGTCGCGCCGCTGCTGGTCGGTGCCGTCGGCGCGGCTGTAGAGCGCTACGGCCTGCGCCGCGCGCACAGGTTCGGCCATGTCGCCGAACTGCTGTTCACCTTCGGCCTGGCCTTCCTGGTCGAGGAAGTGGTGCACCTGGTCTGGGGCACCTCCTCCGTCGATTACAAGATTCCGGCCGAACTCGACGGCACGCTGTTCACGCTGTTCTCCACTGACTTCCCGATCTACAAGGGCTTCATGATGCTGATCTCGGTCGGCATGCTGGTCGCCCTCTATGCACTGCTGACCCGCACCCGCATCGGGCTCATCATCCAGGCCGCGTTGACCAAGCCCGACATGGTCGAAGCACTCGGCCACAACGTGCCGCGCATCTTCATGCTGGTCTTCGGCGGCGGCACGGCGCTGGCGGGGCTGGCCGGCGTCATCGGCGGCAACGCCTTCATCACCGAACCGGGCATGGCGGCCGCCGTCGGCAGCATCGTCTTCGTCGTCGTCGTGGTCGGCGGCCTCGGCTCGCTGGGTGGCGCCTTCGTCGCGTCGCTGCTGATCGGCTGCATCCAGACCTTCTCGATCGGCCTGACGATCTCGGTCACCGATGTCTTCGCCCTGATCGGCGTCACACTGCCGGCGGGTTCGCAGGTGGCGCGCCTGACCATCACGCAGCTGGCGCCGGTGCTGCCCTACATATTGATGGTGGCCATCCTGATCTTCCGCCCGCGCGGCCTGATGGGGGCGCGCGAATCTTGAACAGTCACGTCCCGCAAGCCGTGTTCCGCCGCGGCCGCCTGCTGCTGTGGGGCGCCTGCCTGGCCCTCGCCGTTGCGCTGCCGCTGGTGTTCAAGAGCGGATTCATGCTCTCCCTGCTGTGCCAGATCGGCATCATGGTGGTCTTCGCGCTGTCCTACAACATGCTGCTGGGCCAGACCGGCCTGCTCTCCTTCGGCCATGCCGTGTACTTCGGCATCGGCGCCTTCATCAGCATGCACACGCTGAACATGATCGGCAAGGATGGTGGTCCGCTGGTGGTGGCCCTGCTGCCGCTGGTCGGCGGCCTGGCCGGGCTGCTGGCCGGCGTGGTGCTCGGCTGGGTGACGACCAAAAAGGCCGGCACCACCTTCGCCATGATCTCGCTCGGCATCGGCGAACTGGTCGCCGCCTGCGCGCTGATGTTCCCCGGATTGTTCGGCGGCGAGGGCGGCATTTCGGGTAATCGCGTGGTCGGCACGGGAAGCCTGCTCGGCTTTACCTGGGGCCCGCAAGTCGAGATGTACGGCCTGATCGTGGCCTGGGCATTCGTTGCCACGGTCGCCATGTTCGCCCTGACGCAGACGCCGCTGGGGCGCATGGCCAACGCCGTGCGCGACAACCCGGAGCGTGCCGAATTTGTCGGCTACGACACGCAACGCGTGCGCTACCTGATGCTGATTCTCTCCGGCCTGTTCGCCGGCGTTGCCGGCGGGCTCACGGCGCTCAATTACGAAATCGTCACCGCCGAAACCCTCAATGCCCACACCTCGGGCGTGGTGCTGCTGATGACCTTCGTCGGCGGCATCGGGTTTTTCTACGGGCCGATCATCGGCGCCATACTCGTCACCGTGATGCAGATCGTCATCGGCGGCATGACGCAGGCATGGCTGCTGTATTTCGGCCTGTTCTTCCTGTTCATGGTGCTGATGGCGCCGGGCGGCATTGCCAGCGTGATCGCGATGCAGCGCAACCTGTGGCAGGCGGGACTGTTCCGCCGCATGGTGCCGCACTACCTCGCCGTCGCCCTGCCGATACTGGTGCTGCTCGCCGGCCTGGTCGGCCTGATTGAAATGACCTACGCACTGCTGGCCGGTGAAGGAGTCGGCGCTGGCGACACGGCGACCAAAGTCATGGGCATGCAACTGCAACTCGCCAGCATGGAACCCTGGGCCATTGCACTGGCCATCACGGTTGCCGGCGTGGCGCTGACCCGCTGGATCGGCGGCCGCACCCGCGCCGCGTGGAACGAGACGCTGGCGACCCTGCATGGAGACAGGACGTGACGGCCCCGGCCATCCGCCTCAGCGGCCTGAGGAAGAACTTCGGCGCCAGCGAAATCATTCGCGGCGTCGACCTCGACATCCGGCGCGGCGAACGCCACGCCATCATCGGCCCCAACGGCGCGGGTAAATCCACGCTGTTCCACCTGATCAGCGCGCGTCTGCCGGTGTCCGCCGGCGTCATCGAACTCAAGGGCGAGAACGTCATCGGCCTGAAGCCCTTCGAGATCAATCGCAAGGGCTTGTCGCGCAGTTTCCAGATCACCAATATCTTCCACAACCTGTCCGTGTTCGAGAACCTGCGCTGCGCAGTGCTCTGGTCGCTGGGCTACCGCTACTCGTTCTGGCACCGGCTGGCCGGGCTGACGGATGCGCGCCTGCGCGCCGATGCGGTGATGGAGGACATCGGCCTGGCCAAACGCCGCGACACGCCGGCCGGCATCCTGTCCTACGCCGAGCAGCGCGCGCTGGAAATCGGCATCACCATCGCCAGCGGCGCCGACGTGATCCTGCTCGACGAACCCACCGCGGGCATGAGCCGCTCCGAAACCGACGACGCCGTGGCGCTGATCCGCCGCGTCACCGAAGGCAAGACGCTGGTCATGGTCGAGCACGACATGGGCGTGGTGTTCGGCCTCGCCGACCGCATCTCGGTGCTGGTCTACGGCCAGATCATCGCCACCGACGCGCCGGCCGCCATCCGCTGCAATGCCGCCGTGCAGGAAGCCTACCTGGGGACCGGTTCGCATTTGGGTCATCAGCCATGAGTGACGCCGCGTCCAATCCCATGCTGCAGGTCAGCGACCTGCATGCCTACTACGGCAAGAGCCATGTCCTGCATGGCGTCAACCTGCACGTCAACGCGGGGGAAATCGTCTGCCTGCTGGGCCGCAACGGCGTCGGCCGCTCGACCACCGCCAAGGCCGTCATGGGCCAGGTCGTGGCCCGCGGCAACATCCGCTTCAAGGGCCGCGAGATCCTCGGCCAGAAGGCCTACGAGATCGCCCGCCTCGGCGTCGGCTATGTGCCGGAAGACCGCTCGATCTTTCCCGACCTGACGGTGCGGCAGAACCTGATGCTCGGCATCAAGGACCCGCGCGCGCATTCACGCGGCGAGGGGCGCTGGAACATCGACGACATGTACGCCCTCTTCCCGCGCCTCAAGGAACGCGACAACACGCCCGGCGGCGTTCTGTCCGGCGGCGAGCAGCAGATGCTGACCCTGTGCCGCACCCTGATGGGCGATCCCGATCTGATCATGATCGACGAACCGACCGAGGGCCTGGCGCCGAAAATCGTCGAGCGGTCTTCCGGCACATAGCCGACGCCGAGGCGGGCGATCTCGTAGGCCTTCTGGCCGAGGATCTCGCGGCCCTTGAAGC
>JANXRC010000107.1 GCA_025353195.1 Rhodocyclaceae bacterium
GATGAACGAGGCCGCGTAGGCGATTTCGCCGCGCGCTTCGGCCAGCGGCTTGCCCTGCTCCAGGGTCATCAGTCGCGCCAGGTCCTCCTGGTTTTCCATCATAAGTTCGAACCAGCGTCGCAGTATCTTCGCCCGCTCGGCCGCCGTCTTCGCCCGCCACGGGTGAAACGCCTTTTCTGCCGCATCGATCGCGCGGCGGGTTTCGGCCGCGCCGAAGCTGGGAACGGAACCGACCAGTTCACCCGTGGCCGGGTTGTGTATGTCGATGCTGGCACCGGTGGCCGCCAGCCACTCGCCGTTGATCAGGCAGGCATTGCGCAGGAGTTCTGGGTTCTTCATGAGTCGCTTTCGTTATCAAAGGATTGCCGAATTGTCCTGAAAGGAGGACGCCAACTTTACTGCAGCATTGCGCAGCAGCGAGGTATCGCCGCCAACAGCGATGAAACTCGCGCCGCATTCCCGGTAGTGCTTCGCCAGCGACGGTTCGGTGACGAACACGCCGGCTGCCTTGCCGGTCGCCGCAATGCGCTGCAGCGCATCCTCGATGGCGGCCTTGACCTCCGGCTGTCCTGGCTGGCCGAGGTAGCCCATCGAGGCCGCGAGGTCGGCCGGGCCGATGAATGCGGCATCGACGCCCTCCACCGCCATGATCGCGTCGAGATTCGCCAGCCCTTGCTGCGATTCGATCTGCACGATGAGGCAGATCTCGTCATCGGCATGCCTGGCGTAGTCCTTGATGCCGCCCCAATGCGCGGCACGCGCCAGCGAGGTGCCGACACCACGGATGCCGCGCGGCGGATAGCGCACGGCGCGTGCCAGCGCCGTCGCCTCGGCGACACTTTCGACCATCGGTACCAGCAGCGTTTGTGCGCCGATATCGAGATACTGCTTGATCAGCGCCGCGTCGTGATTCACCGGCCGCACCACCAACTGGCCGGGATAGGGAGCAGCCGCCTGCAGCTGCGCCAGGACGCTCGCCGGATTGTTGGGTGCGTGCTCGACGTCGATCAGCAGCCAGTCAAACCCGGCGGTGGCGAGTATCTCCATGCTGTAGGCACTGGCCAGCGCGACAAAAAGGCCGATCTGCAGGCGCCGCTGCTGGAGCATCTGCTTGAAAACGTTCCCGGGCATATCCATGGCAAGCTATTCCAGTTCCAGACCGCGGTCCCAATAGGGCTCGGGACCGAGCCTCTCGGCAAGAAAATCGACGAATGCCCTTACGCGCTGCGGCACGAAGCGAGTGCCTGGAAACACCGCGAACATGTCCAGTATCGGCGTCGGGAACTTCTTCAATATCGGCACCAGCTTGCCCTGTCGGATCGACTCGGCGGCAATGAAGGTCGGCTCGTAGACGATCCCCATTCCCTGCAGGGCGGCTTCCTGCAAGGCGTTGCCGTTATTGGCAGTGATCGGCCCGCTGATATCGATCCAGTGCTGCGCACCGTCGATAATGAAGGACCAGCTCGAACGCGAGGTCAGCGAATAGGCGAGACAGGCGCGCTGGGTCAGTTCGTCCGGGTGCTTTGGCTCGCCATGGCGTTGCAGATAGTCGGGGGAAGCCACGACTACCGAGCGGCAGGTGGTCAGGCGCCGCGCCACCGTGGTTTCGGGCAAGCGATCAGTGATGCGCAGCGCGAAATCCATGCCCTCTTCGATCAGGTTCACCCGCCGGTCGTTGAAGTCGAGATCGATGCGGATGTCCGGGTGATTCTTGGAAAATTCCAGGATCAGCGGCGTCAGATGCAGCAGGCCAAAGGTCATCGGCACGCTGGCGCGAATCTCGCCGCGCAGGGTTTGCCGCTCGCCGGCGAGATTTCCCTCGGCTTCATCGATACGGTCGAGGATGTCGCGGCACTGCTCGATATACGTAGCGCCGGCCGAAGTGAGCGACAGCCGGCGCGTACTGCGGGCGATCAGCTTCACCCCGAGATGCGCTTCCAGCGCGGCAATCTGCCGCGTGACCGCCGAGCGCGCGACGTTCATCTGCTCGGCCACTGCCGTAAAGCTTCCAGCCTCGGCTACCCGCACAAAAGTCTGCATTGCCGTCAATCGATCCATGGATGCATGCCCTGTCACAAACGAAGTTTCAGCACAGGCTAACGCCGGCTCTATCGACGTCAAGCGCAGCAGCCGAAGCGAAAATCTTCATATTCAGGCATTGTATGGGGAACGCTGTCATACAATTCCACTCAAAGAGCCTTTCCACGGAGATTTTCATGAAGAAACTGATTGCCCTGCTGTTTGCCACCCTCGTTTCCTCGCTTGCCGCGTCAAGCACCAGCCTTGCTGCAGAACCGCAAGTCGGCCGCGACTTCGCGCCGATCAATCCGCCGCTGGCCACTGCCAAGGGAAAGATCGAGGTCGTCGAATTCTTCTCCTATGGCTGTCCGCATTGCAGCGACTTTCATCCATATGTCACCCTTTGGGCGGCCAAGTTGCCGAAGGATGTCAGCTTCCGTCGCGTACCGGTCAGCTTCAATCGTCCCGAGTGGGCGCGCCTGTCCAGGGTCTTCTTCGCCCTCGAAGCCACCGGCGACCTGGCGAAGCTCGATGCCGCAGTCTTTCTGGCCATCCATGAGCAGCGCATGACATTCAAGACCGACGAAGCAGTGATCGCCTGGGCGGTGAGCAAGGGAGCCGACCGCAAGAAATTTGGTGACGCGCTGGCCTCCTTCTCGATGCAGAGCAAGGTGCAGCGCGCCGATCAGGAAGCCACTGCCGCGCGCATTTCCGGCGTGCCTGCGCTGGCCGTGGACGGCAAGTTCCTGGTCAACAACGAGGCAGCGAGCAACTTCGAAGAACTGCTGAAACTCACCGACAGCGTGATCGTCAAGGCCCGTCAGGAACGCGCGGGCAAATAGGGAATGAACTTTCTGCGACTGCTATTCACCCCGCGCGGCCTGTTTGCCGCCACGGGCCTCACGGCGGTTGGCCTGGTTGCCGGCGGCATGTATCTCCAGCAAACCTTGAGCCTCGCCGCCTGTCCGCTGTGCATTCTGCAGCGCATGCTCTACCTGCTGCTGGCACTCGAAGCCGTTGCGGCGTGGATGCTGGCCGGGGCAGCGACGCCACGGCGCGCCGCGGCGCTCGTCATGATGTCCACCGCACTGACCGGTGCGTGGATTGCGGCCTATCAGACCTGGCTCCAGCGATGGGCCAAGGGCGTGAGCTGTACGGCCGATCAACCGTGGTGGGAGCAATTCGTGAATTGGGCCGGCAGCCAGTGGCCGTTGCTGTTCGAGGCCTCTGGCCTGTGCTCCGAGGCGGGCTGGAAGTTTCTCGGCCTGTCGATTGCCGAATGGTCGCTGATCGCCTTCACGTCCATGACGATTGCGATGGTGATTGCGCTGCAGCGCAGAGCCTGATCGCCGCCCCGCCGGCACCGACTTTCGGGCCGGCGTGCTTAGGGCTTCTGGCCAATCATGCGGCGATACAGCGCCAGCGACTCGCCGACGATGCCGCGCCGGAAGGCCAGCACGCAGATCACGAAAATTGCACCCATGATCACCGTCACCAGCGAACCTACCTTGTCCGCCAACTCGTTCTGCAAGGTCACAATGACGGTCGCCCCCACCAACGGTCCGAACACAGTGCCCATGCCACCCAGCAATGTCATCAGCACCACCTCGCCCGAGGTGTGCCAGTGGGCGTCGCTCAGGGTGGCGAACTTGAACACCAGGGTCTTGGTAGCGCCGGCCAGCCCGGCCAGCCCGGCCGAGAGCACGAAGGCCAACAGCTTGTACTTGGCCACGTCGTAGCCCAGCGAAATCGCGCGCGGTTCGTTTTCGCGGATGGCCTTGAGGATCTGTCCGAAGGGGGAATGAATGGTGCGCTGGATCAGCCAGAAGGAAGCGGCGAAGATCGCCAGCACCAGGTAGTAGAGATTCATGTCATCGGCCAGGTCAAAGCCGAACAGGGTGCCGCGCGGCACGCCCTGCAAACCATCCTCGCCGCCGGTGAAGGGTGCCTGCAAAAAGTAGAAGAACACCATCTGCGCCAGCGCCAGTGTCACCATCGCAAAATAGATACCCTGGCGGCGAATGGCCAGGCTCCCGATCACCCAGCCCATCACAGCGGCTGCTCCGGTCCCGGCGAGCAAGCCCACCAGTGTCGGCACTTCCCATACCTTCAGTGCATGTCCCGTGACATAGCCTGCGGTGCCCAGAAATACGGCGTGACCAAAAGACAGCAGGCCCGTATAGCCCAGCAGCAGATTGAAGGCGCAGGCAAAGAGTGCGAAGCACAGCACCTTCATCACCAGCACCGGGTAGATGAAAAAGGGGGCGATCAGGCCGAAAGCCACCAGTGCGATGTAGCCGATTGCGCTCCTGCTCATTTTTCTTTTCCGAACAATCCGGCCGGTCGGATCATCAGCACGATGGCCATAATGATGAAGACCACGGTCGACGACGCCTCGGCATAGAACACCTTGGTCAGGCCCTCGATCACCCCGAGACCGATGCCGGTAAGGATCGAGCCGAGGATGGAACCCATGCCGCCGATCACCACCACGGCAAAGACGACGATGATCAGGTTCGAACCCATCAGCGGACTGACCTGGATCGCCGGGGCTGCCAGCACCCCGGCAAAACCGGCCAGCGCGGCGCCGAAGCCGTAGGTCAGCATGACCATCAGCGGCACGTTGATACCGAAAGCCTGCGTCAGTTTTGGATTCTCCGTGGCGGCGCGCAGGTAGGCGCCGAGCCGGGTCTTTTCAATAACGTACCAGGTGGCAAAACAGACGACCAGCGAACTGACGATCACCCAGGCGCGGTATTTCGGCAGGAACATGAAACCCAGGTTGAACGCGCCCGAGAACTCGTCGGGAATCGAATAAGGCTGGCCGGAGACGCCGAATATGTTGATAAACAAACCTTCGAGCACCAGGGCCAGGCCGAATGTCAGCAGCAGACCGTAGAGGTGATCGAGTTTGTACAGCCATTGCAGCATGGTTCGCTCGATCAGCACGCCGAAGACGCCGACGCACAGGGGAGCGAGCACCAGTGCCTGCCAATAGCCAAGATCCAGATAGGTGAGACCCAGCCAGGCCATGAAGGCACCGACCATGTACAGCGCACCGTGAGCAAAGTTGATGATGTTCAGCATGCCGAAAATCACCGCCAGACCCAGACTCAGCATGGCGTAGAAGGAACCGTTGACCAGGCCCAGCATCAATTGGCCCATGAAGGCCTGGATGGGAATACCGAATATCTCGCTCATGATTTTTGCAACATGACTCCCGGGTACGCTGTGATGAGGGCGGCACGAAGTCCGTGCCGCCCAAGGTCAGTCTACTTCTTCTTCAACATCGGACACGTCGACAGCGCCAGAGGCTGGAAGGCCTCTTCGGCCGGAATCACTTTCTTCAGCTGGTAATAGTCCCATGGATATTTCGAATCTTCCGGCTTCTTCACCTGCATCAGGTACATGTCGTGCACCATCCGGCCGTCGGCACGAACATATCCCCCCTTGGTGAACACATCGTTGATCTTGGTCTTCTTGAGCACCTTCATCACCGCGTCGGCATCGTCCGTGCCGGCTTCCTGCACCGCCTTGAGGTAGGTCAGCGTCGCCGAGTACACCGCCGCCTGGTCGAAGGACGGCATGCGCTTCATCTTGTCGAAGAAGCGCCGTCCGAACTTGCGGGTCTCTTCGTTCGTGTCCCAGTACCAGGCATCGGTCAGCATCATGCCCTGCGCCGTCTTCAGGCCCAGGCTGTGCACGTCGGAGATGAACATCAGCAGGCCGGCCAGGGTCTGGGTCTTGGTCAGGCCGAATTCATTGGCCGCCTTGACCGAGTTGATGGTATCGCCACCGGCATTGGCCAAACCGATGATCTGCGCCTTGGAGGCCTGCGCCTGAAGCAGGAAGGAGGAGAAGTCCGAAGCCGACAGCGGATGGCGCACGGCGCCTTTCACCTCGCCGCCTGAAGCCTTGACGACTGCGGCCGTATCGGCTTCCAGCGCATGACCGAAGGCATAGTCCGCAGTGAGGAAGAACCAGGTCTTGCCGCCGGTCTGCACAATGGCCTTGCCCGTACCGTTGGCCAGCGCGTAGGTATCGTAGGCGTAATGAACCGTGTACGGAGTGCATTCCTCATTGGTCAGCGCCTTGGTCGCCGCTCCGGTATTCATATAGACACGCTTCTTCTCGTTCGCCACTTTGGCGATCGCGATGGCGACCGAGGAAGTGGGCACATCGACGATCATGTCGACGCCCTGGACGTCGAACCACTCGCGAGCCTTGGAGGCTCCGACGTCCGGCTTGTTCTGGTGGTCGGCGAACACCACTTCGATCGGCTTGCCGAACATCTTGCCGCCGAAATCGGCGACTGCCATCTTCGCCGCCTCGACCGAGCCGGGACCGCCGATGTCGGCATACACGCCGGCCATGTCGTTCATCACGGCGACCTTCACCATGTCGCCCGAAAGCTTGCCGGTCTTGGCTTTTGCCGCTTGTGCGAATGCCCCCTGCGTGCCTAATGTGGCCAGCGCCATTGCCGTCAGGCCTACCAGTATCTTCTGTTTCATGTCGTCTCCTCCTGTAAAAGCGCAGCTATTTTCTGCTCTCGCTGGTCCGACTGCGCAAACCTCAGACACCGAGATACTCCTTTAACATTTCCTGCTTCTCCGCAATCTCATGCCGCTGAATTTCCGCCGCTACCTGGCCGTGTTCGACGATGTACATACGATCGGCCAGTGGCGCGGCAAAACGGAAGTTCTGTTCCACCAGAATGATCGTGTAGTCGCGTTCCTTGAGCTTCCTGATGACCTCGCCCAGCTTTTGCACGATCACCGGAGCCAGTCCTTCGGAAACTTCGTCGAGCAACAGCAGTTTGGCCCCGGTGCGCAGGATCCGCGCCATGGCCAGCATCTGCTGTTCGCCGCCGGACAGCCGCGTGCCCTGGCTGTTGCGACGCTCCTTGAGATTGGGGAACATGTCGTAGAGTTCATCCAGGCTCAGTCCGCCGCTACCGACCTGGGGTGGCAACAGCAGGTTCTCCTCGCAACTGAGGCTGGCATAAATGCCCCGCTCTTCCGGGCAGTAACCGACTCCCAGTTGCGCAATCCGGTGCGAAGGCAAATTGATGACTTCGCGGCCGTTGAGCATGATCGATCCGGTGCGCCTCCCGGTCAGGCCGAGGATGGCGCGCAGGGTGGTGGTGCGGCCGGCGCCGTTGCGGCCCAGGAGCGAAATGCACTCCCCGCGCCGCACGGTGAAATCCATGCCGTGAAGCACATGCGATTCGCCATAGAAGGCGTGGAGATCGGATACACGGAGGAACTCGGTGGCGCTCATCTCAGTGTCCTGCCGGCGAAGCCAACTCGTCAACTTCAGTGCCCATATAGGCCTCTATGACCAGCGGGTTGGCGGCGACCTCGGCATAGGGACCTTCGGCCAGCACCGAGCCGCGGGCGAGCACGGTCAAGGTATCCGAAATTCCGGCCACCACTTTCATGTTGTGCTCAACCATGAGGATGGTGCGGTTGGCCGAGACCTGCTTGATCAGTTGCATGACCCGATCGACGTCCTCGTGTCCCATCCCCTGGGTCGGTTCATCGAGCAGCATGAGTTCCGGGTCAAGCGCCAGCGTAGTGGCGATTTCCAGCGCTCGCTTTTGGCCGTAAGGCATTTCCACTGTCACCAGATCGGCACAGCCTTCGAGACCGACCGATGTGAGCAACTCCATGGCGCGTTCGTTGAGCAGATTGAGGCTGCGGTCGGATTTCCAGAAATGAAAGCTGGTGCCCAGCTTTCTTTGCAGGGCGATGCGAACATTTTCCAGCACGGTGAGGTGGGGAAATACGGCTGAAATCTGAAAAGAACGAACAATCCCGCGGCGCGCTATCTTCTCGGGAACTTCGCGGGTGATGTCGATGCCATTGAAGCGGATCTGCCCACGCGTCGGCTCGAGGAACTTGGTCAGCAGATTGAAGAATGTCGTCTTGCCGGCACCGTTGGGACCGATCAGCGCATGAATGTGACCACGCCTGACTTTCATGTCCACGCCATTGACCGCCACGAAGCCGCGGAATTCCTTGACGAGACCAACGGTCTCAAGAATGCAATCTTCTGCCATCAAGCTCATTTCATGTCATCAGGGCGCCGCCGATCAGCGCCTCTGCTCTGTTGCCGATGATTATGCGGTCGCCTTCCAGTTTGCGCAAGCGGTTGAGGATACAAATGTTGAGGCCACAAATCTCCGCCCAGCCGCATGGCAAACTGTCGTCGACTTCTGTCGGTTGCGCTACACTAAAACCTGACGCTGGAGGAAATCGAATCGCCATGATCCGACCTGCTGCCATGATCCTGCTTGGTGCCGGCGCGCTTGCGCTTGCCGGCGCACGGTCGACATTCGCTCAACCCGTCATACCGGGATCGACCGCGTTTTGCCTGTACGAAGTTCCCGTCGATGAAACCGGCAAGCGGCGCTGGATCAATCTCGGCATCGTCCAGTATGTCGAGGCGACCCGCACCGAGGTGAAGATTGCCTACGGCGGGGGGGCCTTCGGCAGCGGCTACGACGCCAAAATCCCTGTCACCGGCATGGAAGAGGCCTTGACCGTAGTGGAGAAAATACGCAAGGTGGCTGCCGCCTGCCGTTGACCGGGCGGGAGATCAGATTTCGAAGGCCGCCTCGCGGCCGCGCTTTGCGTCGATGCCGATCAGCAGAACCAGACCGGCGACAAAATAGAGCCCGGTAACCGCCAGGGCCAGTCGGTGATTGCCGCCGGACAGCCAGGTCGTGAGGCCATAGGTCATCGGACCCGCGATGGCGGCCAGCTTCATGGCCAGACCCCAGAGGCCAAAGAATTCAGCTCGCCTTTGCCGTGGCGCGAACAGGCCCACCAGAGCGCGCGACGCCGACTGACTGGAGCCGAGACACAAGCCGGCGATATTGGCGGCTACCCAGAACTGCTCACGACTATCGGAACTCAGGGCTATGGCGGTCATCAACAGCCAGCCGCACAGAGTCAGGGCGATGGTGCGCACGTGGCCGAACCGGTCCTGCAGGTAGCCGAACGCGAAGGCGCCGATCGCGGCCGTGCCGTTGACCACGAAGAACAGCTTGATGTTGTCCTCCGCCGTGAAGCCAATCGCCTCCTGCGCGTAGATGGCTGCCAGCGCAATGGCCGCGAAGACCCCGGACTGATAGAACAGCAGGCAAACCATGAAGCGCGCCATGTCCGGAAAGCGGCGCGCCTCGCGCGCGGTGCGCAACAGGCGTTGCGCCAGGGCGGACAGTTCCGCGCCGATCTCCGCCACCGGCCTTGCCTGTACCCGCTCGCGCAGCAAAAGGAAGGTCGGCGCCGAGGCCACGGCGAAGAAGGCGGCGGTGATCAGCATGGTGGCCGGCACAAAGCTCTCGGCCCCTTCGCCGCGGCTCTTGGCGGCGACGATCCAGGCGAGGCATAGGCCAAGGCAGGCCATGCCGCCGAGATAGCCCCAGCTCCAGCCCCAGCCGGAAACCTTGCCCAGATCGTCCTCACCCGCCAGTTCCGGCAAAAAGGCGGCAATGATGTTTTCACTACTGCCGAAAAAGAAGCTCGATATCACCACCAGGGCCATGGCCAGCAGGACGTCACCGGGACCGACCCAGAACAGGCCGGCGGTGCCCGCCACGCAGCCAATCGTGGTTACGGCCAGCAACTTCTTCTTGGTTCCATGGCGGTCGGCATAGGCCCCGACGCCGGCAGCGGTCAGCATGATGGCAAGACTCGCAAGGGCCTGTGTCGTGGTCCAGGCCAGCGTCGCCCAGGGCGCGCCAGCCGCCACCACGGCCACGAAATAGGCATTGAAGATAGCCGTCACCACCGTGGTGGTGTAGGCCGAGTTGGCGAAGTCGTACATGGCCCAGGCCCACACCTCACGGACCTCGACGCCCTCGGCAAGAATCTTCCGGCTCATGGCGCGTGTCTTTCCAGATCGGGCTCGCCGCAGTACTTCAGGATTTCCGTCCGCGTCGCATCGCGCATCTGCAATGCGGCCTGCCATCCATCGCCGGCCGCGACGATGGGCGCGCAGACCGTGACGCGAACCGTGCCGCGCCGGGGCAACCAGGATTCGTCGCGCAGGATCTCGCGGGTTCCGGCCATGGCCACCGGCGTCACGGCCAGTCCTTTCTGGATCGCGATCTGGAAAGCCCCCAGGCGAAAAGGTCGCAAGCCCGACTGACGGGTGAACGTCCCCTCGGCGAAGAAGAACAGGGGCCGCTGGCCGACAACCTCGGCCAGACGACGCACATCATCGACTCCCTGGCGCGCGTCGAAGCGCTCGACGAAGACCGCACCCAGACGGCGCAGCAGCGGACCGGCGAGCCGATGCGCAGCCAGCTCCTGTTTGGCGACAAAACCGACGGGCATCGGCAGCACCGCCGCCAGCACGATGCTATCGACATAGCTGGCATGATTGGCGACGAACACCCCGGTTGTTTTCATCATTTGCTCCAGCCCATCGACCTGCAAACGAATGCCGCACAGCCGCACGCAGCAACGTGCCATTGCGCGCGCAAAGCGCCAGCGCAACACGACGCCGGGCAGCAGCAGGATGCCCGTCAGGGCGGGCAGGACCAGTAGGCCATACACACACCATGCATAGCCGCCGTAGAGCAGCTCCAGGCTGCGCCGCAAGGCTGCGCGCAGCCCCTGCCAGAAGCCGGCCAGACCAAGCCGAGCCACTTGCAGCCAGAGCGACCGGCTGCCACCGCCAAATCCTTCGCCGCAATACAGATCGCGCGTCGCGGAGCGCCGGATTTTGCCACTGGAAGTCTTCAGCACGGCGTGAGGCGGTGCCAGCACCACATCGTCCGGCGGCGTGCCGAGCAGGTCCACGGCTAGTGCGTTGATGCGGTGCATCAGGTCCTGCCGCGCCACGGCATCCGTCTCGCGGCTTTCGGCCACCACCACCAGTTTCTCGGTGCCCTGCCCCGCCACCGCCACGCCGAACACCGCGACGCAGCCGCGACGCACGCCGGGAATCGCGCCGACCGCTTCTTCGAGCTCGTAGGGATAGAGATTGCGTCCACCCCGAATGATGGTGTCCTTGATCCGGCCGGTAATGACAATGTCACCTTCGGCAAGATAGGCCAGATCGCCGGAGTCGAGCCAGCCGTCGCGGATCAGCTGGCGACTCGCCTCCGCGTTGCGGTAGTAGCCGCGCGTCGCCGACGGCCCGCGGAACTCGAGGCGGCCGACGCGACGCGGCGCCAACTCACGGCCGCCGTCGTCGACGATGCGCACCTCGTGGCCCGGCAGCGGCCGGCCGCAGGCCACCAGTTGCAGCGCATGGAGATCATCGGCCGCGGCCGGAACCGCCTCGCCCGCAGCCAGCGGCTCGCGACGGACACGGTCGATCAGCGGCCCGCGGCCAGGCGGCGATACGGCGAGGCCGACCGAACACTCGGCCAGACCATAGACCGGCGCCAGCGCATCGGCGCGAAATCCGTAAGGCGCGAAAGCTGCCGCGAAACGGGCCAGCGTCTCGGCCACTACCGGCTCGGCGCCATTTGCCGCGTAGCGCCAGGAGCTCAGGTCGAGGCCTTGCAGCTTGGCCGGATCGAGATGGCGCAGGCAGAGCTCGAAAGCGAAATTGGGCGCCGCGGTGACCGTGCCGCGATGCTGATGGATGGCCCACAGCCAGCGTTCGGGGCGCGCCAGGAAATCCAGCGGCGACATCAACACCAGCGGGCAGGCGTGATAGAGGCTGCCCAGCCAGGCACCGATCAAGCCCATGTCGTGATACAGCGGCAGCCAGCTGACCACTAAATCCGCGGGCGTCACTTGCACCGCCCGGCCATAGGCGCGGATGTTGGCCAGCAGGTTGCCGTGATCCAGCGTTACGCCCTTGGGATTGCCCGTGGAGCCCGAGGTGTATTGCAGCAGCGCGATGTCATCGCCACCACCGCAATGATCTTCTCCGGATACCGCGGATGTTCCCGCTTCGCGCAGGTCAGCGGGCGTCGTCACCTCGCGCAGGCTGGGCACCAGACCGGAGAGAATCCGCGCCACCAGCCGCGCCGCGTCGAAGGTGATCAGCGCCGCCGCCTCGCAGTTCTGCAGGATGCCGGCCTGGCGGCGCAGATGGTCCTCGATCTGGCCCGGCCGCGTTGGCGGATAAATCGGCACCGGCACCGCACCGGCAAGCAGGATGCCGTAGAAGCTGTGAAAGAATTCGAGTCCCGTCGGCAACATCAGCGCCACGCACTGACCCGGAACGATGCCGACCCGACGCAAGCCGGCAGCGACCTGCCGTGCAGTCTCCAGCAGCGTCCCGTAATCGAGCGTATCGGTTTCCGTGGCGCTGCGCTGAAAGAGGACATGCGGCCGCTGCGGATGCCGGCGAACATGCCATTGCAATACCTCGACCAGCGTCGCAGCCTGGTCAGGGTTGCCCTCCTCGACCTTGGCCGGAGCTTCCCACGGCGCTTGATTGACCGCTACTCCTGGCGCAACCGGTGCAGTGGCCGCCATTGCCAGCAGCAAATCACGCGGCGTTTCCGCGGAACCCAGCAGATCATCGGCCAGGCGAACACCAAAAGCCTGCTCGATGCGCGCCAGAAGTTCCACCCGGGCCAGGCTGTCGAGCCCCAGATCCCGGTCCAGCGAGCTGTCCAGCCCGGCCTTCGAGCGCCCGGCCGGGCGCACTTCAGTCACCAGCCGATCTACGATGGACAGCAGTTGCGCCGCCTGATCTAGCGCCGGAACCTGCTCCATGGCTTCAACGACGCCGTATCACCAGCGCCGACTCTTCAGCAGCCCTTCCACTCCGGTTTGCGCTTCTGCATGAAGGCATCAATGCCTTCTGCCGCGTCGTCGGCCATCATGTTGCAGGCCATGGTTTCCGACGCCAGCTGGTAGGCGCCGTCGAGACCCATTTCGAGCTGCTTGTAGAACATCTGCTTGCCCATCCCGATGGCTACTGCCGACTTGGCGCAGATCGAATCGGTGAGCTTTTTCACTTCGGCATCGAGTTGTTCGAGCGGCACCACGCGATTGATCAGGCCGCGCCGCTGGGCCTCGGCGGCGTCGATGAAGTCGCCGGTCAGCAGCATTTCCATCGCCTCTTTGCGGCCCATGGCGCGTCCCAGCGCGACCGAGGGCGTGGAGCAGAAGAGGCCGACGTTGATGCCGGACACCGCGAACCGCGCACCCTCCGCCGCCACTGCCAAATCGCACATGGCGACCAGTTGGCAACCCGCGGCCGTGGCGATGCCGTGGATCCGCGCGATTACCGGCTGCGGCATTTCGACGATGGTCATCATGACCTTGCCGCAAGCCTTGAACAGTTTCTGCATGTAGGCCTTGCTGTGGTTGGCGCGCATCTGCTTCAGATCATGGCCGGCACAAAACGCCTTGCCGGCGCCGGCGATCACTACGGTCCGCACCGCCTTGTCCCCGGCTATGGCGTCTAGCGCCGCTTGCAGTTCGGCCAGCATTTCTTCCGAAAGCGAATTGAACTGGGTCGGACGGTTGAGCGTCAGGGTCGTCACGCCATCCCTGTCCTCGCGCATCAGGATCGGCAATGTGGATTCGGGTGCATTCATGGCGCTGTCTCCTTGCTGTGTTCGATGGGCTCATTTTGCCGCAGAGCGGCCTTGAAGTACCAATTTATGCTCGCCCTTGCCCCATAGCGGCAGATCGCCGACGGCAGCCCATGGCGCTACAAAGCGGCGGTAGTCGGGTGCGAGGACCAGGCCGGACTGCCCGCTGGAGTGCATCACGCCGGAATTTGCGGGATCGCCCAGATCGTAGATTGCGCGCAGGCTGGCGGCGTGCTCGTTGAGATAGGGCTCGTCGCCCTTCAGAAGATGGCGGGCGACATTGATCGTGTAGTTGTCGCCGCCGGTGGCAACGCGCAGTTCGAACCATGGGGCGAGCGCCTTGACCATCGAGAACGGCCGGTGCTCCGAACGCGCCTGATGCACCGCGCCCCACTGCCAGCGCGCAATGTCCGTGCCGAGGCGCTGCTGCAATTCGTCGAGCGCGCGATCCAGCGAGCGGCTGACCAGTTCGGCGCAAGCTTCAACCGCCGGCGTGGTCTTGTCGTCGCACCACCATGCATCGTTTCTTTCGAGAACGCCTTCGAGTGCGGCACGGAAATCGCTGCGCCCGACCTGGCGCAGGTACGCCTCATTGCCCCCCATTTCATCGGCAAATACGGCCCGCGTCATCTCTCTCGCCCAAGCCGCGAAGATCAGCGGCGCCGCATCGTCGGCACGCATTTCGCCGTCGAAGGCAGCCAGCCGCTGCATCGCCGCAGCGCCGAGGGCGTGGGTCGGTTTGGCCTGGCGCAGCCACGGCAGCAGGCGCTGCGCGGCCAGCGACATCACGTCGCCCTGAATCCGGCGCAGGCTTTCCTTGTCGTGCTTCGGCCTGGCCTTGAGCAAGCTTTCAATGCGTTCCTGGCGATACGGCACCGCCCATTCGCTGGTGATGTAATACGGATAGTCGGCGCTGGTGATACGGTGATTGGCGGTGGCGATCCAGCCACGCGACGGATTGATCTCGCGCGGCGTCCGGCCTGGATCGAGAAAACCGGCCCAGTCGTAGCGTGGCTCCCAGCCCGGCGCCGGAACGAGCCCATGCAGGTCGTTGTCGGCGCGACGCAGCGGCACACGACCGGCGGCGACGAAACCGATATTGCCGTCGACATCGGCCACCACCATGTTCTGCATCGGCGCCACGTGCTTTTCCACCGCAGCGATGAACTCCGCCACCGATCCGGCGCGATTCATCGCCAGCCCCGCATCGATGCCTCCGGCGTCGACGTCCAGCGCCGTCCAGCGCAGCGCCAGCGCGTAGGTGGGAGCAGCCGCATTTCCGGTCAGGCCGGCAACGGCTGCAGTCCCTGCATCCGAAATCACCGGCCCGTGGCGGGTGGCACGGACCGTCAGCTTGACCTCGCCCTGCCCCTTGACGCGAATGATTTCGCTGAACGATTGAAACTCGGCCCAGCCGTCCGGCGTTCGATAGCGCGAGGCATCGCCCGGCTTGATCTGCTCCAGATAGACGTCCTGCACATCCGGATTGGTGTTGGTCGCGCCCCAGGCGATGCGTTCATTCTGTCCCAGCACGACGAAGGGAAACCCGGGCATGGTGGCCCCGGCCACCTTCAACCCGGGTGCTTCGAGGCGCGCGAAGTACCACAGTGCCGGCGCCGTCAACTTGAGATGCGGATCGTTGGCCAGCAGCGGCTTGCCGGACACGGTATGCGATCCGGCGACCACCCAGTTGTTCGAACCGACGCCTTCGACACCGGATTCGGGCGCATCGAGCAGCGCCTGCTGTCCGAGTTCGCCACCGACTTTCAACTCACGATACAGCGCGGCGTAGTCACGCACCGGCAACGGCTTCTCGCCCGGGTAGGGCGGCAGCAACTGGTCGATGCGAGCCACCGGCATGGTCAGGGCGAGACGCATGCGCAGCAACTCATTGCTCCAGTTGCCGCCGAGATCCCAGGCCATCATGATGCCCCAAGCCAGAGTGTCTTCCGGTGTCCATGGTTCGGGGTCGAGGCCGAGGATCAGGAATTCCGGGGGGCGCGCCCGCACGTGTCCGCTGATGAAGGCGTTGATGCCGGCGGTATAGGCTAGCACCGCAGCCCGTGCGTCGCCGCCGAGTTTCTCCCATTGCGCTGCTGCCGCGCGGCGGACGCCGAGCGCCCGCAGGAACTTGTCGTTGTCCAGCGCGCCCGGCCCGAATGCTTCTGAAAGCCGCCCGGAGCCGATGCGGCGATGCGTGTCGAGTTGCCACAGGCGATCCTGCGCATGGACGAAGCCGAGACCGAACAGCACCGCATCGCGATTCGCGCCGCGCACGGTCGGAATGCCCGCTGCGTCACGCTCGATGCTGACCTCGCCGGCCAGACCGCCGACCTCGAGCCGGCCCTCCGTCACCGGCGCTGCGCGCTGCCACCAGATCACGACAGCGATGACCGCCACGCCGAGCAGCAGAAAAACTACAGCCGCGACACGCGGCAGCCAGGTCCTCATCGCCCGGCGTCTATTCGAAGGAAGTGGCTGATTTGGCTTTTTCCCGCAGCACGAATTTCTGTATCTTCCCCGTCGAGGTCTTGGGCAAGGCTTCGAAAATGAAATGCTTGGGCACCTTGAAGCGCGCCATGCGTTCGCGGCAGAACGCGGTCAGTTCTTCCGCCGTGACGCTGGCTCCGTCACGCACTTCGATAAAGGCACAAGGCACCTCGCCCCACTTCGCATCGGGCGTGGCGACCACGGCGGCGCCCATCACCGCCGGATGGCGATACAGCGTATCCTCGACCTCGATCGAGGAGATGTTCTCGCCGCCGGAAATGATGACGTCCTTGCTGCGATCCTTGATCTTGATGTAGCCGTCGGGCTGCATCACGGCCAGATCGCCGGTGTGATACCAGCCGCCATGAAAGGCCTCCGCGGTCGCCGTCGGATTCTTCAGGTAGCCCTTCATCACGATGTTGCCGCGGAACATGATCTCGCCCATGGTCTGGTCATCCCAGGGCACTGGCTGCATGGTCTCCGGATCCATCACGGTGATGCCTTCCTGACAATGGTAACGCACGCCCTGGCGGCCGTTCAGGCGCACCTGCTCATCGAGCGGCAGATCCAGCCATTCGTCGTGTTTGGCGCAGACCGCGGCCGGGCCGTAGGTTTCGGTCAAGCCATAGACGTGGGTGATGTTGAAGCCGATCTGCCCCATGCCTTCAATCACGGCGGCCGGCGGCGGCGCGGCGGCCACCAGCGCCGAGACCTTGTGGTTGATGCCCTCGCGCCACGCCGCCGGCGCGTTGATCAGCATCGAATGCACGATCGGCGCACCGCAGTAATGGCTGACCTTGTGTTCCCGAATGGCATCGAGAATCAGCTTCGGATCGACGCGGCGCAGGCAGACATTGGTACCGGAATTGGCCGCGACGGTCCACGGGAAGCACCAGCCGTTGCAATGGAACATCGGCAGTGTCCACAGATACACCGATTGCGGCGGCATGCCCCATGAGACGATGTTGGACAGCGCATTGAGGTAAGCGCCGCGGTGGTGATACACCACGCCTTTGGGATTACCGGTAGTACCCGAGGTGTAGTTGAGCGATATCGCTTCCCACTCGTCCGTCGGCGTCTTCCACTCATAATCGGGGTGACCGCCGGCCAGCAGGGTTTCATAGTCGATGCTGCCGACACGCTCGCCGGGGCCGGAGTACTCCGGATCATCGACATCGATGACCAGTATCTGGCGACCCAGTTCGGCCAGGGCCTTCTTCACCATGGCCGAATACTCGCGGTCGGTGATCAGTACCTTGGCTTCGCCATGGTTGAGCATGAAGGCAATCGACTCGGCGTCGAGTCGCGTATTCATGGTGTTGAGCACTGCCCCGCACATCGGCACGCCGAAATGGCACTCGAACATCTCCGGCGTGTTGTTGAGCATCGCCGCCACCGTATCGCCGGCGCCGACTCCATGCGCCGCCAGTGCGGATGCCAGGCGCCGGCTGCGCTCGTACTCCTGGTCCCAGGTAAAGCGGCGCTGGCCGTGGATCGTCGCCACCCGCTCCGGATAGATGTATGCCGAACGCTCGATGAAGGTCAGCGGCGTCAGCGGAACATAGTTGGCCGGATTCTTGTCCAGTCCGGTGGCATAGGGATTGCTCATGGGGTTTCCCTCTCAGAGTGGTTAGTAAGTGCGGCAACGTTCGACGATGGCAGGCTTCTCGCGCCCCGTTGTCTCCAGCCATGCCCCCAGATCGTCGGCCAGAGCCTGTACCGCATCGCGCGTTGCGGCCGCCCCGCCTCCTGCAGTCGCGCTTGCCGCCGGTTTCTGGATCAGGAAGGTCCGCCTGGAAATCGTCTCTGCGCTGCGCAAGGGTGTCAATAGCGCGCGAACTTCGAGCACCTGCATGCTGCCTTGCGGATCATCGTAGCGCTGCTCCAGTTCGTCGAGAACCAGTTGCAGGCGACAGCCGGCGCTGCTTACGTCGGGCTGCCCGAACACGATCCGGCGCTTCAGAAAAACCTCCAGCAATTCGGCGGGCGGTGCCGCCCAGCGGCTTTCCGCATAGCTCTGGCGACGCAGGGGCTCGGCATAGGCAAGTCGATAATGCATGTCCGCACCGGAGAGCCACGACGACGCCTGCACATCGACCGCTGCAATTGCGATGCGCGACCCCGTCCAGTTGCCCGCCAGGCTGCCAAAATCGTAGCGAACCGGTTCGGTCGTTCGCACATTGCCGCCGCAGGCCGCCAGCAGGAGGCCTGCAAGAATCGACACTACCCGCTTCATCATCGCACTCCTCCCTGTTTGATTGGTGCTGCAAAGCCTGCCTCACCCGGGCCCGGCGATGCTTCGCCACGGCCGAATAGCAACATCTGCGGGTTACTCTCAAGGCCGTCCAGAACGCGCGACAGCTGCCGCGAATTGGTCGCCAGCTCACGCATCAGCGCGTTGGCGCGTGGCAGCGTGCCGGTCGTCAGTTCATCGCCGGTGCTGCTTACCAGCTGATCGAATCGATGCGACAGGGCGCTCATCGACTTGACCAATTCGCGTATTTCCGCGGTGAGTGGCGCGCTCTCCCCCGCCGTCTTTTCGACATGCACCAGAATCTGCCGCAAGTTGCGCATATTGCTGTCGGAAAGCGCCTCGCGCACCGATGCCAGAATGGCAGGCATCTCGCGCAAGCCATCCGACGCCGTGGCCACATTTTCCAGCGCGCGCGAGAGGTTCTGCACGTTCTTCTCGTCCAGCACTTTGGCCAGCCGCAACGATGCCGTGCTGATCTGGTTCACGATGTCGCCTGCCTTCTCATCCAGCGTGTCGAACAAGGTGGGCCGCAATGCAATGCGGGGCGTTTTGCCGCCCTTCCCCACCAGCGGCTCGATCGAAGAACCATCATCTTCGATCTGTACATAGGCCAGGCCCGTAACGCCCTGGTAGCCTAGTTGGGCGGTGCTGCCGCGGGTCAGCTTGAAGCGGTTGTCGAGGTTGATGCGCACCAGGATCACTCGCGGATCGGCTTGATCCGGCTCGATGGCTTCCACCTTGCCGGCGCGAATGCCGCGATAGCGCACCTGCGCCTGGACGTTGAGTCCGGTCACGTTTCGCCGCGTTTCCAGAAGATAGGTTGTCGTCGACTCGTCGCTCTGCCCCAGCCACCAGATTGCAACGGCGGAGGCAAGGCCGAGCAGAAGGGTGAAGATTCCGGCGGCCAGCGCGTGGGATCGGTTTTCCATGGTTCGGCGCTTTCAGTGCGGCGCCGCCGCGAGCCCGGAATGTTGCAAGGCTCGTACGCTGCGCTCGGAAAGGAAGAAGTTGCGAATGAAAGGATGGTCAATTTGCATGATTTCCTCAGTGGTGCCATAAGCCAGGATGTGTTGCTCGGCGAGCACGGCGACACGCGTGGAGAGTGCCGCCAGTGTATCGAGGTCATGCGTGACCAGCATGACGGTGAGGCCCAATTCTTCGCCCAGCATGCGGATCAGCCGCACAAAACTGTCGGAACGATCCGGATCGAGGCCGGCGGTCGGCTCGTCGAGCAGCAGCAATTCCGGCTCGAGCGCCAGTGCGCGCGCCAGCGCGACGCGCTTGATCATGCCGCCGGAAAGTTCGGCCGGCATCAGCTTGCCATGGCGCGGCAGCAGTTCGACCATGGACAGCTTGAGCATCACCAGATCATGAATGGCATCCTCGTCGTAGCGTTTCAGTTCGCGCAAGGGGAAAGCGATGTTGTCGAACACGTTGAACGCAGAAAACAGCGCGCCCTGCTGAAACAACACGCCGAAGCGCTGCCGCAACTCGCGTTCGCGCGCGACGCCGCCGCCAAACAGGGGCTCACCGAAAATCTCGATGCTGCCGCTGGCAGGCAGGAGCAAGCCGACCACCATCCGCAGCAGCGTGGTCTTGCCGCTGCCGGAACCGCCCACCAGCGAAACCAGTTCGCCGCGCTGAATGTCGAGGTCGAGCCCCTTGTGAATCCACACCTCGCCGAAGCGGGTGGAGAGATCGCGAATTCGGATGACAGGCGTCGTCATGGCTGTGCACTCATCCCGGCAGGCCGATGCTACGGGTGGCGACAGCAAACAAGGCGTCGATCACAATCACCACCGTGATCGCCGAGACCACCGAAGCCGTCGTGTTGCTCGACAGGCTTTCCGTGTTGGGTCGCACCCTGAGACCGAAATGGCAGGCAATCAGTGCAACGAACATGCCGAATACCGTGCCCTTGACCAGACCGATCCACAGGTTGGCCGCCGGCACGACACGTGGCAGGGTCTGGAAGAAGAACCCGTAGGAGATGTCGAGTTGCAACTGCGCCGAGAGCATGCCGCCGATCAGCGCTATCGCGGTGCTCCACAGTACCAGCAGCGGCATGGCGATGGTCAGCGCCACCACCTTGGGAAAGATCAGCCGCAGCCCGCGCGGAACGCCCATCGTCGCCAGCGCATCGATTTCCTCGGTAACGCGCATCACGCCCAGTTGCGCCGTCATCGCAGAACCGGAACGCCCGGCAACCAGAATCGCTACCAGAACCGGCCCGAGCTCCCTGATGATGCCGAGGCCGATGATATTTACGATAAAGATATCCGCCCCGAACTGCTTGAGCTGCAGGGCCGACAGGTAGGAAAGCACGACGCCGATCAGAAAGCCTACCAGCGCGGTAACCGGCATCGCGCGCACGCCGCTCTTGTACAGGTTGGCCGAAATCTCCCGGCGCGGAAGCTCGGCGGGGTTGCGCAGGACATGCGCCAGATCCAAGCCGAATTGCCCCACCATGGCAACAAAATCGACCAGATGACGACCAATGCCGATCACGACCGTGCCGAGGAACATCACGCCGTGCAGGGGTGAAACCGGCACGATCGCCGCCCGCGGCTCGTGGTCGGCAGTATCAATGCGTTCGAAGACCCGCCAATGCTCCGGTTTGATCGACAACTGGAGCGGCAAGGCGCGACCCCAGGCGCGCCAAAGCAATATGGCGCCGGCGCTGTCAATCGCCTCAAGGTCGAGGCAGTCCCAGTTGCTGTCCGCATCGGCAACGCGACTCAGTTCCTCGGCCAATCCCGCAGCACGCCGTGAAGTGGTTGCCACCGTCCACCGTCCGGAGAGCTTGACAACGCGTCCGCCTTCGCGAACGATCACTTCAATGCGCGCGATGGACATCAGGCAGATGCTGGCGTTGGAGGGATGAGGGAAGCCTGATTATAGCCACGCCTCATGTCCGGCGACATCAGGCCTCGCGATGAATCCGCAGTTCGCTGCCGATGCCAGCCCATTGCTGCGCTTCGTCCTCCAGCGTAGCGGCGGTGAGCGGCAATGCCTCCAGCCCGCAAGCGCCCAGCTTCAACTGAAATCCGTTGCGGGTGAGTCCGATGGAAAGCGGCGGCAAGGGCTGGTCGTCGCGCGATCGATGCAGCAAGACGGCAACCCGCAAACACAGGATCAACGTCCATTCCGGAGCTTCTCCGCGCAAGGGCTGGGCTCGTTCCAGCTTGCCGCGATGCGCCAGCACCAGCCGCGAGAGGCGCGCCTGATCCCGCCGGGAGAATCCCGGCATGTCGGCGTTGGCGATGACGTAGGCGCTGTGTTTGTGATAGCTCGAATGCGCCACGGATATCCCGACCTCATGCAAACGCGCAGCCCAGACCAGGAATTGCGCGTCCGGATGCCCCGCCTCCTGGCTCGCGGGGACCATCTGATGGAACAACCCGACTGCGGTATGAGCGACACGGGCCGCCTGCCGCCGGTCCACCTGGTAGCGCTGCATGAACAGATTCACCGTGGCTTCGCGCAGATCGTCGTGATGATAGCGGCCAAGTTGGTCATACAGCACGCCGAGGCGAAGGGCTCCTTCGGAGAAGACCATGCGCTCCAGCCCGAACTCCTTGAATACGGCTGACATGATCGCCAACCCGCCCGGCAGCACCGGAATCCGGTCGGCGCGCAGGCCCTGCAGGCGCATGTGCGAGGCATCACCGGCGTGCAGCAGTTCGTTGCGCAACTTCTCCAGTCCCTCGCGAGTGATGCCGTGATCCGAAAGACCGTTCAATTCGAGCAGATCGACAATGGCCTTGGCCGAACCCGATGAGCCGATCGCCTCGTCCCAGCCCGTCTTGCGATAGACATGGACGATGGCCTGCAACTCGCGCCGTGCTGCCAGTTCGGCTTCCTTGAACGAACGCTTGTCGACGCGTCCTTCCGGAAAGAAGCGCAGGCTGTAGCTGACACAGCCCATGTAGAGCGACTCCAATTGAATCGGATCGATGTTCTGGCCGATGATGAATTCGGTGGAGCCACCGCCTATATCGACCACCAATTGGCGCGTCTGCGGATTGGCCAGAGTGTGGGCAACGCCGAGATAAATCAAGCGCGCTTCTTCACGCCCGGCAATCACTTCGATGGGAAAACCCAGGGCGGCCTCGGCCTTTTCCAGGAACTGCCCGGCGTTCTTCGCCACCCGCAAGGTGTTGGTCGCCACCGCACGGACGGCTCCCTGGTCGAAATCACGCAAGCGTTCGCCGAAGCGCGACAGCGCCTCTATACCGCGCTGCTGGGCCGCCGCGTCGAGCCGCTTGTCGGGGGTCAAGCCCGCGGCAAGCCTTACCGACTCCTTGAGCCCGTCAAGAGGGTAGATCTGGTTGGCCACAATCCGCCCCACTTGGAGGCGAAAGCTGTTGGAGCCGAGATCGACCGCAGCAATCAGTTCGTAGGCCATGGATTGATTCTACCTCCTGCTCCAGGTTTGATTCGTGTCATGATGCGGCAATAAAATTGAAACATAATTATCCGATTCGAATCGTCTGAAAGCCGTCATGCCGAACTCGCGCCGATTTCGCACCGAGCAGTTCCTCAATCGAGAACTATCCCTGCTCGCTTTCAACCGGCGCGTTCTCGCCCAAGCCGCCGACAGCCGGGTACCGTTGCTGGAGCGACTGCGCTTTCTGTGCATCGTCTCCTCCAATCTCGACGAATTCTTCGAAATTCGCGTCGCCGGCCTCAAGGAACAGATCAAGCTGGGCAGCCATGCCGCCGGCGCCGACGGCGTGCCGCCGCTGGAGGTCTTCCGCCGTGTCACGGACGAAGCCCACCAGGCGATTGCCGAGCAGTACGCCCTGCTGAACGGGGAGATACTTCCTGCGCTGGAAAAGGAAGGCATCGCCTTTTTCCGCCGCAGCCTGTGGAATGACGCTCAGCGCGCATGGATACGCGATTTCTTCCTCAAGGAAGTAATGCCGGTGCTGACCCCGATCGGACTCGACCCCTCGCATCCCTTCCCGCGGGTACTGAACAAGAGCCTCAACTTTGCGATTGAACTCGAAGGAACCGACGCCTTCGGCCGCAGCTCGGGCGCAGCCATCGTCCAGGCGCCACGCGCCCTGCCGCGAGTCATCCAGCTACCCAAGGAACTTTGCGGCGTAGATTACGGTTTTGTCTTCCTGTCATCGGTGGTCCACGAATACGTCGGTGAACTGTTCGCCGGCATGAATGTTCTCGGCTGCTACCAGTTCCGCGTCACGCGCAATTCCGATCTGTTTGTCGATGACGAAGAAGTGAAGAACCTGCGCATCGCGCTGCAGGGCGAACTGCCGCAACGCCACTTCGGTGATGCCGTGCGCCTCGAAGTGGCCGACAATTGTTCGGAGGTCATGACCGACTTTCTGCTGCAGCAGTTCGGCCTGGCGCGAAACGACCTCTATCGCGTGCCGGGCATCGTCAATCTGGTAAGGCTGATGTCGGTGCCCGATCAGGTGGATCGCCCCGACCTCATGTATCCGCCGTTCCAGCCGGGCATGCCCAAAGTGCTGACCAAGCGCTACGACATTTTCGCCAGCATCCGCAGACAAGACATCCTGCTGCATCACCCGTTTCAGTCATTCACCCCGGTCATCCAGTTGCTGCAGCAGGCAGCGGACGATCCTCAGGTGGTGGCCATCAAGATGACTGTGTATCGCACCGGCACCGACTCGGTACTCATGGAGCATCTGCTGCGCGCCGCGGAGAAGGGCAAGGAAGTCACGGTCGTGGTGGAACTCATGGCGCGCTTCGAGGAGGAAGCCAATCTTTCCATCGCGGCGCGGCTGGAAGAGGTCGGAGCCCACGTAGTCTACGGCGTGGTCGGCTACAAGACCCACGCCAAGATGCTCATGGTATTGCGGCGCGAGGATCAGGGCTATCGCCGCTACATACACCTCGGCACCGGCAACTACCATCCGCGCACCACGCGCTTCTACACGGATTTCGGCCTGCTGACGGCCAATCCGGAGATCGGCAGCGACGTCAATGAGGTATTCAAGCAGCTTACCGGCCTGGGCAAGGCCAGCGCACTGAAGCACCTGTGGCAGGCACCTTTTTCGCTCCACTCGAAAATGCTGGGCGCGATCCGCGCCGAGACCGAGGCAGCCAGCGCAGGCAAGCCGGCGCGCATTATCGCAAAAATGAACTCCCTGCTTGAACCGGAGATCATTGCGGCTTTATATGAGGCCAGCGCCGCCGGCGTCACCATCGACCTCATCGTCCGCGGCGTTTGTTCGCTACGCCCCGGCGTGAAGGGCCTCTCGGAAAACATCCACGTGCGTTCGGTGATCGGACGCTTCCTTGAGCATCACCGCATCTTCTATTTCCACGCCAACGGCAAGCAGAACATCTACCTTTCCAGCGCCGACTGGATGGAGCGCAATTTTTTCCGCCGCATTGAAATCAGTTTTCCGGTGCTGGAACCCAAACTGAAGCGGCGGGTACTCAAGGAAGGGCTCAAACCCTATCTCGCCGACAACAGCCAAGCCTGGGAAATGAATGGCAACGGCGAATTCCGCATCAAGCCGACGCGACGCGCCCGCATCTGCGCTCAGGAACTCCTGATGGCCGACATGGGCGTCGGCGCCATCAGCGTAGCGTAAAGCTGGTCAGGACATTCGCCGCACTCTCGGCCATGTCCGCCCCGAACTGCCTGGCAAACTTCTCGGCAAAGTTCTGCTTGACGCTGAAATCGCGCACGTCGCTCGCCTTGAAAACATCGCGCGCGACGCTATCGACACTGCCGTAGCCGTCGGCCAGACCCAGTTCAATGCTCTTGGCTCCGGTCCACATCAGGCCGGAAAACATGTCGGGTGTTTCCTTCAGCCTCTTGCCGCGGCCTTTTCTCACCACATCGATGAATTGCGCATGGACTTCGCTGAGCATTTGCTTTGCATGGTCCTTGTGCTGTTCATTTTGCGGCGAAAAAGGATCGAGAAAGCCCTTGCTCTCGCCCGCCGTCAGCAGCCGTCGCTCGACGCCAAGCTTCTCCATGGTGCCGGTAAAACCGAAGCCGTCCATCAGCACGCCGATGGAGCCAATGATGCTGGCCTTGTCCACAAAGATCTTGTCCGCTGCCGCCGCAACGTAGTAGCCGCCGGAAGCGCAGACATCCTCCACCACGACGTGAAGCGGAATGTCCGGATGCGCGGCACGCAAACGCCGCATTTCGTCGTTGATGATGCCTGACTGGACCGGGCTGCCCCCCGGACTGTTGATGCGCAGGATGACCCCCGCCGTATGCTTGTCTTCGAAGGCTGCCTGCAGGCCGCTGATGACATGCTCGGCATTGGCGTCACCCTTGGCCTTGATGACACCGTTCAGATTTACCAGGGCCGTGAATTTCGACCCCTCGGCGAGCTTATCGGCCTGGCCCCAGTCCACCACCAAACCAAGAATCACCGCTACATAGCCGAAGCCGAGCAACTTGAAGAAGATGCCCCAGCGGCGACCGCGTCGCTGCTCGGCGAGGGCCTCCATCGCGAGCTTTTCCAGAACCTTGCGTTCCCACTGCGTATCATCGCTATCCGACACTTTCCTTACCTTCCTCAATCAGTAGAATTTGCCCGTCCTGCTCGATCACGGACAGGGCGGCGAGCCCTTTGCCGTTGCAGCGCCCGCCTAGACAATGCCCCGATTCCGGGGCATAGAGCGCGCCGTGTGTGGCGCAAATCAAGTATAAGCCTGAATGATCGAAGAACTCGCCTTGTTGCCAGTCCATTTCGACCGGCACATGGGCGCAGCGATTCAGATAGGCATGAACCCGCCCCCTAAAACGCACCGCAAACGCCGCCTCACTGACCCCGTTGCAATCCACCGTGAAGCGCACACCGCGCCCGCCATCAACCAAATCGTCGCCGGCGCAGATCAGGCGCTGATTCAAGCGTGTTGCCGCAGCCACCCGGCCAATTCCGCCATATTGGCCGCGCAGAAGACAGGGTCTTCCGCCTCCAGCGCCGCGCGCGGATGGGCGCCATAGGCCACACCAAGGGCGGCCACGCCCGCGTTGCGGGCCATCAGCAGATCGTGTGTGGTGTCACCGATCATCAATGTCGCTTCCGGTTCCACACCGAACTCCGCCATCAGCTCCTCGAGCATTTGCGGATGGGGTTTGGAATGGCATTCGTCGGCGCAACGTGATGCATGGAAGCGCGAGCCCAGCCCGCTGACCGCGAAGGCCCGATCGAGTCCTTTGCGCGTCTTGCCCGTCGCCACGGCGAGATGATGGCCCGCCTGAGCCAGTTCCCCGATCAGTTCCGCTGCACCAGCGAACAGCAACAGGTCCTGGTCGCGCGACAGATAGTGATGCCGATAACGCTCCGCGACGTCTTGGTAGCGCTCCGTCGGCAGGTCAGGCAAGGCGTGGCGCAAGGCATCGATCAACCCGAGACCGATGATGTGCTGTGCGCGCTCGTCGGACGGCTCCGGAATTCCCAGATCCCGCGCCGCAGCCTGGATGCTGGCGACGATAGCACCGGTCGAGTCCATCAGAGTGCCGTCCCAGTCGAACACGATCAGTTCAAAACGTTTGGCCATAATCCCTTTTTTAGTTTCGGCCGCTACGCTTAACGTCGATGAGGCCGACGTTAGCCTGCACTGAAACTCCTGTTTTCGTTTCTATCGAGCTTTTCGGTAAAGCTGCGCAATTCCGGCGGCAGCGGCGATTCGAGGGCCAAAGGCGTCCCGGACAACGGATGCGGCAGCGCAAGCTTTCCTGCATGCAGGAACATGCGGCCTAGCCCCGTCTTCTGCAAGGCCTTGTTCAGCGGGAAGTCGCCATATTTGTCGTCGCCGGCGATCGGGAACCCCAGATGGGCGAGGTGCACGCGAATCTGGTGAGTCCGCCCCGTCTTCAGTTCCACCTCGACCAGACTGAAATTCTCCCAGCGCGCCACCAGCCGCACGATCGAATGCGACGCCTTGCCCTCGGGATCGACGCTGACCCGTCGCTCGCCCTCGGCCGTCAGGTACTTGTGCAAGGGCAGGCGAACATGCTGCAATTCGTTGCGCCAGCGACCCTTGACCAGCGCCAGATAGCGCTTGCTGATGCCGCCGTCGCGGAACTGGTCATGCAGCCTGGTCAGCGCCATGCGCTTCTTGGCCACAATCAGGAGACCGGAGGTGTCCCGATCCAGCCGGTGGGCGAGTTCAAGGAACTTCGCCAGCGGCCGCGCCCGGCGCAACTGCTCGATGACCCCGAAGGACACGCCGCTGCCACCGTGCACCGCTACGCCCGCCGGCTTGTCGATCACGATAAGCGCCTCGTCTTCAAAGGCGATATCAAAATCTCTTGGTGGAACAGCAGCTTGCGACGGCCGCTCGGCGGTTCGCATGGGTGGCACCCGCAATCGGTCGCCAAGCTGAAGCCGATACTCGGCCTGTACGCGGCCCTTGTTCACCCGCACCTCGCCGCTACGCACGATGCGATAGATGTGGCTTTTCGGCACGCCCTTGGCGATGCGTAGCAGGAAATTGTCGAGGCGCTGGCCTTCGGACTCCTCGCCTACCTCAAGCCATGTAACCGAATCTTTGCTTAAGTCCTTCATTTGCAATATACTGATCGCTTGGTTAGCCGTCCCGAGACGGTGTGCCCGGCGGCCCGAAGTGGCGTCGGTGGCACGGTTCCCGGGGTGTCGTTGCCTCCAATGCAGTATCGCTTGTCAGTGATCAAATGCAGAGAGGCAACAAGGGCGCGAAAGCAACGGAAGACAACCGCCGGACTTCACAAACCGACCGGTAACGCGACCAGCCGACCACAGGGTATTTCGCTCGCCCGAAAGAGCGATACTACTTGATTGCGCGCAATACACGCACAGATTTGGGCACAGATTGCCGGACGCTGATCATGAGTCAGCGACCGCCTAACCGAAGACAAGTCATCAACCCCGTTTGCCACGCCACACCATAGGCACCATGAATCTGCCAAACCAACCGCAAACCCGACTCGCACCGCCCGCGTCCTGACGCCTGTGGTGCGTGATTTGTCGTGCCCGCCTGGCTTGAATGCGCGCGGGAGCACACATGAAACGCATGCTTTTCAATGCGACGCAGGCTGAGGAACTCCGCGTCGCGATAGTTGATGGTCAGAAACTGATTGACCTCGACATCGAATCAGCCAACAAGGAACAGCGCAAGAGCAATATCTACAAGGCAATCATCACCCGCATCGAGCCGAGTCTCGAAGCCGCCTTTGTCGACTATGGTGCCGAGCGCCACGGCTTTCTGCCGTTCAAGGAAATTTCGCGCACTTACTTCAAGCCCGGCGTCGACGCCGGCAAAGCGCGTATTCAGGATGTCCTCAGCAATGGCCAGGAAATCATCGTCCAGGTTGAAAAGGACGAGCGCGGCAACAAGGGCGCGGCGCTGACCACCTACGTCTCGCTGGCCGGCCGCTACCTCGTGCTGATGCCCAACAACCCCCGTGGCGGAGGCGTTTCGCGTCGCGTCGAAGGTGATGACCGGCAGGAACTGCGCGACATCATGGACCAGTTGGTCGTGCCCAGCGGCACCAGCCTGATCGCCCGCACCGCGGGCATTGGCCGCGGGCTGGAAGAACTGCAGTGGGATCTGAACTACCTGCTGCAGCTGTGGAGCGCCATCGATGGTGCATCCAAGGCACAGAGCGGCGCTTTCCTGATCTATCAGGAATCGAGCCTGGTAATCCGCGCCATCCGCGACTATTTTCATTCGGAGATCGGCGAAATCCTGATCGATACCGATGACATCTTCGAACAGGCGCAACAGTTCATGGCACATGTGATGCCGGGGACCGTCAATCGCGTCAAGCGTTATCAGGATGACGTGCCCCTGTTCTCGCGTTTCCAGATCGAACACCAGATCGAATCGGCCTACTCCCGGCAGGTTACCCTGCCCTCGGGCGGTGCCATCGTGATCGACCATACAGAAGCGCTGGTATCGGTCGACGTCAACTCCGGCCGCGCCACCAAGGGCAGTGACATCGAGGAAACGGCGTTGCGCACCAATTGCGAAGCCGCGGACGAAATCGCCCGCCAGCTGCGCCTGCGTGACCTGGGCGGCTTGATCGTGATCGACTTCATCGACATGGAATCGGCCAAGAACCAGCGTGAAGTCGAAAATCGCCTGCGCGACGCCCTGCACTTCGACCGCGCGCGGGTCCAGACCGGCAAGATCAGCCGTTTCGGCCTGCTCGAACTGTCACGCCAGCGCCTGCGCCCGGCGCTCGCCGAGACCAGCTACATCACCTGCCCGCGCTGCACCGGCACCGGCCACATCCGCAGCACCGAATCCGCCGCGCTGCACATCCTGCGCATCCTCGAAGAGGAGGCCATGAAGGAAAATACCGGCGCCCTGCACTGCCAGGTTCCGGTTGATGTCGCTACCTTCCTGCTCAACGAAAAGCGCGTCGACATTTCCCGCATCGAGATGCGTCATCGCGTCAATCTGGTGATCGTGCCCAACCGCCACCTCGAAACGCCGGCGCATGAAATCGTCCGCCTGCGCCATGATCAGCTGAACGCAGAGGGAATCGCCCTCGCCAGCTACCAGATGGCTGAAAAGCCGGTTGAAGAAACCTATCAGCCACCGTCCGCACAAGCGGAGGCCAAGCCCGTCAAGATCGAAGCCGCAGTGAAGGGCATCACTCCCGATCAACCGGCGCCGAATGTGGAACCCAAGGCAGCTCCGATCCTGATCCAGCCCGCAGCACCCGCTCAAGGCGGTTTCTTCGCCAGGATGGTCGCCTTCCTGATGGGCGACAAGAAGGTGGAAGCACCTGTCGCCATCGCAGAAAAGGCAGACAGGCCGCCGCGCCGCGACAGCGGACGCGACCGCAACCGGGATGGCAATCGCGAAGGGGGTCGCGGTGGACGCGACCGCAACAGTCGCCGTGACGGGCGCGACACCCGCGAAGGCGGCGAACGCAAGGACCGTGGCGAGCAAGCGCCGCGCCCCCAGGCAAAACGCGACGAGACACAAACCGAAGGCGGCAACCGCCGCCCGCGCGACGGTCGCAACGAACCGCGCGAGCCGAAGGAGGCACGCGAGCCGAGGGAGGCACGTGAACCGCGTCCGCCGCGCGAACCGAAGGAACCGAGAGAACCGCGTCCGCCGCGCGGCGACGCAGGCAGCGCGCAAAACGCCGTGCCGTCAGCGCCGACTCCTGACAATGGTCAAGGTCAAGACGGAGAAGCCCGTAGCGGACGCAGAACTCGCGGTCGTGGTCGTGGTCGCAGCGAAGAAGGCAGCACACCAGAAGCCGCTGTAGCCGAAATCGTCGCCCATCAACCGGGCGATTTCGCTCCTGTCGCGACGGAAGCCGCTGCCCCGCAGCAGACCGCCGCGCCGGCCTTCGAGCCGATGGCAGCAGCGCCGATCGTCGAGGCGGTTGCCGCCCCTGTGGCCCCTGCGGAACTGGCACCGGAGCCCGTCGCGGCCGAACCCGTCGCCTCGACCGCCGTAGCGGTCATGGCGCCGATTCCATTGCCCGTCGCGGTTCCCGCACCGGCCCCCGCCGCCGAGCCTGCTCCGCAATTCGTCGCAGCGCCGCCTCAGCCGGTGACTCCCGTTGCCGATCCGATCATCGTTCCGCCTGCGCCGAAAGCCGCCCCGGTGGATATTTCAGGCTCGCTGCAGCAGGCCGGTCTGGTCATGATCGAAACCAGCCATGCGGCACCCGCGGCTGACACCTTCGCACCGGCACAACCTCTCGGCCGCAAGCCGAAGCCGGCGCCGGTGATCGTCAACGAACCCTTGCAGATGGTGGAAACCAAGAACGACTGACCCTCGCAACCAGGAGCAGCAATGGGCGTCATACGAAGGTATGGCGCCCATTTTTCATTATGGTGTCCTCGGCGCAATTTCGGGAACGGTCTCCCGGCGATTCGCGCTCAGTTGCAATATCAGTTGGGCGGCCGCATCCTCCACCAGATCGAGGACATGCTCAAATCCCTGCACGCCACCGTAGTAGGGATCGGGAACCTCATCTTCGTCGAAGCGCTCGCTGAAATCCAGAAACAGCCCGAGCTTCTTCTGATGGGCCCGCGGGCAGGCACGCTGCAGCGACTCCAGATGCTCGCGATCCATCGCCAGCAGACGATCGAAACGGATGAAATCGAACTCGGTCACCCGCCGCGCACGCAGCGGCGCCAGATCATAGCCGCGTCGCAAGGCCGCCGCGATCGAGCGCGGATCCGGCGGGTTGCCAATATGGTAGCCGTGGGTTCCTGCGGAATCGAACTCGAACAGATGTTCCAGGCCTCGCTGTGTCGCCAGTCCGCGCGCCACCCCTTCAGCCGTGGGCGAACGGCAGATGTTTCCGGTGCAGACGAACAACACCTTGTGCGGCATCACGCTGCATCCCCCGGCGCATCGTGCGCCTCACCGCCAAAGGCGAGGCGCTGGATGCGGAACAGCTCATCGCGGGCCGCCGCCGCCGCCTCGAACTCGAGATTCCTCGCATGCTCCTGCATCGCCTTTTCCAGCCGCCTGATTTCGCGTGACAGCTGCTTCTCGCTCATCACCTCATAGCGCGCCGCTTCCTGTGCGGCCTTGAGCTCCCGCACCGCGATTTCCGAATCGTAGATGCCATCGATCATGTCCTTGATGCGTTTCTTGACGCCGATCGGGGTAATGCCCATGGCCTCGTTGTGCGCCAGCTGCTTCGCCCGGCGGCGGCCGGTCTCGGCCATCGCCCGCTGCATCGAATCGGTGATTCGATCGGCATAGAGAATCGCCCTGCCGTTGAGATGCCTGGCGGCGCGCCCCATGGTCTGAATCAGCGACCGCGTCGAACGCAAGAAACCCTCCTTGTCGGCATCGAGGATCGCCACCAGTGAAACCTCTGGAATGTCCAGACCTTCACGCAACAGGTTGATGCCGACCAGCACGTCGAACACGCCCAAACGCAGATCGCGAATGATCTCGACCCGTTCCACGGTATCGATGTCCGAATGCAGGTAGCGCACCTTGATGCCATTGTCGTTGAGGTACTCGGTCAGCTGCTCCGACAGCCGCTTGGTCAAGGTCGTCACCAGCACCCGTTCGCCGAGCGCGACGCGCTTCTTGGCCTCCGCCAGCAGGTCATCCACCTGCGTGCTGGCCGGCCGCACCTCGACCACCGGGTCGACCAGCCCGGTCGGCCGCACCAGTTGCTCCACCACCTGACCCTGATGGGCTTCCTCGTAAGCAGACGGCGTTGCCGAAACGAACACCGTTTGCGGCATCAGCTTCTCGAACTCCTCGAACTTCAGCGGCCGGTTGTCCAGCGCGGACGGCAGGCGGAAGCCGTAATCGACGAGATTTTCCTTGCGTGAGCGGTCACCCTTGTACATGCCGCCCACCTGAGGAATCGTCACATGCGATTCGTCGACAAACATGATCGCATCGGCCGGCAGATAATCGTAGAGCGTCGGCGGCGGCTCGCCGGGCTGACGCCCCGAGAGGTGCCTCGAGTAGTTTTCGATGCCCTTGCAAAAACCCAGCTGGTCGAGCATTTCCAGGTCAAAGCGGGTGCGCTGCTCGATCCGTTGCAGTTCGACCAGTTTCTGCTCCCGGCCAAAGAACTCGATGCGCTCGCGCAGCTCTGCCTTGATTGCCTCGATGGCCTTGAGCACCGTCCCGCGAGGCGTAACGTAATGGCTGGAGGGAAACACCGTAAAGCGGCCGAGCTTCTGCCGGGTATGCCCGGTAAGCGGATCGAAGATCGTCAGGGTCTCGATCTCATCGTCGAACAGGGTGATGCGCACGGCGCTTTCGGCATTCTCGGCCGGGAATACATCGATCACATCGCCGCGTACGCGATACACGCCACGCTTGAAGTCCACCTCGTTGCGCTCGTACTGCATTTCCGTCAGGCGACGAATGATCTCGCGCTGGCCGATCTTCTCGCCTTGGCGCAAGTGCAGGATCATGCTGTGGTAATCGACGGGGTCGCCAATGCCGTAGATCGCCGAAACCGTGCACACGATCACCACATCACGCCGCTCCAGCAGGCTCTTGGTCGCCGACAAACGCATCTGCTCGATGTGCTCGTTGATCGACGAGTCCTTCTCGATGAACAGGTCGCGCGATGGAACATAGGCTTCCGGCTGGTAGTAATCGTAGTAGGAAACAAAGTACTCGACCGCATTCTCCGGAAAGAACTCGCGGAATTCCGAGTACAACTGGGCCGCCAGGGTCTTGTTGGGCGCCAGCACCAGCGCCGGACGGCCAAGCCTGGCAATCACGTTGGCCATGGTGAAGGTCTTGCCCGAGCCGGTCACCCCAAGGAGGGTCTGGAACGAAAGCCCATCGCCGAACCCTTCGGTCAGCAGGCGAATCGCCTCAGGCTGATCCCCTGCCGGCAGAAACGGCTGATGCAGGCGCCAGGGACTGCCGGCAAACTCGACCACCCGTTCTTTCAACTCATGAATCTCGGCCACTGGCTAACCTGTCTGTCCGCTTGTGGGAACCGGGGCAAGACCTGCTCGAAGCAGCCCCGACGATAGAGTATTATTGCCTGTTTTAAAGCTTCCCGCCCTTGCCTTCCTCTCTGGAGTTGTCATGACCGCATCAATCTTCGCCGCCGTCGAAATGGCGCCCCGCGATCCCATCCTCGGCCTTACCGAAAGCTTCAATGCAGACACCCACGCCACCAAGGTGAATCTCGGCGTCGGCGTGTATTACGACGACAACGGCAAGGTTCCGCTGCTCGGAGCCGTCCGCGCCGCCGAGAAAACCCGCCTGGAAGCAGCGCCCGCGCGTGGCTACCAGCCGATCGACGGCCTCGCCGCCTACAACCAGGCCGTCCAGGCCCTGATGTTCGGTGCCGATTCGCCCCTGATCAAGGACGGCCGCCTCGTTACCATCGAGGCGCTCGGCGGCACCGGCGCACTCAAGGTCGGCGCCGATTTCCTCAAGCGCCTCTACCCGGAGGCCAAGGTCTACATCAGCGACCCGAGCTGGGAAAACCACCGCGCCCTGTTCGAGTCTGCCGGCTTCACCGTGGAGAGCTATCCCTACTACGACGCGGCGACGCGCGGCGTTAATTTCGCCGGGATGAAGGCCTGCCTTGCCAGCCTGCCGGCCAACTCCATCATCGTGCTGCACGCCTGTTGCCACAACCCCACCGGCGCCGACATCAGCGCGGAACAGTGGAAGCAAGTGGTCGACGTCGTTCGCGCCCGCAACCTGATTGCCTTCATCGACATGGCCTACCAGGGCTTCGCCGACGGCATCAAGCAGGATGCGGTAGCGCTGGACCTGTTCACCGCGTCCGGTTTGCAGTTCTTCGTTTCGAGCAGCTTCTCCAAGTCCTTCTCGCTCTACGGCGAACGCGTCGGCGCGCTGACCATGGTCGCCACCAGCCGCGAAGAAGCCGCCCGCGTGATGTCGCAAGTCAAGCGCGTGATCCGCACCAACTACTCCAACCCGCCCACCCACGGCGGCGCCATCGTCGCCGCCGTGCTCTCCAGCCCGGAACTGCGCAAGCAGTGGGAGGACGAACTGGCGGGCATGCGCGAGCGCATCCGCGCCATGCGCGTGTCCCTGGTGGAAAAGCTCAAGGCCAAGGGCGTGGCGCAAGACTTCAGCTTCATCGTCAAGCAGCGCGGCATGTTCTCCTACACCGGCCTCACCGTCGAACAGGTCGAAAGACTCAAGGCCGATTTCGGCGTATATGCAGTCGGTACCGGCCGAATCTGCGTCGCGGCCCTGAACACCAGGAATATAGACTACGTCGCCGACGCCATCGCCAGCGTACTGAAGAAGTAACAAAACCATTGCGAGCGAAAACCGGCGCGGCTATAATCCGCGCCTCTTGATATTCCTCGATAGCTCAGTTGGTAGAGCGCCGGACTGTTAATCCGTAGGTCCCTGGTTCGAGCCCAGGTCGAGGAGCCAGTATTCAAGCGGCCCGCAGCGATGCGGGCCGTTTTTCATTTCTGGATCCCGTAGCTGAATCGTAGCCAGACAGTACGCTATCCAGTCGCGCGGCAGCCGTCGCCAGATGTTCCGGGGCAAGATGGGCGTACCGCTCCACCATCGCCCCGCTACGCCATCCACCCAATCGTTGTAACTCATGGGTAGGTGTTCCGGCTTGTCGCTGCCATGTCGCCCAGGTATGCCTTAAATCGTGCCAGCGAAA
>JANXRC010000130.1 GCA_025353195.1 Rhodocyclaceae bacterium
GTGCTGGTGCCGACCGGCGGCTTCTGGGGCGGACACGGCGAACCGGTGATCCTGCCGCTGGCCCCGGCTGTGTGCAATGCGATCTTCGCCGCTACCGGCAAGCGCGTCCGCTCGCTACCGCTCAAGCACCACGACCTGCGCCGGGCGTAAAGCGGCGCCGGGACTCGGACCTTGACCGCTGTGCTATCGGGCTTGTCCAGACAGGGAACAGATTCCTCTGACGTCCGCCCGGACTTTCGATAGAGTAGCGAGTATCGACTTGCCGAGGGACGCAAATGGAGTGTGTCCCTGCCCAGACCACGAACGGCCTATTCACAATGGCCGCCTTGCCACCCACGACCGAACAGCGACCCAGGAAGATACCCGATGTCCACCCTTACAAAACCACTGAGCGAAAAAGCCCTGCTGTCGATGCCGGACAGTTCCTACATGAACGCGGCGCAGCTCGGCTTTTTCCGCGATCTGTTGCTCAAGCAGCGGCAGGACCTTATCGACAACGCCACCATGACCATCGACCACCTGCGTGATGGCGAGGCGGAAGCCGACCCCAATGACCGGGCCACCCTGGAAGAAGAAAACGCCCTCGAGCTGCGCATCCGCGATCGCGAGCGCAAGATGCTGCCGCGTGTCGAAGCCGCATTGAGGCGCATCGACAACGGCCAATTCGGATTCTGCGAGGAGACCGGCGATCCGATCGGACTGAAGCGCCTGCTGGCGCGTCCGACGACGTCGTTCTCGATCGAGGCGCAGGAGCGCCACGAGTCGCGCCAACGGATACAAGGGAAATAGTCCGGCAGGCATCGCCTCTGGACTGGAGACGTCATGGTCGCCGCCACAACTCCCAAACGCAAGCCGCCCGCCAAAAAACGCCCGGCGGCCAAGCCGGCCTCGCAACGACCCGTACCCGAACCATCCGAGCCCGGCCTGGTAGATCAGATGCGCGCCATGGCCGGCAAGGTGCTCGACATGGGCGCCACCACGGTTGGCGCTGCAAGAACCTTGCGCACCGCAACCGACATCGCCAAGGTCCTGCTGCCCGGCTTGTCCGAACCCGGAGTGTGGACCAGAACGGGAGCCGCTCTGCGCCGCATCCGCGAAGCCGCCGGCCTGACCATCACCGAAGTGGGAACGGCGATCAACCTGAAGGACCCGTCGCTGATCGAAGCCTGGGAGAATGGCCGCATCGCCGTTCCCTTCGAACTCATTCTGCGCCTGGCGGCAGTCCTCGGCCGCAACGATCCGGTCGGCTTCGTCATGAAGTTCACCCGCAGTTCCAATCCGGACTTGTGGCGCAGCCTCGAAGGACTCGGCGTCGGCAAGTTGCTGATCCAGTCGGCGCGCGAACGCGAGTTCGCCAACATCTACCGGGGGGACGACGAGGCGCGCAGCCTGAACGACGCAGAGTTCGCCGAGGTGCTGACATTCACCCGCGCGGCATTTGAAATGGCCCTGGCGTTTCGCGGACGGAGCAGCAAACGACCCAAGTGAAGCGCGGCAAGCCACCACGGCGGCGGCACTCGCTCGCCCGGTGTGTATCGCCGATCAATATCCGGATTCCCTAGCTGGCATGAATTCCCCGCCTCTCACGCGCCGTTTCATCTGCCACCTGGTCCTCCTTGTCCTCGCCGGCCTGCTCCTTCAGGGCTGCAGTGCGGTGCGTCTCAGCTATGACAATGCCGACAGCCTTGCGCGCTGGTGGCTCGACCCTTACCTCGACATGTCGCCGGAGCAGGACTCACTGGCCCGCGAGCGTCTCACGCGCTTTCATGCCTGGCACCGCAAGACCCAATTGCCGGATTACGTCAGCCTACTGCGCCAGGGCCAGAAGTTCGTCACCGGCCAGCCCACGGCCGCAGATGCCCTGTCGCTCGGCGACGGCATCATCCGCCGCAGCCGGACGCTGGCCGAACAAGCAACGCCGGACATCGCCGACTTCCTCCTGACCCTCAGCGCCGAACAGATCGAGCGCATAGCCGGACGCCAGGCCGAAAGGAATGCAGACTACGCCAAGGAGGCGCAACTCGCCGACGGCGAAAGCGGGCAGCGCAAAGCGCGCTACAAGCGCCTGCTGGAGAGAGCCGAGTACTGGTTCGACAATTTCAGCGATGAGCAGAAGGCGGCCCTGCGGCAACTTATCGACGGTCAAAGCGCAGGCAGCCAGTTCTGGTACGAGGAGCGGCTGCGACGCCAGCGCGACTGGCTGACCCTGGTGCGCCAGGTGCAGAGCGTGCGCCCGCCGCGCGAGCGGATCATTCAAATGCTGCGCGACTACGCGGCGCGTTTCGACCTGCCCCGGGATCCCGCGAGACGGGTCCAGGCGGTCGACCTGCGCCGCGCCTCGGCGGAAATCGCCGTGGCCATCCACGCCATGACCACAGCGGCGCAGCGAGCGCACGCCGAACACAAGCTGGACGAA
Source organism: Rhodocyclaceae bacterium (assembly GCA_025353195.1). Classification (GTDB taxonomy): domain Bacteria; phylum Pseudomonadota; class Gammaproteobacteria; order Burkholderiales; family Rhodocyclaceae; genus Sulfuritalea. The sequence continues at coordinate 2,417 of JANXRC010000130.1, forward strand.
CTGATTCGCGATTTCGCCGAGTTGTCACAAGAAGGCTAAAAGGATATTTCCATGCAAACAGAAAGCTTCATCCCGGGCAAGGATGCCTCCCTCGAATCGTCGATTGCCACCATGCAGGGCAAGCTCGAAGACCTTGGCTTCCATGTCGAGGAGCGCTCCTGGCTGAATCCCGTAGATGGCGTCTGGTCGGTACATGTGCGCGACCGGGACTGTGCGCTGCTGTTCACCAACGGCAAGGGCGGTTCCCGCTTGGCCGCCCTGGCGAGTGCGCTGGGCGAGTTCTTCGAGCGCCTTTCCTGCAATTACTTCTGGACTCACTACTACCTGGGGGATCAGTTTGCCGGCCGCAGTTTCGCCCATTACCCGAGGGAACAATGGTTTCAGCCCGGCGCGAACGGCAAATGGCCGGAACAGCTGCTGACCCCCGAGCTGCACCGGCTTTACAACCCGGACGGCTCGATCGACGCCAATGTCCTGATCGATCTGAATTCGGGCGATGCCGAGCGCGGCATCTGCGCCCTGCCCTTTGTGCGGAGCCGCGATGGCGCGACGGTCTGGTTTCCGGTCAACATCATCGGCAACCTGTATGTCAGCAACGGCATGTCGGCCGGCAACACCGAGGTCGAGGCGCGCACCCAGGCGTTGTCGGAGATTCTCGAGCGCCACATCAAGTTTCGCATCATCAGCGAAGGGCTTTGCCTGCCGGACGTGCCGGAGCAGGTGATTGCGCGCTATCCGCGCATCGCGGCCGGCATCCGCGGCCTGCGCGAGGCGGGCTTCGGCATCCTGGTCAAGGATGCCTCGCTCGGCGGCGAATACCCGGTGATGAACGTCACCCTGCTCCACCCGGAGGATCAGGGCTGCTTCTCCAGTTTCGGCGCCCATCCGCGTTTCGAGATCGCCCTCGAGCGCGCCCTGACCGAACTGCTCCAGGGCCGTGGCCTCGATGCGCTCGCCGGATTCCCCGAGCCCGGCTTCGATCTCGACGAAATTGCCGCCTCGCCCAACATCGAGATCCACTTCGTCGATTCGAGCGGCATCATCAGCTGGAACTTCCTCGGCGACACGCCGGACTTCGAATTCTGCGACTGGAACTTCAGCAGCACCACGGCTGAGGATTATCAATGGCTGGTGGACCGGATACACCGCTCCGGCCATGACATATACATTGCCGACTTCAAACACCTCGGCGTCTACGCCTGCCGGATTCTGGTGCCGGGCATGTCCGAAATCTACCCGCTGGACGATCTGGAATGGGAGAACAACAGCGTCGGCAATGCGATCCGCGAGGCCATCCTGCACCTGCCGGAACTGGACGACGACGAATGTGCCGATCTGCTGGATACCCTGTCCGAACTCGACCTGCAGGACCAGCGGCCGGTAGCCGCGCTGATCGGACTGGCCGCCGATGAAGGTTCGCTATGGAGCGACCTGCGGGTCGGCGAATTGAAAACCCTGCTGGCCCTGGCCATCGGCGACGAGCAGGCGATCCGCGAAGGCTGCGAGTGGGTGCGGCACTTCGAACAGATCGACCCCAACCGTCGCCGCGTCTATCGCTGCATCGAGACCCTGCTGGAGCTGGGCAGCGCCGATGGGCACCGCAGCGCGCTGGAACATCTCTATGGCAGGACCAACGTGGCGACGGCCGAAGCGATGCTGCGCCAGGAGCAGCGCTTCTTCGGCATAGAGGTGCCCGGAATGAGCCTCAAAGGCTGCGATCTGCACCAGCGGTTGCTGGCCGCTTATGCCAAGTTGCGTCACTAGGTCCCGCGAGAATCTGCTCGATATTCTCCGCTACCGCTGTCACCTCTGATACGGTAGACGTTTTGCTATCCGCACCGCTTCGTCCGCATGACCGATACCGCCCGTTTGCCTCCTCGTCGTTCAAAGAATGCCGTACTGGAAACCCTGATCGCGACCTTCGCGGTCTTTCGTGATTGCCAGCCTCTCGCGATCGGAGTGCACAAGACCATTCGCGAGCGCCTGCCAGGCATCGGCGCCGGCCAGCTGCACCATGCCCTCAAGACCCACACCGCATCGACCCGCTATCTCAAGGCCCTGTCACAGGGAACAACCCGCCTCGACCTCGACGGCATCGCCGCCGGGATCGTGACGCCCGAACAGCAAAAGCAGGCCCTCGACAGTCTGCGCGAGCGCTTCAGGAAACAGGCCGAGCGGCGCAAAGCCGAGTTGCAGGCGCAGGAACATCAACAGAAACTCCTCAAGCTGGTCGAGACATTCAAGTCGCGCTGAATCCGCTCTCCCGGCGATCCCTACCGGGTACGCTTGCCGCGCGCCGTTTCCAGATGCGCGCAGAGCTTCTCGGCGCCATCCAGAAAGCGCGGCGTGTGGCGCTGAATCAGGTCCGGCGGGACGAAGTACAGGTTGTTCCGCGCCACCGCAGTCAGCATGCTCCAGCGCTTCCAGTCATCCAGCCATTCCGGCCGTGAGTTGTCCATGCCGCTGGCAACAATGACTTCAGGATTGGCGGCGATGACGGCCTCCACGGTGACCGTCGGCGCCAGAGCAGACAGTTGCGAGAACACATTGCGCCCACCGCACAGGCGTATGGCGTCGCTGATGATCTGCTTGCTGTTGACCGTCATCAGGGGCTGCTTCCAGATCTGATAGAACACCTCCACCGGCGGCCGCTGGCTGTAGCGGGCTGCCAGGCTTGCATAGCGCTCGCGAAACGCCTTCGCCGCTGCGTTGGCCGTCACCTCGGTTCCGGCAAGCTTGCCGACGCGCTCAAGGTCGCCGGCAATATCCTGAATCCGCTTTGGCTCGGAAAGGTAGACCGTCAAGCCCATGGATCGCAGGCGGGCAACCGAAACCGGCGAGTTGCCCGTATCCCAGCCCATCACCAGATCGGGCTTGAGCGCAACGATGGCTTCCAGATCGAGCTGGGAATAGTCGCCGACCTTCGGCACGGCTTTCGCCGCTGGCGGATAGTCGCCGTAGTCGACATTTCCCACCATCCGATCCCCCGCGCCGGCGGCGAACAACAGCTCGGTGATGTGCGGCGCCAGGCTGACGATACGACGCGCGGGCGCGGCGAGCTTGATGCTGACGCCGCTGGCATCGGTGACAATAATTTCGGCACGCGCCGTCTGGCACACCAGAACGGCAGCAACGAGTTGCAGCAGCGAAGACAACAAGTGGCGCATGGGATAATAGGCCAGTGACAGACAAAGCATTTTAGCGATGCGCGGACCGGTAAATCTGCCTTGACCAAACAATCCCACATCCGACCCGCTGACGTTCGCGGCTACAGCCGACTGGCGATCGACGCCACGCTAGGCTTGGCCCGTCTGGTCGAGACCATGCACCACAACATTTCCCGCATGCCGGGACCGATCGGGAAGCACACCCGGGAACCGACCAAGGGCATAACCGGGCTGGTCTATCGCACCATACAGGGCACGACACGACTGGTCGGCAGCGGCATCGACGCACTGCTCGCACAGTTGGTTCCACTTCTCGACCAGAAGCCGGCATCGTCATCGGGCCAGCGCGAAGCGGTGCTTGCCGCGCTCAATGGCGTATTGGGCGATCACCTCGCCGCCAGCGCCAACCCCTTGGCCATTCCGATGCAACTGCGCCGCAACGGACATCCATTGACCCTGACGTCGCCGGATCTGGCCGCGAGCATCCCGAAGCCCAGTGGCAAGATTCTGGTGCTGCTGCATGGCCTTTGCATGAATGACTTGAAATGGCGGCGCCATGGCCACGACCATGGCGAGGCGCTGGGGCGAGCAGCCGGCTTCACTCCGGTCTATCTGCACTACAACAGCGGCCAGCACGTTTCGGGCAATGGTCATGGCTTTGCCGACATCATGGAAGCCCTGCTGCATGAGTGGCCGGTCCCCGTTGAAAAGCTGGTAATCATCGGGCACAGCATGGGCGGCCTGGTCGCACGCAGCGCCTGCCACTATGCCCGGCTTGCCGGGCATAAATGGCTGACGCATTTGCGGCAGATGGTATTTCTCGGCACACCCCACCAGGGCGCACCGCTCGAGCGCGGCGGCAACTGGGTAAATGTCATCCTCGAGCTCAGCCCCTACACGGCCGCACTGGCCAGCCTGGCAAAGATCCGCAGCGCCGGGATTACCGACCTTCGCCATGGCAGCATCCTCGACGAGGACTGGCAACACGGCGACCGCTTTGCGCACAGCAGGAAGAAGATTCCCGTGCCGCTGCCGGAAGGCGTGGATTGCTATGCAATAGGCGTTTCGATCGCAAAAGCGCCGGTCGATTCAGGCGGGCCGTCGATGGGCGATGGGCTCATACCCATACGCAGCGCACTCGGCCAGCATACGGACAAACGCCAGCGCCTGAACATTCCCGAGTCGCAGCAGTGGGTCGGCTACGGCATGCATCACCTGGATCTGCTGGATAACGCCGAGGTCTACGCGCAGCTGCGAAAGTGGCTTTCCTGAGCGCTGAAGCGGCAGTCCGAAGACCCGGCGTCAGCTCGTATTGTGATTACAATAAGCGAAATTTCTGAAGGAACCGTCAATGGAGAAGATCTGGCTCAAGCACTATCCGGCAGGCGTGCCCGCCGAAATTGACGTCAATGAGTTCCGTTCCATTGGAGACCTGTTCGCCAAGAGCGTAAAGCTGTATGGGCCGCGCAAAGCCTATATCAACATGGACAAGGCGCTCACTTACGCCGAACTCGATCGGCTGTCCGCGGCGTTTGGTTCCTTTTGCCAGTCGGTTCTGAAACTGTCAAAGGGGGCTCGCATCGCGCTGATGATGCCCAACCTCCTGCAATACCCGATCTGCCTATATGGGGCGCTGCGCGCGGGCTATACCGTGGTGAACTGCAACCCGCTGTACACCGAGCGCGAGCTTGAGCATCAGCTCAAGGACTCCGGTGCCGAGGCGATCGTGATTGTCGAGAACTTCGCCCACATCCTGGAAAATGTCGTCGCCCGAACGCCGATCAAGCATGTACTGGTCACTCAGTTGGGCGACATGCTGGACTTCCCCAAGCGCCTGGTCGTCAATGCCGTCGTCAAACATGTCAAGAAGATGGTGCCGGCGTGGAAGCTGCCGCGCGCAATAGAGCTGCGCGATGCGCTGACCCAGGGCCGCCGCTTTCCGCTGCAGCCGGTAGACGTCGGCCACGAGGATATCGCCTTCCTGCAATACACCGGCGGCACGACCGGCGTATCGAAGGGCGCGATGCTGACCCACCGCAACATCATTGCCAATCTGCAGCAGGCACACGCCTGGATTGCTCCCTTCCTGCGCGATGAAGAGATCATCATCACGGCCTTGCCCCTGTATCACATCTTCGCCCTGACGGCGAACTGCCTGACCTTCTTCAAGATCGGTGCGACCAATGTCCTGATTACCAATCCGCGCGACATTCCCGGCTTCATCAAGGAGATCGGCAAGTACAAGTTCTCCACCATCACTGGCGTCAACACGCTGTTCAATGCCATGATCAACAATCCGGAATTCGCCGAACTCGACCTGAGCCAGCTCCATCTCACGCTGGGCGGCGGCATGGCGGTGCAGCGTGCCGTGGCCGAGCGCTGGAAGGAGATCACCGGCGCTACCCTGATCGAGGCCTACGGACTCACCGAAACCTCGCCCGCCGCGACCATGAATCCGATCGACATCATCGAATACAACGGTACCATCGGCCTGCCGATATCCTCGACCGAAGTCACCATTCGCGACGATGCAGGCAAGGACCTGGCCCTGGGCGAACCTGGCGAGCTATGCATCCGCGGCCCGCAAGTAATGAAGGGCTACTGGAACCGCCCGGAGGAAACCGCCAAGGTCATCATGGCCGACGGCTTCCTGCGCACCGGCGATGTAGCCGTGATGGACAGCAGCGGCTACGTCAAGATTGTCGACCGCAAGAAAGACATGATTCTGGTCTCCGGCTTCAACGTCTATCCGAACGAGATCGAGGACGTTCTCGCCATGCATCCAGGCGTATTGGAATCGGCTGCGGTGGGCGTGCCGGATCCGAAAACCGGGGAAGCCGTCAAGATCTACGTGGTCAAGAAAGACCCGAATCTCACCGAAGCGGCACTTCTGGAACATTGCCGCGCCAATCTCACCGGCTACAAGGTGCCGCGTCAGATTGCGTTCCGCAATGCACTGCCGAAGAGCAACGTCGGCAAGATCCTGCGGCGCGAACTGCGCGACGAGAAAGCCTAGGGACCCGGCGGCGATGAGCGAGATCAGGGTCTGCCGTGCGCACGGAGTGACGCTCAAGCGTGCGCGCAAAGGCGCCGAGCAGATAGCCGAGGAGCTGGGCGAGGAATTCGGCCTCGACCATGAATGGGACGGCAACACCTTGCGTTTTCAGCGCATGGGTGTCGCCGGGCATATCGAGGTAAGCAAGACCGAAGTCGAGATCTACGTCAAGCTCGGCTTCCTGCTCATGGCGCTGGGGCCGCGCATCGAGCACGAAATCAACCGCTTCTGCGACGAGAAGTTCGGCCCCGTAAGCTAGCCTCACGGTGCCCCGGAAAGTCGGCGCCGACGGGACGGCGGACGCCATCGGCGATCAAATATTACTCACGCTCCGTGCCACTTCATGGATGCGCCATCCCGGTGCTCATAGGCACAGACCTTGTTGCGGCCGGCTTTCTTGGCCTTATAGAGCGCTTGATCAGCCTGACTGAGAAGCGTGTCGATGTTGATGTCGGCGCCGGTCAAGGTGGCCACGCCAATGGAAACCGTGAAGTGGAGCGGCAATCCCTGATCGAGGACCACCTCGGCATCACCAATTGACCGGCGCAATCGCTCGGCCACTTCCAGAGCGTGTTCGCCGTCCGTTTGCGGCAATACGACGGCGAATTCCTCGCCGCCGATGCGACCTATGACATCTATCTCACGCAAGGTTTGCCGACTCAACTCCCCGAACCTCTGCAAGACAACATCGCCGGTCTTGTGGCCATAGGTATCATTGACCTTCTTGAAATGGTCGATGTCCATCATGAGCACGGATAGCGCACCGCCGTACCTGAGCGTGCGCGACAGTTCCTGTTCCGCCAGTATCAAGAAATGGCGACGGTTGGCGAGATTGGTCAGGAAGTCGGTTTGCGCGAGTTGCTCGAGCGCCTGCTCGGCCTTCTTGCGCGCGGTGATATCGCGGGTCACGCCGAGCAGGCCGGTGATCTGCCCGGTGGCATCGCGCATCGGCACCGCATGGGTATCCAGCCAGCGATGCCCGCCTTTGAGCCCGACGATCTCGAACTCCAGCATTCCCGATTCTCCCCGATTGACCCTTTCGCTGAGGTCGACAAAAGCGTCGCGGTATGGCGGCGACACGATTTCCGTCAACTTGTGGCCAATGACCTGACTGTCCGATTCCGCCTCGATCAAGTCTAGACCCGCACGATTCATTTGCAGCAGCGTGCCATCGGCTGCCAGCACTTTGACGCATTCCGGTTCGGTCTCGATGATCGTCTTCAGCGTCCATTCGCTTTCCGCCAGCGCAATCTGGGCACGTTTGACGTCGGTGATATCCGAAACCAGGGCGAAGAACCCACGCACCCCGTCGGCGTCCAGGTCCGGAATGTAATGCGCCCACGTATAGCCGATGCTGCCGTCGGCCTTGGTCAGGGTGCGCTCGAAGTGCTGCCGCTCGCCGCGCAGGGCGGCGCTGATGAAGGGTTCGTTCTTGTGGAACAGTTCATCGCCCATCAGGTCCTGCATGCGGATGCCCTGCATTTGCTCCGGCGTCTTGCCGAACCATTCCAGATAGGCCTTGTTGGCGAAGCCGCAGCGCAAGTCGCGGTTCCAGTAGGCCACCATGCCCGGAATATTGTCGGTCAGGGCTTTCATGAAGCGCTCTTCGGCCGCGCGCGCCTCGGCGACCTCGGCCTCCTTCCGGGCAAATTCTCGCTGGCGGCGCTGGTAGGCATAGAGCCCCAGCGTGAAACCGAGGGCGATCAGTCCGAATAATCCGCCCTGTATCTGACAATCTTTGCGCCAGGCGGCATAGACGGCACTCAGGTCGCGACCCACGGCGACGATCAGGGGTTTGTCTTGCCTGAGCTTTGCCGTCTGTATGGAACGCACGGCCATCATGCGTTCCTCGCCGGTGGCGTAGGCGATGCCGGTGAGGACGTCGGTTTCCTTGCCGCTGTCCCGGTGCCGGGTGAAGAACGAGCCTGGCTGTGCCAGATTCTTGCCGGCCTGGCCTTCCCGTTCGGGCACCATCAGGAACTGAATGCCATCGCCATGGGCGATGGCAGCCCACATGTCCGGCGCATAGAGCACCGAGGTCATCAGGATATTGAAATACTCCGGGTCCAGGGTGGCGACGATGATGCCGGCAAACTCGCCCCTGGGTCCCGGGATTGTCCGTGCCACGTTGATGCCATAAATGCCGAGCGTGGTCTTGAATGGCGGCGAAACGAAGAGCATCTCGGGATCAGGATTCTGGCGGGGCGTCTTGAAGTAGTCGCGGTAAGCGAAGTTGCCGCCCAGCAGGTCCGGCCGGCTCGATGCCAATACCGTGCCATCGCCGTCCAGAATCAGCAGAGTGCGAATGCCCGGCATCGCATCGGTCAGCATCTTGAGGCGATCAGGCAAGCCCGGGGTGACCTTGCGTTGCAGGACTTCCTTACGCAAATCTGCCAGCACCCGGCTGACCGCAGTCAGATTCTGCTCAAGGTTCTCCTGGATCACTCGCGCCTGGGTCAACAAGCGGCCCCGCTCGCGGCTCTCCGTGCGCCCGCGATCCACGTAGAGGTTGAAACCGGCCGCTCCTCCCAGGATCAGCAGCGCGAAGCCGAGGATCAGCCACTGGGTGAAGAAGGAATTCTGTTTCAGGTGGTGCAGATCGGGCATGCCGGAGGTCGGATCGAACGATGGGGGGCGCCTGCGAATGCATTCATGATATCCCTTCTATGCCACCATGGATACGATGCAATTCCCGCTGCCGCCCACTCCGCGCATGCGCAGGATTCGCTATGTGAGCATGTTCCGACAATTGATCTACATCTGCCGGTACCGAGTCCAGACGACTTTTGGATCAGCCTTTCAATGAACTGATCAGTTCTACATAACGCGTCATCGCGGCGTCGCTTGCGGTGCCCTTCATGGCGGCCCATGCATCGTACTTGGCGCGCCCCACCATGTCGGTGAAGCCCGGACGCTTGCCCTCGACGTCGCCGTCGGTCGCCTGTTTGTAGAGTGCGTAGAGTTGCAACAGCACATCGTTCGAGGGCCGCTCCGGCAGTTTCTTGGAATCGGCCACCGCTGCTTCAAATGCGTTCTTGAGTTCGCTCATGTCGTCTTTCCTCGCAACAAGCTGATTGGGTATGGTCGCCGGCATTTGGCTTGGACTATTATATGTCTCTGCTGTATGCGGGGACGGTATCCTGGCGATATGTTCCCGCAGGCCGCGGAGAAGGTATCCCGGCGATCTGTCGTCAACCTGGAGGACACGCGCAATGCCCCAACGTGAAAGAATGTCCGCGGTCGATACCGCCTGGCTGCGGATGGACCGCCCGACCAATCTGATGATGATCGTTGGCGTGATGGTATTCAATCAGCGCATCGACTTTGAACGGCTGCGCAACACCGTCGAGGCGCGCATGGTCGGACGCTACCGCCGCTTCAGGCAATGCGCGGTGCAGGAAGTCACCGGGACCTGGTGGGAGGACGATCCCGATTTCGACATTGACGCGCACGTGAAACGCCGTGCCCTGCCAGGCAGCGCCGGCAAGAAGGAATTGCAGGCGCTGGCCAGCGAACTGTCGGTGCAACCGCTCAACCCAGGCAAGCCGCTGTGGCGCTTCGATCTGGTCGAGGATTACGACGGAGGTTCGGCCCTGGTCGCGCGGATCCATCACAGCATCGCGGATGGCATTGCGCTGGTTGGGGTCATTCTTTCGCTCACCGACCTTTCGCCTCACGCACCCGCGCAGAAGCGGTTCACCGCGGAACCGAAGGAAGAGAACGCCGACGACGACGTGCCCGCCGGCCTGTTCGAAACCCTGGCCGAAACGCTCACCTCGGCCGTCAGCATGGGCACTGAACTGGGCGGCAAGGCGTTCAACCTGGCGTCGGACCGGGATCGTCTGTCCACCTATGGCAGGTACGGCGTCGGGCTCCTGACCGAACTCGCCAAGCTGCTCGCAATGCCCGTAGATTCGCCGACCAGCTTCAAGGGCAAGACCAGCACGGTCAAGCGCGTGGCGTGGTGCGATCCGATTCCGCTGGGCGAGGTCAAGGCGATGGGCAAGGCGCTCGGCTGCTCGGTCAATGACATCCTGCTCGCGGCGGTCGCCGGCGCGCTGCGCGCCTACTTCCAGCAAAAGGGCGAATCGGTCGAGGGCGTCGAAGTGCGCGCCGTGATACCGGTCAATCTGCGCTCGGCGAAGGACGAAGGCACGCTGGGTAACCGCTTCGGTCTTGGCACGCTGTCCTTGCCCGTGTACGAAGCCAACCCCTTCGCCCGCCTGTTCCTGGTGCGGGAGCGCATGAATGAACTGAAGGGCTCGTATCAGCCGCCGCTGACGCTGGGCCTGCTCGCCGCGGTCGGCGTCGCCCCCAAGCTGGTGCAGCAGCAGTTCCTCGACATGCTTGCGGCCAAGGCCAGCGCCGTGATGACCAACGTGCCCGGACCGAAGCAGCCGTTGTATCTGGCCGGGGCGCGCTTGGATCAGGTGATGGTCTGGGTGCCGCAGTCAGGCGACATCGGCATTGGCGTTTCAATTCTGAGCTACAACGACAAGGTTCAGTTCGGCATGGCCACCGACAGGCATTTTGTTCCCGACCCGGAGACGATCACGCCGCTGTTCGAAGCCGAATTCGAGAAGATGATGCTGGCCTTGCTGATGCTCGACTGGGAAATGCCGTTTGACCCGGTGCACGCCGAACAGCAACTGTTCGGCAAACAGATGCCGCCGCCACTCAGCGCCGCCCGGCCGGAACCCAAGGCGCCGAAAGCACGGCCTTCGCGCCGCACTGCGGGAGCCAAAACGGAGGCCATGACAGCAAGGACAGCGCGGGGCCAGCCGGCGGCCGCAACAAAAGCCGCAACGCCTGCAGCGGCGCCCGCGACAAGGATACCCAAGCGCTTCCGCAATCTCGCTTAGTTAGTCTTCCAGCTCCGACTTGGCCAACTCTACGTCGAGCCGCTCCATCGCATCGACCGGTGTGGCTGTCGCCGCCTTTTCGTAAAGCTTGACAGCGTCATCCATGCGACCCTGGCCGAACAGCATGACCAGCGCATTGGCGTATTCGATGCAGGCGATGGCCGAATCCGGTGCGAGTTTCAGCGCCGATTCGAAGTGCTTCACCGCCACGTCCTTGCTCGCGCCATAGGTCAACCGGCCGACCATCGCGCCGACCTTGTCCACCACCTCGGTATGATAGGCGCCCAGCGCGCTGTGGGCGTCGGCATGTTTCGGATCGAGCTTGAGCGCGGTTTCCAGCGCTGCCTTGATCTTGCCGCCCAGGCCTTGCGTCAGCGCCTTGAGCACCGAGATGCCCTGACTGTAGCGCCCCAGTGCATAGGCCTGGATGTAGTAGGCGTTGGCATTTTTCGGTTGCGCCTGCTGCAGTTCCTCGCAGCGCTCGGAAACGGCCTGAAACAGCTCAAGCTTGCGCTTGTCATTCTCTTCGAGGTAATTGGCGTAGATCATCGTCGCCTTGTTGGCTGCGTTGTAGCCGTCGATGCCGGCAGCCAGCCCCGTCTCGCAGGCCTTGTGGAATTCGCCCTGGTGATAGAGGCGCCAGGCCTCCTGAACTGACGCATCGGCCGGGAACGGCTCCCGGTCGCCGCGATGCAGGCGCTCCCAGTTCTTCTTCAGTGCGGCGCCCGCGAAAACGAACGCCTTGTCCACGTACGGAAATTTCTTCCAGGCCGGCTTTGCCATGATGCGTCTCCTCTCTTGAACTCAATCAATCAGGTAATTTTTTGACACTTCCTCGAACAACTTGCGCGAATGCCCCACCAGGTAGGGGGCAGCGAGTGCCATGACCTGAAAGGCTCCGCGCGAGAGGCTCTCGCCGTCGATCTTCCTTCGAGGGTCGCTGACAAATTCGAACGATAGCCAATACGTCGCCACGACGGTCATGTTGACCGCCAGTGCCTGAATCTCCGCGGGTGTCGCCTTCATGTCGCCGGTCGCCACCAGGCCTTTGCAGATCGAGGTCGCGGTATGAATCTTGTGGGCAACGATGCGCTTGAAGTGCGTTTCCAGAATCCGGTTGCGCGACAGCAGCTCGTTGATGTCGCGATAGAGAAAGCGAAACTTCCAGATGCCCTCGAATATCAGATGCAGGAACAGCCAGATATCTTCGACGTTCGGCGGGCGCCGCACCGGCGCCGCCAGAGTTTCCTCTATCAGGCGCTCGAAGTCGGCAAACAGGGACTCGATGATTTCGTCCTTATTGTGAAAATGGTAGTAAAGATTGCCCGGACTGATCCCCATGTCATCGGATATGAGCTGCGTCGTGACGTTCGGCTCGCCGAATTCATTGAACAGCGTCAGGGCAGTCTCGAGAATGCGCTCTCGCGTGCGGCGCTTAGGCTTTCTTTCCATCAATCACCCGTCTCCACTATTCGTTTGAGGATAGCAGAAACGCCGAACTCTTCCGTCATCAGTCCGGAAACGGGCAGCCGCCTGCCCGGGCAAGCCATCTGCGGCTGCCGGTCTGCCGGACTCGCGTCAAAGCAGTTTGCCGGCAGCCATCAGGCCACTGTCAAGCCGCTGCCTTCCTCGGTGCTGCGCGACGCACGGGCTTGGCCGCCGCGCTTTTCGGCTTCGCGGTCTTGGCCGCGCCTGCATGCAACTTGTCCACGGTGGCCTTCAGTTCGGCAACACGCTTGGCCAGCACGGCGACGTCATCCCTCGTAGGCACGCCCAGGCTGTGCAGCGAACGGGCGACGCGATTCTCGAATACCTGCTCGAGTTTGTCCCACGTACCAGTGGCCTTGGCAGCCATTTCGGTAACCTTGTCCTCGGCCACCTTACGGGTACTGTGCTGGATCGACTCGCCCTGCCGGACCAGCGCATCGAATACCTTGTTGCCTTCCTGCTGTGCCTTGGCAAATGCGCCGAGGCCGGCCAGCCAGATCTGCTGCGCGGATTCGCGAATGGTCGCGGAAAGCTGGCTATCCTTGCCGACGGATTTGAGTTTCTTTACCACGAGTTTCTTTACCATGACAATCTCCTCATTGTGAAGTGATCCCTGACGCCTCGCCATCGAGGTCTCGGCAGACGCTCTGCCTGCCACGCGGAGAAGCTTAGCGGCTCGGATTAGAGAGATCACCCTAATGTCCTAGGTGAAGCCCTCTAGGCCCTTGGGTTCTGTATCATTCCGATACGATGCCGCTGGTAGGGACCAAGAGCATGTATCGAACAATGACGAGGAGGCAGCAATGATCTATTTTGTCACCGGGGCGACCGGATTCATCGGCAAACGGCTGGTTGCCAAGTTGCTTGAAAAGCCCGCAGCGACCGTTTACTTCCTTACCCGCGACAAGAGCCCGGAGCGCCTGCAGGCGCTGTACGACTACTGGAAAACCGACAAGGCCCACGCCATACCCGTCGTCGGGGACCTGCGCCAGCCTGCCTTGGGCGTCAGCAAAGCCGACGTGCAGAAGCTGAAGGGCAAGGTCCACCACTACTATCATCTCGCTGCCGTCTATGACCTGAAGGCCAGCGCCGCGGATCAGATGGCGGCCAATGTCGATGGCACGCGCAACGCGGTCCAACTGGCCCATCAGGTCAGCGCCGGCTGCTTCCACCACGTGAGTTCGATTGCCGCGGCCGGCCTGTTCGAGGGCATCTTCCGCGAGGACATGTTCGAGGAAGCGGAGAACCTGGACCATCCCTACTTCGGCACCAAGCACGAGTCCGAGCGCATCGTTCGCACCGAATGCAAGATTCCCTGGCGGGTCTATCGTCCGGGTGTGGTGGTCGGCGATTCACGCACGGGGGAGGCGGAGAAGGTTGACGGCCCCTACTATTTCTTCAAGCTGATCCAGAAAATGCGCAGGATCCTGCCGCCGTGGATGCCGAGCATCGGCCTCGAAGGTGGCCGCATCAACATCGTCCCGGTCGATTTCGTAGTCGACGCATTGGCCCATATCTCCCACCTCAAGAATCTGGACGGCAAGTGTTTCCACCTCACCGATCCGCATCCGATGCGCGTCGGCGACGTACTCAATGTTTTTGCCCGCGCCGGCCACGCACCGCAGATGGTCATGCGCATCAACGCCGCGCTGCTCGGCTTCATCCCGCGCAGCGTGCGCAAGACGCTGATGGCACTGACCCCCGTGCGCCGCATCCGCAACGCCATCATGAAGGACCTCGGCCTGCCGGAAGACATCATGCAGTTCGTCAATTATCCGACCCGCTTCGACAGCAAGGAGACCGAAAAAGTGCTGGCCGGCAGCGGCATTTCGGTGCCGCCGCTGGACAGCTACGCATGGAAGCTCTGGGACTACTGGGAGCGCCGGATGGACCCTGACCTGTTCATCGACCGCAGCCTGCGCGGCCGGGTCGGCGGCAAGGTAGTGCTGATCACCGGTGGTTCCAGCGGCATCGGCAAGGCAGCCGCCTTCAAGATCGCCGAGGCAGGCGCAATTACCGTCATCGTCGCCCGCGACAAGGAAAAGCTGCAGGAAACGGTAGCCGAAGCAAAAGCCAGGGGACTCAAGCTGATTACCTATTCAGCCGACGTCTCCGATCAGGAACAGTGCGCCGCCGTGGTACGGCAAGTCACCGAGGAATACGGCGGCGTCGATGTACTGGTGAATAACGCCGGCCGTTCGATCCGCCGCGGCATCGAAACCTCCTTCGACCGGATGCACGATTACGAACGGACCATGCAAGTCAATTACTTCGGTTCCTTGCGGCTGACCATGGGCCTGCTGCCGAAGATGATCGAGAAGCATGGCGGCCACATCATCAACATCTCCTCCATCGGAGTGCTGACCAACGCCCCGCGATTTTCGGCCTACGTCGCCTCGAAGGCGGCGCTCGATGCCTGGACCCGTTGCGCGGCCTCGGAGTTCGTTGATCGCGGGATCGAGTTCACCACCATCAACATGCCGCTGGTGAAGACGCCGATGATCGCGCCGACCAAACTGTACGACCACGTGCCGACACTGACCCCGGATGATGCCGGCGACATGATCGTGGAAGCCATCGTCAACCGGCCGGTACGGATCGCCACCCGCCTCGGCGTGTTCGGCCAGGTGTTGCACGCCATGGCACCGCGCGTCGCGCAGATCATCATGAATACCGTCTACCGGATGTTCCCCGACTCATCGGCGGCGAAGAGCAGCAGCGATGACAAGCCGGTGGCTCCCTCGGCCGATCAGATCGCCTTCACCCAGATCATGCGCGGGATCCACTTCTAGCAACGGCTGCTGGAATCGCCTGGGCCGGCGATTCCAGCACCTCCAGCAGTTTGGCCAGCACGACCGGCGACAATCCCATCCAGATATGGCCGACCCCGCCGATGGCGATGTTGGCGGCGCCCTCCAGTGTCGAGCCCGTCTCCTGCGGAAAGACGAAATTGTCGTGGCAGCTGTAGATCGATACCGAACCCGGCGGCAGCGGTACCGCGTCCCCTGCCGCCAGAGCTTTCAGCCAGGGGTTGCCGATCTGCATCTGGCGGGCATTCGCGCCGATGCCCAGGCGGGCCAGCCGGGTGCCATGATGCACCGAGCCAAGCGTGATCATGCGCGCCACCTTGCGCCTGCCGTGGCGGCGCAGATAGGCGCGGCAGGCCAGCCCGCCCATGCTGTGGCCCACCAGAATCACCTGTGACGCACCCGTGGCGGCGAGCACCTCGTCGATCCGGCGCTCAATGCCTTCGCCATAGTGGTCGATCTCCGTCCACACCGGCTCCATGCTGTGCGTCGCCACCGTCCAGCCCACCGCCTCCAGCTTGCGCCGCAGCCAGAACCAGAAGCCGCGATTGCACTGGTAACCGTGAATCAGCAGCAGCGGCGGACGGCCCGCGGCCGGCCGCGCCAGGCGATCAGGCCTCAGCCAAAAACCTTCAAAGGGCTGTATCACGGTAAATAGCAGGATGAATGCGGCATATTCCTCCAGCACCATCTGCAGCGCACCGAAGGGGCCGATGCGGAGCTCTGGCGGCACCACGCTGCGATCGGTCAGCATGATGCCGAAGGTCAGCACGACGAAGAACAGGCGTGCACCGAGCAAGCTGGCCAAGGCGAGGCCGGCCGCTTGCCACGGGGTCCAGCCGGCACGCGATACCAGCCAGCCGCCCAGCACCGCATAGATCAGCAGTTCGCCAAACAGAAGCCAGCGCAATTGCCGTGCCGCCATCGCCGACTCTTTGCTCAGGCCATCGGCGCTGCCGGCTTGCCGGTCAGCGACTGAGCCAGTGCCGAGATGTTGCGCGCGACGATGCCATACACCGACTGCTGCGGGTTGGCGCCGATGCTGGTGGGGAACAGCGAGCCATCGGCCACTGTCAGATTGCCAAGCTGATGATGGCGTCCGCGCGGGTCGACCACCGCCCTGCCCGGGTCCACACCCATCGCGCAACCGCCCATGACATGGGCGCTGACGACGCGCATCGACAGCGCCTTCATCGGCAAGCGCGCGATGCCTTCCTTCGCCTGCGCCCAGTTGTCCCAGCCGCTGCATTCCTCGTGCACCGCGTAGACCTTCTTCGCTCCCGCCGCGAACTGGATCTCGGCCATGCTGAGCAGGGCGCGGCGCGCGCCATCCCAGATCACATCATCGAGCGGGTAATCGAGCACGGGGGTGCCGTCCTCGCGCAGGCGCACCTCGCCGCCGCGACTGGCGGCATTGAAACCATCGCGCAGCAGCGCGAGCAGCACCTGGGCATGAGTAAACTGCTTCATCAATGCCGCATGGCCCTCGCCAAAGCCCTGCAGCGTGGTGGCGAAAAGCACCGGATGCAGGGGCGGCGCTTCGAGCTTGTAGCCCAGCGGCCCGTCGATCGGCAGGTTGTCGAGGAAATGATCGGAATACAGGCTCTGCGGCGCGCCAGCGTGACCGTCAACCGCCGCGTCCATCAGCGCCGAACTGACCAGAGTCGGATGCAGGAAGGTGCGCCGGCCGAGTTGTGCGGATGGGTCGGGAGCCGCGCTGCGCAGCAACAGTGCTGGGCTGCCGATCGCCCCCCCGGCGAGGACGAAATGCTTCGCCCGCAGCCGCACTCGCCGCGCCTGCGGATGGATTCCGGCCGCATCCAGCGCCACGCATTCCAGCGCCGTCACCTTGTCACCGGCAAGATCCAGGCGCTCGGCGCGCAGGCCGTAGTAAATCGTGGCGCCGAGTTCGAGCGCCGCCGGCAAGGTCGTCACCAGCATGGACTGCTTGGCATTGGTCGGGCAGCCGGTGCCGCAGTAACCCAGGTTCCAGCAGCCATTCACATTGCGCCGCATGATCTGCGTTTCGATGCCTAGCTTGCTCGCACCGGTGCGCAGGATCTCGTTGTTGGCGTTGGGCGGGACGGCCCAGGGGCTGATCGACAGCCGCCGCTCGACCATTTCGAACCACGGCAGCAAGGCTTCCTGCGTGTAGTCCGCCAAACCCAGTCCCTGCCAGAACTTCAGGGTACCCGGCGGCGTGCGAAAGCTGCTGGTCCAGTTGACCGTGGTCGAACCGCCGACGCAGCGGCCCTGCAGAATGTTGATGCCCTTGTCGGCCGTCTTGCGCGCGGCAGACTCCTGATACAAAGCCGGGTAGGCTTCGGACTCGCGCATGTGGAAGTCCGAAGTCGAGCGCAAGGGTCCCTCTTCCACCACGATCACGCGCAGGCCGGACTTGGCCAGAATCTCGGCACTGACGCCGCCGCCGGCGCCACTGCCGACGATCACCACATCGGCTTCGTCTTCGCGGTCAGTGTCGAGCCGCGCCGCATCGACCACTTTCCAGCCGCGCGCGATGCCTTCCTGGTAGGGATCCTTGATCATGATTGCACCAGCGCGGGAGGGCC
The DNA here is from genome assembly GCA_025353195.1 of Rhodocyclaceae bacterium. Lineage (GTDB taxonomy): Bacteria > Pseudomonadota > Gammaproteobacteria > Burkholderiales > Rhodocyclaceae > Sulfuritalea. The sequence continues at coordinate 20,366 of JANXRC010000130.1, forward strand.
GGGGTAACCAATCGCCGCCCAGGTTTGTGGATCGGCATACCAGGCGCCGAGAACCAGGTCATGCAGGGCCTGATAGCCGCTCTTCAACAGGTCGACGCGACTGTCCTGCCAGCGCCGCAGGAAGCCCTCCACGTCCGCGACGCTGGCCTGGTCCCAGCTTGCAGAAACTCCGGCGACCGCGATGCGGGTCGGGGCCAAGGCGAGCAGCGCGAACAGTTCCGTAACCTCCTTCTGCGATGCCGCGCTGAGCGCGCCGACCGCCAGCGCGACGCCCCTGGTGATCCGCTCCAGCGCCGCAGCGCGGTCCGCATCGGCCGTCGGGAACGAGCCCCTCAGAATGACCGGCGCAACGGCCAGCACCACGGTGCGCAGCGACGGATCGAGCGGATTGCCCGCGACCAGCGCCTGCTTGCCCATGCGGTCCAGCTGCTTCTGAAAGACCGCAGCGGCGGCTAGCAGCAGGCCGCCGGCGATGCCGGTCTTGATGAACTGGCGTCTGGTCGGCATGAAGATTATCGAATCAGGAATTTCGTGAGGCGCTCGAACAGCGCGCCATAGGGCGGATTGAACAGCGACATGCCGTTCAGCGCGGACTGGTAGAACACCGCCTTCTGCTTGGAGAAGGTCCTGAAGCCTTCGATGCCATGGTAATGGCCCATGCCGCTGGGGCCGACGCCACCGAAGGGCAGCTCTTCCTGCGCGATGTGCAGGATGGTGTCATTGACCGTCACGCCGCCGGCCACTGTCTCGTTCAGCACACGATCGCGACGGCCGGCGTCGTTCTCGAAGCAGTACAGCGCCAGCGGGCGCGGATGCTGATTGACGTAAGCGATTGCCGCATCGAGGTCCTGGTAGGGCAGCACCGGCAGCAGCGGCCCGAAGATCTCGTCCTGCATCACGCGCATGTTGTCGTCGACATTCAGCAAGGCCAGCGGCGGCAGCTTGCGCCGCTCTTCATCGGCCATCGCCGTGGACAGCGGCTCGATCTGGGCGCCGCGCGCCTGAGCGTCGGTGACGTAGCCCTGCAGGCGCTGGTAGTGGCGGTCATTGACGATCGAGGTGTAATCCGGAGTGGCAGGCAGTTCCGGGAAGCACTTCGCCACCACCGTACGCGCCGCCTCGATGAAAGCCTGCTCGCGGCCGGCCGGCACCAGCACGTAGTCCGGCGCGATGCAGGTCTGCCCCGCATTCAGCAGCTTGCCGACCATGATGCGCTCGGCCGCCTTTGCCATCGGATAGTCGGGACCGACAATCGCCGGCGACTTGCCGCCGAGTTCCAGCGTGACCGGCGTCAGGTTGTCCGCCGCCATCCGCATGATGTCGTGGCCGACCTTGGTCGAGCCGGTAAACAGCAAGTGGTCGAAGGGCAGGTGCGCGAAATCGGCGCCGACCGCCGCATCGCCCAGCACCACCGAAACATCGTCCGCGGCGAAATACTTGGCGACCAGTTCGGCCAGCAGTTCGCCGGTGCGCGGAGTGAATTCCGACATCTTGATCATCACCCGGTTGCCCGCCGCCAGCGCCGCCGCCAGCGGCGACACGGCGAGGAACAGGGGATAGTTCCACGGCACGATGATGCCCACCA
>JANXRC010000172.1 GCA_025353195.1 Rhodocyclaceae bacterium
GATATGGGGACGGGCCAGTAACGACCGCCTGGTCAACTGATCGATCAGCACATCCTCTCTAAGTGGGTCAGTTTTCGGTCAGCGTCTACACATCATCGCCACCGGGCCGAATGACCGCTTTGGCCGAGAACCGGAACCTCACAGCCAAGTTGGCGAGGGTCTTTTCAGGGGCGGGTTCGATCAGTTGACCAGGCGGTCGTTACTGGCCCGTCCCCATATCTCTACCGGGATCCCCACAGAGTGTCTTAACGCATCCTTGACTTCAGATGCGGTGACGGGATGATCGAACGAAATGGTCTGGGCAAGCAGCTGCCCTGCCAAACGGTACATCCAGGTGCGGCGCCGTACGATCATGACGTTTGTCCTCGGTGAATCCCATCAGGTGACGATCAGCAGTGATCAATAGCGATGAAACTCTATCCGATTTCCGGATAAAAGCAGCGCTCGAATCAGGCAGATATTTACCCCTCAGTGGATGTTATGGTCCGAAGGGATTGAAGAGCGAAGGACAACGGCGGCGCACGATGAATCTGCAGATATGAACGTCGGCGACTGCGTATGGTTTAGCACCAGCAGGTGGACAGAGGGAGAACCCGGAGGCGGTTCGGAGAGACGGAGCGAATCAGTGGTGACACTTGCAATGCGTCATACATAGCAACAGCAATGTGCAGCGTTTTGTCGGCCAGAAATACCCCAGGAATGGCGTCAAAAGCTGTCTAACTGAACGAGGTCGCATCCAATCAAAACAAAACCTTATCTTGCCGTCGGAGACGATTCAATTAGACATTACGAGGTGCATAACCAGTTGATTCGGTATGCAAATGTAATGGTGGGCGGTACTGGGATCGAACCAGTGGCTTCCACCGTGTGAAGGTGGCACTCTACCGCTGAGTTAACCGCCCGCGAAAGAGCCGCGCATTTAACCACAAAGCGCTGCCGGCGGTCAATCGCGCCGGCGGCGTGGCGTAGAATTCAATCTTTCCCCGAGCTTTGAAATCTTATGACGGTTCGCACCCGCTTTGCCCCCAGTCCTACCGGTTTTCTGCACATCGGCGGCGCCCGTACGGCCTTGTTTGCCTGGGCCTATGCGCGCCGCCATGGCGGTACGTTCATCCTGCGCATCGAGGACACCGATGTGGCGCGCTCGACGCCGGAGGCGGTACAGGCGATTATCGACGGCATGCAATGGCTGGGGCTGGCGCATGATGAAGGCCCGTTCTACCAGATGCAGCGCATGGATCGCTACAAGCAGGTGATCGCCGAGATGCTGGCCGCCGGCACTGCCTATCACTGCTATACGTCGAAAGAGGAGCTCGATGCCTTGCGCGCCGAGCAGGAAGCCAGCAAGGAAAAGCCCCGTTACGATGGGTGCTGGCGTCCCGAGCCGGGCAAGACCCTGCCGCTGCCGCCGGCCGGCGTGCCGCCCGTGGTGCGTTTCCGCAATCCGCAGCAGGGCGTGGTAGCTTGGCAGGATCAGGTCAAGGGACGCATCGAAATTGCCAATAGCGAGCTCGATGACTTCATCATTGCCCGGGCCGACGGTACGCCGACCTACAACTTCTGCGTCGTGGTCGATGACCACGACATGGCCATTACCCATGTGATTCGCGGCGATGACCACGTCAATAACACGCCGCGCCAGATCAACCTGCTGCAGGCGCTCAAGGCGCCGGTGCCGCTGTACGCGCATTTGTCGATGATCCTGGGCGACGACGGGCAGAAACTGTCCAAGCGTCATGGTGCGGTATCGGTGATGCAATACGACGACGAAGGCTATCTGCCGGAAGCGGTGTTGAACTATCTGGCACGGCTCGGCTGGTCCCATGGCGACGAAGAAGTTTTCAGCATGGAGCAGTTCGTGCGGTGGTTCGATCTCGATCACATCACGGCTTCTGCCGCGCAGTTCAACACCGAGAAGCTGAACTGGCTCAACGCCCATTACCTCAAGCTGGCCGATCCGCAGCGACTCGCCACCGAAGCGACGCGCCGTCTGGCGCGGCAAGGCGTGGCCGTCGTCGGTGGACCTGAAGTGGCGAACGTGGTCGTTCTTTACCGGGATCGCGTTGGCAACCTGAATGAGCTGGCCGATGCCGTGCATCCATTCTTTGTCGCGCCGAAGCCGACCGCTGAACTGCGTGCCCAGCACTTCACCGGGGTCGTACTCAAGGGTTTGAGCGCGCTGCGCGAGCGACTTTCGACCTGTGCCTGGCAGGCGGCCGAGTTGGGCCCGGCCGTGAAGCAGACCGCCGCAGAGTCGGGTCTGAAAATGCCGCAGTTGGCGATTCCCTTGCGCGTGGCCCTGCTCGGTCTGCCGCAATCGCCGTCGATCGATGCGGTGCTGGAGGTCATGGGGCGCGAGCGCGTGCTGGCGCGACTGGGTGCCGTGCTTCCCGCCTGACGCGGATTGACAATCGTTCATCCCGGGGCGAGAGTCGCGCTCATGTCGCGCCGCCTGTATTCCTTGACTTTTGTACTTCTTCTGACCGCCTGCGCCACCTCGCCAGAGGGTCGCCCTCAGTTAGTCGTGCCGACGCCTTTGCAGGGATTTAGCGCTGTCTATTCTGAATTCGATATGCGCCTGCAGTTGGTCACGGCGACGAATGCACCTTCCTGCCGGGAAGCTGAATGTGCGGCTGACCGGGCATTCGATCAGCGAATTCTTGCGATCGGTGGGCGGCTTGCGGATGTCGCCTATCGCCAGTATCCCGCCTTGCATCTGCGTTTCCCGCGCTTCGAGTTCATTGTTGCCGACAAAGTGGATGCCGGGGCGGCCTCCAGCGCGGCGGGAACCGTGGTGATCTATCGCGGCGTGCGGCGACTGGAACTCGATGATGCGGCGCTGGCTTTTGTTCTGGCGCGCGAAATGGGCCATGTGATTGCCGGCCATCACGATGAGAACGTGACCACCAGCATTTTGGTGGCGGTGGTTGCGCAGATACTGCTGCCCGTGCTCAATCTCGCGCGCGGCGCCGCGGCAGCTTTCTCCAGCAACGCGGCGACCACCGCTGCGGCAACGACTGCCGCCAGTACCGCCGCCACGACTACGGCGATAGCGTCGGCCGCGTCATTTGCCGGCTCGCGCGCACTGCGCGCCAGCGATCGCCCGCAGCATGTGCGCGAGGCCGAGACGATGGCCATGAAGCTGTTGGTGGCCGCCGGCTGGGATGGCCGCGAGGTGAGCGATCAGCTGGAAGCCTTGCGTCCCGCTCTGCCCGAAGAACTGGACTGGACGGCGGAACTGCGTGAATCGGCGCTGCACATCGCGAGCCGGATGCAGGGGCCGCTGCTCCCGGAAGGTCCGGAGGGTGTCGGGGCCCTTGGTCGGATCGCGCCGAAGGTGCCGGGTGATCTGCCGTCATCCATGGTCGGCGAGCCGTTCTGAACCTCACGCGCCGCGGCGCATGGCCCTGAGATGGAAGCGGGCCGGATCAACCGCCCGCGCGAGTTCATGCTCGATCGGCAGCGGGTCGCCTTCCAACTGGCTGGCGAGCAGTTCCGCGGCCAGCGGCGCCCAAACCAGACCGCGGGCAGAGAGCCCCAGCAGGGCGTGTAGACCGGCCCGGCGCGGCAGCTTGTCGAGCGTTGTTGAGCTCCCTGCGGATGCATCCGCGTCGGGCAGGGCGCCGATCAGCGGCAGACGATCAGGGGCAGCCGTGCGCAGGCCGACGCGGCCATCGAGCAAGGCCGCATCTATTCCCCGTGCCGAGCCCGGCAGCAATTCATCCAGCCGCTGCAGATTGCCGGCATGGTCGATTGGGCGAATCTGCAAATCGGTGTCGTCGCGGTCGAAACTGGCGCCGACGACGACAGTGCCGGCTTGCGGCGGCGTGACGTAGCCGGAGCGACAAATCACATGACGCAGCGGCGGCCGCATGCGGTCCGCAAACGTGTCTGGCATATAGCTGATCTGGCCGCGTATCGGCGTCAAGGGCAGTGCCTGCGCTAACAGCCGGTTGGCGGCACAGGCGTTGGCCAGGATGACGTGCGGCGCGGTCGCCAGTAGGGTGTCCGCGCCATCGAATGCCTGCCAGCCTTCCGTGGTTTGCCTCAATGAGGCGACCTCCGTGCCGAAATGCGGATGCACGAGTTCACCACCGGCAGCCAGCAAACTGGTACAGGCGCTTCGCGGACTGACCCAGCCGCCGCCGGGAAACCACCAGCCGCCGTGCGCCAGTGGCCGACCGATCAAGGTCTGGGCGGTGTCCTGTTCGAGAAAATCGGCAAAGTCAGCCGGCAACTCGAGTTCCCGCACCGTGGCGCGCTGCAAGGCCTCGTGCGTCGCGTCGCGTGCGACCTGCAGCACGCCGCAGGGCGACCAGCGTACTCCAACCAGATCGGCAAAGCGGCGCAGTGCATACAGATAGCTGGCGCGGGACAGACGCGCCGCCAGCGCATCGTCCTTGGCCAGGTGCGGCAACAGTATGCCGTTCGGGTTGCCCGACGCTTCCTGCGCCGGGGCGGCATGGCGCTCGAAGAGATCGACGTGCCAGCCGCGGTTGGCCAGTCGTTCGCTGATGGCCGTGCCGGCCAGTCCGGCGCCGATGACGATGGCACGACGTTCGCCCGTTTTGGGAGGAGAGTCAAGAGTCGGCGCTGGCAATGCGGCGCTTTCCAGCTGGCCAACCAGCATTTCACGCTTGTTGGCAAAGCCAGGGCGACGGTCGAGCTTCCAGCCCGCCTGCTCCAAGGCGCGGCGCAGGTCGCCGGCGACGCTCCAGGTCGCCAGCGTCGCATGGCGGCGGCACAATCGGGTGACCGTCGTGAGCAGGTCAGGCGACCACAACTCGGGATTCTTCGACGGCGCAAAGCCGTCGAGACAGACCGCGTCGACCTTTGCCACGAGTTGCGGCAGCAGGGTCTGGGCGTCGCCAAACAGCAGCGTCAGCGTGAGCCGGTCGCGGTCGAAATGCAGGCGGTGAAAACCGGGCGTGAGTGGTGGCCACTGCCGCAGCAGTTCGCCGGCCAGAGGCGCCAGTTCAGGATAGGGAGCGAGCAGCCCAGCCAGATCATCGCGCCGAAAGGGATGCTTTTCGACCGAGACAAAATGCAGTCGGCCGCTGGCCTGCGACTCGCGCCAGGCTTGCCAGGTGGCGAGGAAATTCAGTCCGAGGCCGAAGCCGGTTTCGCAGACGACAAATTGGTCGGCGCCGTGCCAGCGTGCCGGCAGATCATTGCCGGCGAGGAACACGTGGCGAGTCTGCGCAAGGCCGCCGTGCGCCGCGTGATAGACGTCGTCGTAAAGGGCCGAATACGGCGTGCCATCGCCGGCTGTCGCCGGTTCGGCGGGAACCAGCGGTGCGACCATTACTCCGGTCGCATTTGCGGGAACAGAATCACGTCGCGGATCGAAGCCGAGTTGGTCAGCAGCATCACCAGGCGGTCGATGCCGATGCCGCAGCCGCCGGTCGGCGGCAGCCCGTATTCCAGCGCGCGAATGTAGTCGGCGTCGTAGTACATGGCTTCCTCGTCGCCCGCTTCCTTGGCCTTGGCCTGTTGCATGAAGCGCGCGGCCTGGTCCTCGGCATCATTGAGTTCCGAGAAGCCGTTGGCGATCTCGCGCCCGACGATGAACAGCTCAAAGCGCTCGGTGATGTCCGGGTTTGTGTCGCTGCTGCGCGCCAGCGGCGAGACTTCGGCCGGGTAGTCGATGATGTAGGTCGGGTCCCACAACTCGGCTTCAGTGGTTTCTTCGAACAGCGCCAGTTGCAATGTTCCCAGTCCGGCGCGGGCCATGTGCGGCGACTTCAGGTCGACCCTGAGATCCTGGAGTTTCTGTCGCAGCCAGTCGACGTCGTTCAGTTGCTCGAAGCTGTAGCCGGGGTGGTAGTGATGAATGGCGCCGACGATAGTTAGCCGGGCGAAGGGCTTGGAGAGATCCAGCTGGCGCCCCTGATACTCGAAGACCTCCGTGCCCAGCGCTTCGCGGGCCGAGTGGCGCAACAGGCCCTCGGTGAAGTCCATCAGGCGGCGGTAGTCGGTATAGGCCTCGTAGAACTCCATCATGGTGAATTCGGGGTTGTGGCGCGGGCTGAGCCCTTCATTGCGGAAGTTGCGATTGACCTCGAATACCTTTTCGAAGCCGCCGACCACCAGGCGCTTCAGGTACAGCTCCGGCGCGATGCGCAGGAACAGTTGCATGTCCAGCGCATTGTGGTGCGTGGTAAATGGCTTGGCCGTTGCGCCGCCCGGAATGGGGTGCATCATCGGCGTTTCCACCTCGAGGAAACCGTGATGCATCATGTAGCTGCGAATCGACTGGATCATCCGGCTGCGGGCGACGAAGGTGAAACGCGTCTGCTCGTTGGTGATCAGGTCCAGCTCGCGGCTGCGGTATTTCTGCTCGACATCGGTAAGGCCATGGAACTTCTCGGGCAACGGGCGCAGTGACTTGGTGAGCAGACGGATGCCGGCGCAGTGCACGGTCAATTCGCCCGTCTTGGTCTTGAACAGGGTGCCTTCGCAGCCGACGATGTCGCCCAGGTCCCAGCCCTTGAACTGCTTGTGCACGTCCTCGCCCGAAACGTCGTTGCTGACGAAGATCTGGATCCGTCCGGAAACGTCCTGAATGCTGGCAAAGCTGGCCTTGCCCATGACGCGCTTCAACATGATGCGGCCGGCGACCTTGACCTCGATCGGCGCGGCCTCGAGTTCCTCCCGCGTCTTGGCGCTGTAGAGTTCGTCGAGCCGGCCGGCGAAGTTCTCGCGCGAGAAATCATTGGGGAAGGCCTTGCCGGTGGCGCGCCATTGCGCCAGCTTTTCGCGGCGCTCGGCAATAAGGCGGTTTTCGTCGGCAGGTAGCTGTGGCTGGTCGCTCATGATGGTGGTCCGGTAGCGGAAATATTGGATTGGATGCTGGATTAGACGCCCTGCTTCAGGCTCGCTTCGATGAACTGGTCGAGGTCGCCGTCGAGCACCTTCTGCGTCGCGGAGATTTCGACATTGGTACGCAGATCCTTGATGCGGGAATTGTCCAGCACGTAGCTGCGAATCTGGTGGCCCCAGCCGACGTCGGTCTTGCCGGCTTCGAGCTTGTCGGCCTCGGCCTGGCGCTTGCGCAGTTCGAGTTCGTAGAGGCGTGACTTCAGCATGGTCATCGCCTCGGCGCGATTTCTGTGCTGCGAGCGGTCGCTCTGGCACTGCACGACTATGCCGGTAGGAACGTGGGTGATGCGGATCGCGGAGTCGGTCTTGTTGATGTGCTGGCCGCCGGCGCCGGAGGCGCGGAAAGTATCGGTACGCAAGTCGGCGGGGTTGATCTCGATCTCGATCGAATCATCGATCTCGGGATACACGTAAAGGCTGGCGAAGCTGGTGTGGCGGCCGCCCGAGGAATCGAACGGCGACTTTCGCACCAGGCGGTGCACGCCGGTCTCGGTGCGCAGGAAGCCGTAGGCGTAATCGCCCTCGACCTTGATCGAGGCGCTGCGGATGCCGGCCGTGTCGCCGTCGGTCTGTTCCAGCAGTTCGGTCTTGAATCCCTTGCGCTCGCAGTATTTCAAGTACTGGCGCAGCAGCATCGAGGCCCAGTCACAGGCTTCGGTGCCGCCGGCGCCGGCCTGGATGTCGATGAAGCAGTTGTTGGGATCGGCCGGATTGTTGAACATGCGGCGGAATTCCAGGTCGGCGACCAGAGTTTCGGCCGCGGCGAGGTCGCTTTCGACTGCCGCCAGGGTGTCCTCGTCATCTTCTTCCCTGGCCAGTTCGAACAGGTCGCGGGCATCGGCAAGCCGCGAACTGACTCCGGAAAGCGTGCCGACCACGGCCTCCAGAGCCTTCTTCTCGCGCCCCAGCGTCTGTGCGCGTTCGGCGTCGTCCCAGAGTTTCGGGTCTTCGAGGACCTGGTTCAGCTCGGTGAGTTTTTCAGCTTTCCCGTCGTAGTCAAAGATACCTCCGTAGCTGCTCGCCACGACCGGTAAGGTCGGCGATATGGTTGGCAACGGCGTTGATGCGTTCGGCTTCCATGACTGTTCCTGCGCGGGACGGGAACACGGAATTATACGCGCTGCGCACTGCTACTCTAGCGCCGCTTGCCGTGCAAAAGTCGGCTGCGGCCCGATGTGATAGCCTCGGCATTTCCCATTTAAAGACCAGTGCGATGTCAGAAATGATCTTCTACGAGCGGGTAGTGCCGCTCAACGACCAGACTCACGCCAATTTGAAGGTGCGCCCTGCAACGAGTTTCGCGTATGCAGCGAAGACCAACTCGGTGCCGCTCCTGGCCAGCGAGTTTTTCGAGGCCGCGCGTGAATATCCCATCGTGTTCGCCAGTGGCGAGGCCAGTCCTGTGGCGGCGGCCTTGCTCGGCTTGCGTGAAAGTGAAAATCTTTACGTGGACACGGAGGGCAAATGGGATGCCCGCTACATACCGGCATTCGTGCGACGCTACCCCTTTGTCCCCGGAACGGGCGCGCAGGGTGAACTGCTGGTGTGCATCGACGAGTCCTCGCAATGCTTCGACACCAGGGAGGGCGATCCCCTGTTTGTCGCGGGCAAGCCGGGCCCGCGACTGGAGCATGCGATGAAGTTTCTTGCGGAGTTTCATCAGGCGGCGACTTCGACCGAACTGCTGGGGCGTCGCCTGCAGGAGTTGGGCCTGTTGCGGCAGGCAGACTCGTTGGCGCAATTGAATGACGGCACTCAGTTTCGTCTCAGCGGCCTGAATGTTGTGGACGAGACCAAGTTGCGTGAACTGGACCGTGACACGGTCCATGAATTGTTCGCCAACGGCACCCTGGCAGTGATTTATGCCCATCTCATGTCGCTGGGGAACCTGGGAGCACTGGTGGATCGCATGAATCGGCGCGGCATTGCCGGCAAGGTCGCTGGCAAGCCCTGAGTCGCCGCCGACTGCGCCGGATCGCCCGTCTGGCGCGGGGCTTCAACCCGGCGGGAAATTTCCGCTATGATTGGAATTTCCCGCAGCACCATTTCCATGGCCAAATACGTTTTCGTTACGGGCGGTGTCGTGTCCAGTCTGGGCAAGGGGATTGCCGCCGCCAGTCTGGGAGCGATCCTGGAATCCCGCGGCATCAAGGTTACCCACCTCAAGCTGGACCCCTACATCAACGTTGACCCGGGCACCATGTCGCCGTTTCAGCATGGCGAGGTGTTCGTCACCGAGGATGGGGCCGAAACCGATCTTGACCTCGGCCACTATGAGCGCTTCACCAGCGCGAAGATGGGCAAGCGCAACAACTTCACCACCGGCCAGATCTACGAGTCGGTAATCAAGAAGGAGCGGCGCGGCGAATATCTGGGCAAGACCGTCCAGGTCATTCCGCACATCACCGACGAGATCAAGATTTTCATCAAGCGCGGCGCCGAAGGCGCCGACGTGGCGATCATCGAGGTAGGCGGCACCGTGGGCGACATCGAGTCGCTGCCCTTCCTCGAAGCGATCCGCCAGATGGGTATCCAGGAAGGCCGCAACAACGCCTGTTACATCCACCTGACGCTGGTGCCGTGGATTCCCACCGCCGGGGAGTTGAAGACCAAGCCGACCCAGCACTCGGTCAAGGAGCTGCGCGAGATCGGTATCCAGCCCGACATTCTGCTCTGTCGCGCCGACCGCCCGATTCCCGAGGACGAGAAACGCAAGATAGCGTTGTTCACCAACGTCCAGCCCGAGGCGGTGATTTCCGCCGTCGATGCCGACAGCATCTACAAGGTTCCCGGCATGCTGCACGACCAGATGATCGACGAGATCGTCTGCCACAAGCTGGGCATCCTGGCGCGCGCCGCCGACCTGTCGGTATGGAAGAAGCTGGTGGAAGCGCTGGAGCATCCGCAGCACGAGGTCAACATCGCCTTCGTCGGCAAGTACGTAGATCTCACGGAATCCTACAAGTCGCTGACCGAGTCGCTGGTGCATGCCGGCATCCACACCCGCAGCAAGGTGAACATCCAGTACATCGATTCCGAAGACATCGAAAAGAATGGCCCCGGCGTGTTGGCGACCATGGATGCGGTGCTGGTCCCCGGCGGCTTCGGCCGGCGCGGTACCGAGGGCAAGATCGCGGCGATCCGCTACGCGCGGGAGAACAAGGTGCCGTATCTGGGCATCTGCCTCGGCATGCAGCTCGCCACCATCGAGTTCGCCCGCCACGTAGCCGGTTTCGAGGGCGCCAACAGCACAGAGTTCGATGCCGAAACGCCGCATCCGGTGGTCGCGCTGATCACCGAGTGGCAGGATCGCGAGGGGCGCGTCGAAAAGCGCGATGCCAGTTCCGATCTCGGCGGCACGATGCGCCTCGGCGCCCAGCGCTGCCCGGTCAAGCCCGGTACGCTGGCCTCGACGATCTACGGCGCCGAGGTAAGCGAAAGGCATCGTCACCGCTACGAGGTAAATAACACCTACGTTCCGAAGCTCGAAGCCGCGGGCATGGTGATTTCGGCGCGCACGCCGACCGAGGATCTGCCCGAGATGATGGAACTTCCGGCCGCAACCCACCCGTGGTTCGTCGGGGTGCAGTTCCACCCCGAATTCACCTCCAACCCGCGCACCGGCCATCCCCTGTTCATCGCCTACGTCAAGGCGGCGCTGGCACGGAAGGGCGCCAAGTGAAGCTCTGCGGCTTTGAGGTCGGCCTCGACCATCCGCTGTTCCTGATCGCCGGTCCCTGCGTGATCGAATCGCGCGAGATGGCGCTCGATACCGCCGGGCAATTGAGTGACATCTGCCGCAAGCTGGGTTTGAACTTCATCTACAAGTCGTCCTACGACAAGGCCAATCGCAGCTCCGGCAAGTCGTTTCGCGGGCTCGGCATGGAGCAGGGGCTGGACATCCTGGCCGAAGTCAAGAAGCAAATCGGCGTCCCCGTACTGACCGACGTCCATGCGGAACCTGAAGTGTCGGCCGTCGCTGCGGTGGTTGACGTGCTGCAGACACCGGCATTTCTGTGTCGCCAGACCGACTTCATTCACGCCTGCGCCGCGTCGGGCAAGCCGGTGAATATCAAGAAGGGCCAGTTCATGGCGCCGGGCGACATGAAGCAGGTGGTGCTGAAGGCGAAAGAGGCGAATGGCGGTGCCGACAGCATCATGGTCTGCGAGCGCGGTGCGTCATTTGGCTACAACAATTTGGTGTCCGACATGCGCAGCCTGGCGATCATGCGCGAAACGGGTTGCCCGGTGGTGTTCGATGCCACCCACTCGGTGCAACTGCCGGGCGGGCAGGGCGATCGCAGCGGCGGTCAGCGCGAGTTCGTGCCGCTGCTGGCGCGGGCCGCTGTGGCAGTCGGCGTCTCCGGTCTGTTCATGGAGACGCATCCCGATCCCGACAAGGCCATGTCGGACGGTCCCAACGCCTGGCCATTGGCCATGATGGGGGCGCTGCTCGAGCAACTGATGGAACTCGACGGGCTGGTCAAACGCAAGGGGATGACGGCATGAGCAAACCCGCTTACATGGTGGTGGATGCGCGATCCAGCGATCCGGTGCGCATGGCCGAATATCGCGGTCTGGCGCAAGCCGCTGTCGAGAAGTTCGGCGGCCGTTATCTGGTGCGCGGCGCGCCCTACGCGACGCTGGAAGGCAGTTGGCGGCCGGAACGTCTGGTTGTTCTGGAGTTTCCCAGCATGGAAATCGCCAGTAAATTTTACGATTCGCCGGAATATGGCGCCGCGCGCAGCGCGCGTCAGGGCGTGTCCGATTTCGACATGCTGCTGGCAGAGGGTTACTGAATTAACTGATGAGGACAAAGCCATGAGTGCAATCGTTGATGTCGTCGCCCGCGAGATTCTTGATTCACGCGGCAATCCCACCGTCGAAGCCGATGTCCTGCTCGAATCCGGCGTCATGGGCCGCGCCGCGGTTCCATCCGGCGCCTCAACCGGTTCGCGTGAAGCCATCGAACTGCGCGACGGCGATGCCGGCCGTTACTTGGGCAAGGGCGTGGTGCAGGCGGTGGAGAACGTCAATACCGAGATTTCCGAAGCCATCATCGGGCTCGATGCCGAGGAGCAGTCCTTCATCGACATGGCGCTGATCGATCTGGACGGCACCGAGAACAAGTCGCGCCTTGGTGCCAATGCCATTCTTGCCGTGTCGATGGCGGTGGCCAAGGCCGCAGCGGAAGAGGCCGGCCTGCCGCTTTATCGCTATTTCGGCGGATCCGGCCCGATGCAGATGCCGGTACCGATGATGAACGTCATCAACGGTGGCGCCCATGCCAACAACAATCTCGATATCCAGGAATTCATGATCCTGCCGGTGGGCGCCGGTAGCTTCCGCGAGGCCTTGCGCTGCGGCGCCGAGGTATTTCATCACCTTAAGAAACTGGTCGACAAGAAAGGCTACCCGACCACGGTCGGCGATGAAGGCGGCTTTGCACCCAACGTCTCGGGCAATGACGAAGCCATCGAACTGATCCTCAAGGCGATCGAGTCTGCCGGTTACACGCCGGGCCAGGACGTAGTGCTGGGGCTGGATTGCGCGGCTTCCGAGTTTTATCGAGACGGCCGCTACGTGCTGGCCTCGGAGAAACTGGAACTGACGTCGGAGGCTTTCACCGACTATCTGGCGACGCTGGCGGACCGTTACCCGATCATCAGCATCGAGGACGGCATGGCCGAGGGCGACTGGCCGGGCTGGAAGCTCCTGACCGACAGGCTGGGCAAGCGGGTGCAGATCGTCGGCGATGACATCTTCGTCACCAATCCGAAGATTCTCAAGCAGGGCATTCAGCAGGGCATCGCCAATTCGATCCTGGTCAAGATCAACCAGATCGGCACCCTCACCGAAACCTTTGCGGCCGTTGAAATGGCCAAGCGCGCCGGCTACACGGCGGTGATCTCGCATCGCTCGGGCGAAACCGAGGATTCGACCATTGCCGACATCGCGGTCGGTCTGAACGCAATGCAAATCAAGACCGGTTCGCTGTCGCGTTCGGATCGCATCGCCAAGTACAACCAGTTGCTGCGCATCGAGGAAGATCTCGGCGACACGGTGACCTATCCTGGTCTCGACGCCTTCTACAACATCAGGAAGTAGGCCGTTCCGCGCACACTGCAATGAACTGGCCGACGCTGGTGCTGGTCGCCCTCATCGCCCTGCTGCAGTATCCATTGTGGCTGGGCAAGGGTGGCTGGCTTCACGTCTGGGATTATGACCACCAGCTGCAGGCGCAGCGTGAGGCCAATCAGAAACTCGAACAGCGCAACGCCGGTCTGGATGCCGAAGTACGCGATCTGAAGTCGGGCTACGAGGCCATCGAAGAGCGTGCCCGCTATGAACTGGGCATGATCAAGGAAGGCGAGATTTTCGTCCAGGTGCCGCAGAAGATGCTGCAGGTGCCCCCGGCAGCCACGTCCCCGGCACCGTCTCCGCCGGTGAAGCCCGCCGCAAAGCGCTGAATCAGCCTTCCTGCATCAGCCCGGAGCGGTAGCGCAGGGCGTTCGCCACATAGCCCTGTGCGGCGTCGTTGAGGCGCGCGACTTCCTCGTCGGTCAACTCGCGGACGACCTTGCCCGGCGAACCCATCACCAGCGAACGCTCGGGTATCACTTTGCCTTCAGGGATCAGCGAGTTGGCGCCAATGATGCAGTTGCGGCCGATGACTGCGTTGTTGAGAATCACCGTCTTGATGCCGATCAGCGACTCATCGCCAATGGTGCAGCCGTGCAGCATCACCAGATGGCCGACGGTGACATGGGCGCCCACCGTCAGCGGCACGCCTTCATCCACGTGCAGCACCGAACCGTCCTGGATGTTGCTGTTGGCGCCGATGGCGATCGTATCGTTATCGCCGCGCAGCACGGCATTCCACCAGATGCTGGCGTTGTCGCCGAGCCGCACGTCGCCAATGACCGTGGCATTGGGCGCAATCCAGACGTCACGCCCGAGGCTGGGCTGCCGGTCACCGAGACTGTAGATAGCCATGAAAACTCCTGCTTGTTCTGAACCGGGCCGCGGTGTCTAGTGTTCCCGCTTCTTCCACGCCGGCTTTGCGCCATCAGGCTTCTTCCAGTCCGGTTTCTTGCCGTCCCGGGCAGGCGCGGCACGGCGCGGCGGACGGGTATCGACGAACTCGCCCGGCTCCATGACGCGCGTCTTGAGCGCGAACTGGCGCACGCGGATGCGGCGCAGGATGTCCATCAGATCGTCGGACAGATTGGCCGGCAGTTCCACCGAACTGTAGTCTTCGAACAGGTTTATCTGGCCGATGTCCTTGCCGGCGATGCCCGCTTCGTTGGCGATGGCGCCGACGATTTCCTTGGGCAGCACGCCCTGGTTGCGGCCTATCTCGATGCGATAGCGTTGCATCGTGGCGCCGTCGGCGAAGCTGCGCTGCTTGACCGGTGTATCGCTGCGGCCTTCCTTCGCCGGGCGCTCGCGGCGCGGCTCGGCGGCCGGATAGTCTTCGGCGGGCTTGGTGCGGGCCTTGAAGTCCGGCTTGCGCTCGGTATCGCGGTTGACAGTCGGCGTTGGCGGTACGGCGGCAACGTCGCGCGGTGCGTGGTCGCTGGCGCCGGGCATCTGCAACGGGCGTTCGCGGGTCGCCAGCCAGGCCAGCGCCGCGGCGATTTCGCGCGCCGCGATGTCCTGTTCGCCCTCGATGCGGCGCACCACGTCGAAGAAGAAATCCAGCTTCTCGGTCTTGATGATGTCGACAATCTGCTGCGTGAATTGGGCGACGCGGCGGTTGGCCACTTCGCCCGGCGTCGGCATGGTCAGCGCCGTGATCTTCTGCTTGGTGGCACGCTCGATGAGCTTGAGCATGTACATTTCGCGCGGCGCCAGGAACAGGATGGCGCGGCCGGTGCGGCCGGCGCGGCCGGTGCGGCCGATGCGGTGCACGTAGGCCTCGGTGTCGTAGGGCACGTCGTAGTTGATGACATGGCTGACGCGCGCGACGTCCAGGCCTCGTGCCGCGACGTCGGTGGCGACCACGATGTCGATGGTGCCCGCCTTCAGACGCTCGATGACCTGTTCGCGCAGGCCTTGGGTCAGGTCGCCGTTGAGCGCGGCGACGGAATAGCCTCGGGCCTCGAGCTTGTCGGCGAGTTCCACGGTGGCGGTCTTGGTCCGCACGAAGACGAGGGCGGCATCGAAGTCGTCCTCCACTTCAAGGATGCGCGTCAGCGCTTCGAGCTTCTGCCCGCTGTGGGTCTGGCAGTAGGACTGGCTGGTGGCGACCACGGTCGACGTGGCGGAACGAATCTTTATCTCGCGCGGCTCACGCAGGTGCTGGTGCGCGACGCGGCGGATCGCATCCGGCATGGTGGCCGAGAACAGCGCGGTCTGGCGCGTCGCCGGTGTATGTTCGAGGATCCACTTGACGTCGTCGATGAAGCCCATGCGCAGCATCTCGTCGGCTTCGTCAAGCACCAGCATCGACAGGTTGTTCAGCGCCAGGCTCTTGCGCTCCAGGTGGTCCATAACGCGACCGGGCGTGCCGACGATGACGTGGGCGCCGCGCGAAAGCGCGCGCAACTGCACGACCATGCTTTGCCCGCCATAGATGGGCAGCACATGGAAGCCGGGCAGGTGCTTGGCGTACTTCTGCAGCGCCTCGGCGACCTGGATCGCGAGTTCGCGCGTCGGCGTCAGGATCAGCGCCTGCGGTACGGCGCGCTTGAGGTCGATCTTCTGCAGCAGGGGCAGGGCGAAGGCAGCGGTCTTGCCGGTGCCGGTCTGGGCCTCGCCCAACATGTCGTGGCCCGCGAGCAGGACCGGAATGCAGGCCGCCTGAATCGGTGAGGGGGTTTCGTAGCCGACGTCGGCGAGGGCCTGGAGCAATGGCTTGGCGAGCCCGAGGGTATCGAACCCGGCGGCAATAATTTCTGGGGAGGTAGTCATGGCGTGCCTGCGCTGGGCAGGGAATTTCGAGAAAAAGGCGGGCCCGATGTACTGGATGGGGCCGGAGAACCGCGCATTATGCCTGAGTCCGGACAAAATAGCCCGTAAATATCGATACTTAGACGCGCAGCAGGGCGATCTTCAATGGCGGCTGGCCATCGGAACTCGGAAAATCGGCTTCCGGCATGATCCATTCCATTTCACGAATCGGCCGGCCGGCCTTGGCGGCGCTGCGCTGCAATTGATCGAGCCAGACGTCGCGCTGCACATCCGCGACGTTGTTGGTACAGATCAGCGTGCCGCCTTCGCTGGTACACAACAGGGCCGGCTTGAATACCGAGGCGTAGTCGTTCACCAGATCAACCACGCCGAAGGGGCTCTTGGCGTAGCGCGGCGGATCGAGAAACACCAGGTCGAAGGTTTGCGCTTCCAGTTTGGGGAAGGGCGGCATGCGCTTGCCGCGCACCCGCTCGGGCTGGCCAATGCCGGAGTACTGGCGCATGGCGGCGAAAGCGTCGCTCTTGACGAAGCGCGGGCGCACGGGCAGGTCGTTCAGGCGGACATTCTCCTTGCCGACCAGAATGCTGGCGTCAGCGAAATCGACATTGACGACGAAGCGCGCACCGGCCTTGGCGGCTGCAACGCCGACGCCGCCGGTATAGGCGAATACGTTGAGTAGCGATTTGCCCGGCGCTTCCTGCATCACCCTCCGCCGCGCGGCGCGCAGATCGAGGAACAGCCACGGGTCCTGCCCGGAGTGGCGGCCCTGGATGCGGTAGGTGACGCCGATTTCATGCACCTCGCGCGTTGCCATGGCGGCGGCGAGCTGGTCGCCCTGCAGCGGATTGCCGATGCGCGAATTGGCATGGCTGCGATCGTTGTAGACCAGCGCCAGGCCCGGTATCCTGGCGGCATAAAAGGCCTCCAGCGCAGTCAGCGTTTCCGCCGTCAGCGGGCTGTGAAAACACTGCACCAGCAGCAGATTGCCATAACGGTCGATGGTGAGTCCGGGATGGCCTTCGACGCTGCCGTGGAACAGGCGGTAGCAGTCTGTCTGCTCGGCGTGCAGGCGTGGCAGGAGTTCGGCGCGCGCATCGAGTGCGACGGCAAGCAGGGGCAGGAGGGGATCAGGCATGGTGGTTTCCCGGCAAAGGCTGGGTGATCGCCACGAGGCAGCGATCACGGAAAGGGCGATATCTTACGCGCAAGCGTGCCTTCCGTCGCCGTTACCTGCCCGCGAAGCGGAGTCCCAGGTACGCAGAGCGCGTCAGCGCCGACTGATCGCATGATCATCCGCCGCTCGCGCTGGAAGGTGCAGATTCACCGCAACTTGCAAAGCATGCTAGAGTCGCGTCGGCGCTCAAACAAGCAGTTGCTTGGTAACCTCCGGGCGACACAATCCAACGATGCAATCGAGGAGACCGGGGTGCCGGAAACCGCCGCCAGCCCGATATTGGAAATCGACAGCGTCACGCTGGCCTTTGGCGGTGTGACCGCCTTGAACGGAGTCAGTTTCGAGGTGGCGCCCGGTTCGACCACCTCGGTCATCGGTCCCAACGGCGCGGGCAAGACGTCGTTGTTCAATACCATCTCCGGCTTCTACCGGCCGGGCGCGGGACATATCCGTTTCCGCGGCGATGACATCACCCGGCTGGCGGCACCGAAGCGAGCCAGGCTCGGACTCGCGCGCAGCTTCCAGAACATCGCGTTGTTCCGCGGCATGACCGTGCTCGACAACATCAAGCTGGGTCGCCACTGCCATCTCCACAGCGGTGTGCTCGACGCGCTGCTCTATTACGGCCGCGCCCGGCGCGAAGAAATCAGGTTGCGCACGGACATCGAGGAGCACGTCATCGACTTTCTCGAAATCGACCACATCCGCCATGCGCCGGTGGCGGCACTTTCCTACGGCCTGCAGAAGCGCGTGGAAATGGCCCGCGCGCTGGCAATGCAGCCGCAGGTGATGATGCTGGACGAACCGGTGGCGGGCATGAACCACGAGGAAACCGAGGACATGGCGCGCTTCATCCTCGACGTGCGCCAGGAATGGGGCGTCACCATCCTCATGGTCGAACACGACATGGGCATGGTGATGGACATTTCCGACCACGTCGTGGTG
>JANXRC010000235.1 GCA_025353195.1 Rhodocyclaceae bacterium
CACGGCCTGACTGCCTTGCGCCGTAATCGCTGCGACGAAGGCATCCGAGTCGTAGCCCTTGTCGGCGACGATGACGCCTGCGGGCTGATCCTTGATCAGCGCCGTGGCTTGATCTATATCGGCGATCTGTCCGGCAGAGAGAATGACGCGCAATGGATTGCCCAAAGCGTCGACAGCCACATGCAGTTTGGTCGTCAGTCCGCCCCGCGAGCGGCCGATCTCCTGACCGCCCGCTTTTTTTGGGCGCCAGCAGAATGCTGGTGGGCGCGAACAATCGTGGAGTCGAGGAACAGATGCTCCATGTCGGCATTACCGCGCATTGCCGTGGCCATGCGTTCCCAGACACCCGAAGTGCGCCAGCGTGAGAAACGCACATACGTGCGGTGCCAGTGCCCGAACTCGGCAGGCAAGTCACGCCAGGGACTGCCGGTGCGCATGATCCAAAGGACGGCTTCGACGAACCGTCGATTGTCCCGAGCCGTGCAACCCGGATCACTGGCCTTGCCGGGCAGTAGGTGTTCAATGCGTTCCCACTGGTCATCGCGCAACATCTTTCTGTCCATCCTGACTCCGTCCAAAAGTCAGGATATGACCATAATTCGACCTCGGTGAACAGCCCCTCGCCATGTCATTGACCGTGAACGAATTATTCAGGCTTGCTTGCATATGGCATACCGCAAGTCTCTTGATTGAGAACACACCCTAGATCTGCAGCCAAAAAAAATGGCAGGTCTCCCCGCCATTTTCTATCCCGGATCGGGAAATTACTTGGCTGCGTCAGCCTTCTTGGACTTCTTGGTCTTCTTGGTCTTCTTGGCCTTCTTTTCAGCCTTGGCCGGGGCGGCATCAGCCTTCGGCGCATCAGCCTTGGCAGACGGGGTGGCCGGAGTGGCCGCAGCAGCCGGGGTAGCAGGAGCAGCCGGCGCAGCCTTCGGCGCATCAGCAGCAAATACGGAGGTAGCAATCAGGCCAGCAACCAGGGTCGCGAGAAGCTTGTTCATGGTGGTTCCTTTCGTTTATGTATAGGTAGGATGTTGTTAACACCGCGGTTTCTCGAGGCGTTACCTAACTTAACGCGCTGATTTCCATCTGGTTGACCCGCGATTTCAAGTTCGCGCCACTGCCCCGGCGCAAGGCCTTCCAAGGTCCAGTCGCCTACCGCCCAGCGAATCAACCGAAGCGTCGGAAACCCGACGCGTCCCGTCATGCGCCTGACTTGACGGTTTTTGCCTTCCCGCAGAATGAGTTCCAACCAACTGGTGGGAATCGCCGCACGATAGCGGATAGGCGGATTTCGCTGCCAGAGGTTTTCGGGCTCGGCCATGCGCCGCGCCTGACAAGGCCGCGTAACGAAATCGCCAAGGTCCACTCCCGCCACCAGTTGTTGCAGGGCCGCATCTGTGGGCAGGCCTTCAACCTGCACCAGGTACCGCTTTGCCAACTTGTGACGGGGATCGGCAATCTGCGCCTGCAAGACTCCAGCATCGGTCAATACGACCAGACCTTCCGAATCAGCATCCAGTCGGCCGGCGGCATATACCTTGGGGATGGGAATGTAATCCCCCAGCGTGGGTCGCCCCTCAGTATCTGTAAACTGGGTCAACACGCCATAGGGCTTGTTGAACAGTATGAGGCGGCTCAAACCGAACAACCACTACCAAAGACGTTACAAAAGCGTTGCGATTCGGGGTACGGAAAGAAGTCCTGCATCGCGCCCTTGCGAATCTGCTCCTGAGTCTTCTGCCAGAACTCCGCATCGAACAGATCGGGGTGATGGCGCATAAAGGCCTCGCGAATCTTGTCGGATACCAACAAGAAGGTTTCGAACTCTTCAGGGAATATGTCCAGCCTCGACACCGAATACCAGACCTCACCCGACATCTCGGCCTCGAAATTTGGCGGTGGCGGAATACGGCGAAACTTGCAGTCGGTCATGTATTCGATTTCGTCGTAGTCATAAAACACCACGCGACCGTAGCGCGTAACGCCAAAGTTCTTCCACAGCATGTCGCCTGGAAAAATATTGGCGATGGCAAGTTCCCGGATGGCATTGCCGTACTCGCACACGATCTGATCCACCCGATCATCGCGACCCGCCTTCTCGGCTTTCTCCAGGTACAGATTGAGCGGTTCCATGCGTCGCTCAATGTAAAGATGCTTGATGATCAAGTCGTCGCCATCATCCTCCATCAAGGACGGCACCTCCTTGTAGAGTTCATCAATCAATTCCTGCGAAAACCGATTTCGGGGCAAGGCGACTTTGGAAAATTCAAGCGTGTCGGCCATGCGTCCCACGCGGTCAACCTGCTTCACCAACTGGTACTTGCGTCGCACGGTCTCGTGATCAACTTCCTTCGAACTGCCGAACACATCCTTGATTACCTTGAATACGTAAGGGTAGGACGGCAGAGTAAAGACCAGCATCACCAGCCCACGTATGCCAGGCGCAACGATGAACTGGTCTGCCGAATGATGCAGGTGGAAAATCAAGTCGCGGAAAAACATGGTCTTGCCCTGCTTACCCAGCCCGAGCATGGTGTAAAGCTCAGAGCGCGGTTTGCTCGGCAGGATCGAACGAAGGAACTGTACGTAGCCGGAAGGCACTTCCATGTCGACCATGAAATAGGCGCGCGACAGGGAAAACAACGCTCCGATACGTCCGGTGTCGAGAAGGATCGTGTCGAGATAGAGCTTGCCCTCGGCCGAATGCAGCACGGGAACGGTAAACGGATACTCAAAAGCACCATTGACCGCCATACCAATCACGTAGGCTCCCTTGTTGCGATAGAAGGCCGAGTTGAGCACCTGTATCTGCAGATTGGCCTCGCGCGCCGGCATGGCGCCAAGATGAGACTCAATGCTGCGCACAATGAAATCGACGTCGCGATCCAGATTGTCAAATTTCAGCGTCCAGCCGAAATCGATGAATACCTGCCGAATCGAAGCGCGGAAGCCCGTGTCATTCGGGTAGTAACAACGATAGGTTGGCGGATCAGACTCGATATACTCGGTGGACACCGCCGGCCGCACAAAAATGAAATCATTGTGAAAGTAAGTACGGTGCAAGATCCGGCAGAACACCGAGTTAAAGAAGGTTTCGGCCAGTTCCGGTTGTTTGTGGTTGGTCAGCAGGCCGATGTACTGCAGCTTTGTCTGCTGCCAAACAGCATCACTCAAACTATCGGCGTTGAACTCGCGATGCAGTCTCTCGGTGGTCTCTCTGACGCGATCATCATAGAACTGGATGCGATCGCGCACGGCCTGCTGGCCTTCCTGCCAGCGGGCCGCTTCAAAGCGTTGTTTGGCGAGCGCCGAACTCTCGTGAAAGAGGTGATAGTGCTTGTTGAAGCCATCGACCAGCACGTTTGCGATGGATTCGGCGATCAGTTCATCAGAGGCGCCAGCGGGCATGCGCAAAGTCTCGGTAAGCTTAACGTTGCTGATTCTACCAGTGCGTGCTAGGGCCGCCTGCCTCAACCATACCCGCCGCAAGGTACGTTTTGGAGGATAATTGGCGTTGATGCATCCCGCTTTCCTCTTGATTCTCAACACACTATTACGGAGCAGGCATGAGCACTTCCCTTATCAAGGTTCCCGCACAAGGCCAGAAAATCATTCCCGGTCGCCCGATGCCCGACAATCCCGTCATTCCCTTTATTGAGGGCGATGGTATTGGCGTGGACATCACACCGGTCATGCAAAAGGTGGTGGACGCCGCCGTGCAGAAGTCTTACGGCGGCAAACGCAAGATTTCGTGGATGGAGGTCTATGCCGGCGAGAAGGCTACCCGTCTGTACGGGCCTGACGTCTGGCTGCCCGCAGAAACCATCACCGCATGCAAGGAATATTCGGTTTCCATCAAGGGCCCGCTGACGACACCGGTAGGTGGTGGCATGAGTTCCCTCAACGTCGCCATGCGGCAACAAATGGACCTGTACCAGTGCGTGCGGCCGGTACGCTATTTCAAGGGGATCCCCTCTCCACTCAAGGATCCAGCCAAGACCGACATGGTGATCTTCCGCGAGAACACGGAAGATATCTACTGTGGCATCGAGTGGCAAGCCGAGTCGGCTCCAGCCAAGAAACTCATCAAGTTTCTGCAGGAGGAAATGGGAGTGACGAAGATTCGCTTCCCCAACACCTCTGGCATCGGCGTCAAACCGGTTTCGCGTGAAGGAACTGAGCGTCTAATGCGAGCCGCCATCAACTACGCGATTGCCAACAAGCGCAAATCGGTAACGATTGTGCACAAGGGCAACATCATGAAATACACGGAAGGCGGCTTCCGTGACTGGGCCTATGGCCTCGGCAAGAAGGAATTCGGTGGCGTCGAGCTTGACGGCGGCCCGTGGCTCAAACTGCCTGGCGGCGTCATCATCAAGGACTGCATTGCAGACGCCTTCCTGCAGCAGATCCTGCTGCGTCCGGCCGAATATGACGTCATCGCCACAATGAACCTGAACGGAGACTATATCTCCGATGCGCTCGCCGCACAGGTCGGCGGTATCGGTATTGCTCCCGGCGCAAACATTTCCGACGATTACGCGGTATTTGAGGCCACTCACGGCACCGCACCGAAATACGCTGGCAAGGATTACGTGAACCCCGGTTCGCTGATTCTCTCCGCCGAGATGATGCTGCGTCACATGGGTTGGACCGAGGCGGCCGATCTCATCATCAAGTCGATGGAAGCCGCAATTGGCGACAAGATCGTGACCTACGACTTTGCCCGTCTGATGGAAGGCGCCAAGGAAGTGAAATGCTCTGCATTCGGCCAAGCGATGATTGATCGGATGTAAGCCGCAAAGCCTAGTTCGCAGCAAAAACAAAGCCCGCCCGATTCTTACGTCGGGCGGGCTTTGGTTTTCCGGAGCCGGAATTAACCGGGTGCCGAAAAGATCGAGGACATCAAGGCTTCTGAATGTTCGACGCCTGCTTGCCTTTGGGGCCTTGCACCACGTCAAAAGTCACCTTGTCGCCTTCCTTCAGGGACTTGAACCCAGCCATGTTGATGGCCGAGAAATGCGCGAACAGATCTTCGCTGCCGTCATCCGGGGTAATAAAGCCAAAACCTTTGGCGTCGTTGAACCACTTAACAGTACCAGTTGCCATGTAACTTTTTCCTTAATCAAAAACGAACGAATCGGCCACCGCTGCGGGCTGCAAAACACCGCACCCCGGCCGGGGCATGTTTAAAGTTCAAGTTCGGAATAGCAGAGGGGGCCAAGCGGCGATTCAGAGGAGCTGCAATTCGACAGACTGTGAGACGACCGTAGGTCACTGCGGGGACTTTGAACTAAACACCCTTGGCGTTTTACGCACATTGTCAAGCAGCGTCAACAACTTTCGATGTTGCATCGCACATCCCCGACCCTTGCATATCGGACGATCGACCCAAAATAGACTGCCATGGACGCCCTATTCCCCTCTTTTTCGTGGTGTTGAACTGGGCAGGAATCCCATTAGAATCCAGCAATGGTTACACGCAAGCAAGTCGGGCCGGAGGGCGGCGCTGCTTTGGCGCCGGAGCAGAGTCGCACCAAGCCGCCACCGATGTACAAGGTATTGCTGCTCAACGACGATTTCACTCCGATGGATTTCGTCGTGGTCGTACTGGAGAAGTTTTTTGGCTTGTCGCGCGAGCAATCGACGCAAGTTATGCTCAAGGTGCATCGTGAAGGAAAAGGTGCCTGCGGAGTGTATCCGCGCGATGTGGCTGCAACAAAGGTTGAACAGGTGAGCGAATTTTCACGTCAGCACCAGCACCCGCTGGCTTGCGTGATGGAGGAAAACTAATGATTGCCCAGGAACTTGAAGTCAGCTTGCACATGGCCTTTGTCGAAGCCCGGCAGAAGCGCCATGAGTTCATTACCGTCGAGCATCTGTTGCTGGCGCTGCTGGATAATCCATCCGCCGCCGAAGTCCTGCGCGCTTGTGCCGCCGATACGGATGGCCTGCGTAAGGAATTGCTGACTTTCATTAATGAGCATACTCCGACCGTAGCCGGCAGCGATGAAATTGACACGCAACCCACACTCGGGTTCCAGCGTGTAATCCAGCGTGCCATCCTTCATGTGCAGTCCTCGGGAAAGAAGGAAGTCACTGGAGCGAACGTGCTGGTAGCAATCTTCGGCGAGAAAGACTCTCATGCCGTATTTTTCCTGCAACGACAAAATGTCACGCGCCTGGATGTGGTGAACTTCATTTCGCACGGCATCACCAAGACACCACAACCGAGAGGGAAGGAAGATCCGGTGGAAACCGAGAACGAGACCCAGGAAAAGGGCGGTGCACTGGAGAACTTCACACAGAATCTTAATCAATTGGCGCTGACCGGCAAGATTGATCCACTGATCGGTCGCGACAAGGAGTTGGAGCGGGTAATTCAGACCCTGTGCCGCCGCCGCAAAAACAACCCGCTACTGGTCGGCGAGGCGGGTGTTGGCAAAACTGCTATTGCGGAGGGGCTTGCCCGCCACATTGTCGAAGGAAACGTACCGGAGATTCTTGCCAATGCCACCGTGTATTGTCTGGATATGGGGGCGCTGCTGGCCGGGACCAAGTATCGCGGCGACTTCGAACAGCGCCTGAAGGGTGTGCTCAAACAGTTGGCGGACAACCCGAATGCCATTCTGTTCATCGACGAGATCCACACGCTGATCGGCGCCGGCGCAGCGTCGGGTGGAACGATGGACGCCTCCAATCTGCTAAAGCCAGCGTTGGCATCTGGTGCTCTGAAGTGCATTGGAGCAACCACGTACACCGAGTTTCGTGGCGTGTTCGAGAAGGATCATGCGTTGTCGCGTCGCTTCCAGAAGGTCGATGTCAATGAGCCGTCGGTGGACGAGACCGTCTCGATCCTGCGTGGCCTCAAGTCCCGTTTTGAAGAACATCATGGCGTCAAGTATTCCGCCGCCGCAATTTCCAGCGCGGCTGAACTGGCAGCCAAGTACATTAACGACCGCCATTTGCCGGACAAGGCGATCGACGTTATCGATGAGGCAGGCGCCGCCCAGCGCATTCTGCCAAAGTCGAAACAGAAGAAGACCATCGGCAAGCTCGAAATCGAAGAGATCGTCGCCAAGATCGCGCGCATTCCGCCGCAGCACGTTTCAGCCGACGACCGTTCAGCGCTGAAAAATCTTGACCGCGATCTAAAGAACATGGTCTTCGGTCAGGACGCCGCAATCGATGCCCTGGCAAGGGCGATCAAGATGTCGCGCTCCGGACTGGGCGATCCACAGAAGCCTATTGGCAGCTTCCTGTTCTCCGGCCCCACGGGCGTTGGCAAGACCGAGGTAGCGCGCCAGCTTGCCTATGGCATGGGCATCGAACTGATTCGTTTCGACATGTCGGAATACATGGAACGCCATGCCGTCAGCAGACTGATCGGCGCGCCGCCGGGCTATGTGGGCTTTGATCAGGGCGGACTGCTAACCGAAGCCGTGACCAAGAAGCCGCATGCCGTGCTGCTGCTGGACGAAATCGAGAAGGCACATCCCGAGGTGTTCAATATCCTGCTGCAGGTCATGGACCACGGCACCTTGACCGACAATAACGGCCGCAAAGCGGACTTCCGCAACGTGGTAATCGTCATGACGACCAACGCCGGGGCCGAGGCCTTGCAGAAGACCAGCATCGGCTTCACCGCCAACAAGAGTCAAGGCGACGAAATGGCCGATATCAAGCGTATGTTCACGCCCGAGTTCCGCAATCGGCTGGACGCCGTCATCTCGTTCCGCGCACTCGATGCCCAGATCATCTTGCGCGTGGTGGACAAGTTTCTCATGCAGCTTGAGGGGCAACTCCACGAGAAGAAGGTTGAAACCATCTTCACTGACACGCTGCGTGCTTGGCTCGCAGAAAAAGGCTTCGATCCCCTGATGGGCGCACGACCTATGGCGCGCCTTATTCAGGATACGATCCGCTCGGCGCTGGCCGACGAATTGCTGTTTGGCAAGCTGGTTCACGGCGGTCGCGTCACCATTGACCTTGACGAGCATGAAAAGGTCGTGCTCAAGTTCGAAGAGACGGCCAACGCGCCGCCCATCGCCGCTGCAATTTAGACTCGCCGCAACGGCCGACCGGATAACGCTCGGCTCGACAGCTGTTGGTGAAACCGGACATCGAACCATGGATTTGCTCACCACTGATCTCTGCGATGCCCATGAAGCAAAGGTACGCGTCGTCGAACCGATGTTCAGCAGTTATGGCGGTCGTGCCGCCTTTCATGGCCGCATTGCCACGCTTAAGCTTTTTGAAGACAACTCGCTGGTCCGGACGGCCCTCGAAGCCCCGGGAGGAGGCCGCGTGCTGGTGATCGACGGCGGCGGCAGCCTGCGCCGGGCGTTGGTCGGCGATCAGCTCGCCGCACTGGGGGTCAAGAACGGCTGGGCGGGTCTGGTCGTCTATGGTTGCATTCGCGATTCTCGCGCCATTGGCGAGATGGACATCGGCATGTTTGCAATCGACACGCACCCGATGAAGACCGTCAAGAAGAACGTCGGCGAGGCGGATATTCCGGTGAGTTTCGGCGGCGTAGTCTTCACTCCCGGCGAATGGCTGTATGCGGACGAAGATGGCGTAATTGTCAGCGCCGCTGCGCTGCACTAGCTCGTGTCTTATATAAGATATATATCAATTGAGCTTAGAAGGATTTCACTATCACAACATGGCTCCCGCATCACGAAATCAGCGGACCAATCATTTGTTAAATAACAATAAATAATTTTTTGTAGTCTTATATAAGACTATTGCTGCAACGCGGAATCCTCTTTATACTGTCGGCAATGTTCCTGTTTGGAGCATCCCCTTCGACAACAACCCTCAGAGGATTGAACATGACTAATCGCAAAGCACAAGCGGCCGCCCTGGCCAAGGACTGGGCCGAAAATCCCCGTTGGAAAGGCATCAAGCGCGGTTACAGCGCCGACGACGTGGTCCGCCTGCGCGGCTCCTTCCAAATCGAACACACGCTCGCCCGGCGCGGCGCCGAGAAGCTCTGGGATCTGGTGAACAACACACCCTACATCAACTGCCTGGGCGCCCTGACCGGTGGCCAGGCCATGCAGATGGTCAAGGCCGGCATGAAAGCCATCTACCTGTCCGGCTGGCAGGTCGCGGCCGACAACAATTCCTACGCCGCCATGTACCCCGACCAGTCGCTGTATCCGGTGGATTCCGTGCCGAAAGTGGTCGAGCGCATCAACAACTCCTTCCGCCGCGCCGACGAAATCCAGCATTCCAAGGGTGTGAACGCCGGCGACGAGGGCTATATCGATTACCACGTGCCGATCGTGGCGGATGCCGAGGCGGGTTTCGGCGGCGTGCTCAACGCTTTCGAACTGATGAAGGCCATGATCCGCGCCGGCGCCGGCGGCGTGCACTTCGAAGACCAACTCGCCTCCGTCAAGAAGTGCGGCCACATGGGCGGCAAGGTTCTCGTACCGACACAGGAAGCCGTGCAGAAGCTGATCGCCGCGCGCATGGCAGCGGACGTGATGGGCGTGCCGACCATCATCCTCGCCCGCACCGACGCGGAGGCCGCAGATCTGGTCACCTCGGACGTCGATGAGAACGATAAGCCCTTCATCACCGGTGAGCGCACCTCCGAAGGCTTCTACAAGACCAAGAAAGGTCTCGGCCAAGCCATCAGCCGAGGCCTGGCCTACGCCCCTTACGCCGACATGGTCTGGTGCGAAACCGGCACGCCAGATCTGGCGTTCGCCAAAGCCTTTGCGGAAGCCATCCGCGCCAAATTTCCCGGCAAGCTGCTGGCATACAACTGCTCGCCTTCCTTCAATTGGAAGAAGAACCTCGACGATGCCACCATCGCCAAGTTCCAGCGCGAACTGGGCGCCATGGGCTACAAGTACCAGTTCATCACGCTCGCCGGCATCCACAACATGTGGTACCACATGTTCGACCTGGCTCAGGATTATGTGGCGCGCGGCATGACGGCCTATGTCGAGAAGATGCAGGAGCCGGAATTCGCCGCCCGCGACCGCGGCTATACCTTCGTTTCGCACCAGCAGGAGGTCGGCACCGGCTACTTCGACGATGTCACCACGGTGATTCAGGGCGGCGCATCGTCGGTCACCGCGCTGCACGGCTCGACCGAAGAAGAGCAGTTCCAGTAAGCAGCGACAGGTTAGCGCTTCCAGGAAAGCCGCATCGGAAACCCGATGCGGCCTTTTTTATGGGCTAAAGTAACCCCACGCGATCCGCGTGCGGACAACTCCTGGCACCAATCCCGTCGATGACCGCTCCGCTACCCAGGAAAGGTTCAATGATGCTCTGGTCGGCACTCCAGATTATTCTGCTGGTCTATCTGGGGCTTACAGTCCTGATCTATTTTCGGCAGTCCTCACTGGTATTCCTGCCGGAGATCGATCGCGAATTTCGCGCCAGCCCGGCCGATATCGGACTGGCTTTCACCCCGCTGGATCTTCCCACCGCCGACGGTGAAACCCTCGACGGCTGGTTTGTGCCGGCCGCCACAAACCGCACAGCGCGCGGCCTGGTGATCTTCTTCCACGGCAATGCCGGCAATATTGCTCACCGGCTCGACTATCTGCGCATGTTCCATGATCTGGGTCTTGCCACACTGATCCTCGACTACCGCGGTTACGGTCGCAGCAGCGGCACCGCATCCGAGGATGGGACTTATCGCGACGCCGAAGCCGCCTGGCGCCATGCCACGCAAGCACTCGGATTTTCTCCCGGCCGCATCATTCTCTTTGGCGAGTCGCTCGGTGGTGGCGTGGCAACGCAACTGGCGGCAGGAAGCCGTCCCGGCGCTCTAATACTGGCCTCGACCTTCACCTCCGTGCCCGACATGGGATCCGACCTGTATCCGCTGTTGCCGATACGCCTGCTGGCCCGCATCCGCTACGACAGCCTGGCGCTCCTGGCACAAATTGCCTGCCCGGTATTGGTGATCCACAGTCGCGATGACGATATCATTGCCTTCGCTCATGGCCAGCGTCTATTCGAGGCCGCCCGGCAGCCAAAGCGATTTATCGAACTTGCGGGTGGGCACAACGAAGGCTTCGTCTTTGGTAGAGCGGACTGGGTTCGCCAACTGGACCTGTTTCTGCAGCAGGCTTTGCCGTGATGCCCCGCGAGGAAATCAGACGCCTGCCGAAGCTGCCCAATAGGCCGGATCGCGCCACGTCGCTTTCAGCAAATCGATAAACAGCCTGACTCGCAGCGGTAGATGCCTGCGCTGCGGCACCACAGCATGAATACCCACCGGCGGCGCGGCGAATTCATCCAGTACCGTCACCAGCCTTCCCGCCGCAATATCTGCTCTGACTTCCCACAATGAACGCCACGCCAAGCCCTTGCCGGCCAGCGCCCAATCGTGCAAAACGGCGCCATCGTTGCACTCGACGCTGCCGCCCACCTTGACGGTCCTCACCTCGCCCTCAATGCGCAGCATCCAGCCGCGCTGCTGCCGCAGCGACAGGCAGTTGTGATCGGCCAGAGAAGTCGGCGCTGGCGGCACGCCGAATTTCGCAATGTAATCGGGGCTGGCGACAACCACCCGCTGCATCTCGCCCAGTCGGATACTGATCAGGCTCGAATCGGCTAAATCACCAATGCGTATGGCGCAATCCACGTTCTCCTCGACCAAATCAACGAGACGGTCTGACAGGTCAAGCCGCGCCGTAACTTCCGGGTTGCCTTCTATGAAACGGGTCAGCAACGGCGCCACATGACGCCGACCGAAACCCGCTGGGGCCGATATTTTCAAGTGTCCGCCGGGGCGGATACCGCCCAGACTCACCGCACCCTCCGCGTCCGCCAGTTCGCGCAAGATGCGCTGGCAGTCCTCGAGAAACGCGGCGCCCTCGAAGGTCAGCGAAATCCGCCGCGTGGTGCGCAAAAGAAGTTTGACGCCAAGACGCTCTTCCAGCGCGTCCAGGCGCCGCCCGATGATGGCCGGCGTCACACCCTCGGCGCGGGCGGTTGCCGACATGCTGCCGCGACTTGCGACGCCGACGAAGGCAGAAATTTGCTTGAACTGATCCATTCGATACTATCGGTCAATAATCAATTGCTCGAATCATAGCTTCTGTATCCGAATAGGCAAGAATACAATTCATAGCTTGCCGCAATCCACATCAAGGAGCCCCTCATGAGCCTGCCCGCCGGCGTTCAGATCAACGCCCCCATCACCGCCGAATACGCAAAGATTCTTACGCCCGATGCCTTGGCGCTGGTCGCCAAACTGCACCGCGCCTTCGAGCCCCGTCGTCAGGAACTGCTCAAGGCCCGCGTCGCCCGCCAGGCTCGCATCGATGCCGGCGAAATGCCCGATTTCCTGCCCGAAACCAAACACATCCGCGAAGGCGCGTGGAAGATTGCGCCATTGCCGAAGGCGCTGGAACGTCGCCGCACCGAGATCACCGGCCCAGTCGAAGCCAAAATGATCATCAACGCCTACAACTCCGGCGCTGACTCCTACATGAGCGATTTCGAGGACTCCAACAGCCCTAAGTGGGACAACCTGATTCAGGGCCAGATCAATCTCTACAAGGCGATCCGCCGCGATCTGTCGTTCAGAAACGAAGCCGGCAAGGAATACAAGCTCAATGACAAGATCGCCACTCTGCAAGTGCGGCCACGCGGCTGGCATCTGGACGAAAAGCATGTATTGATCGACGGCCAGCGCGTCTCCGGCGGAGTCTTTGATTTCGCCCTGTTCCTCTTCCACAACGCGAAGGAGCAAATCGCCCGTGGCGCTGGCCCCTACTTCTATCTACCGAAGATGGAAAGCCACGTCGAAGCACGCCTATGGAATGACATCTTCATCATGGCACAAGACGAAATAGGCCTGCCGCAGGGCTCGATCAAGGCCACTGTACTGATCGAGACGATACTGGCCACCTTCGAACTCGAAGAAATCCTCTACGAGTTGCGCGAGCACAGCGCTGGCCTCAACGCCGGGCGTTGGGACTACATCTTCTCCTGCATCAAGAAGTTCAAGCGCAACAAGGATTTCTGTCTTGCCAATCGCGGCGCCATCACCATGGAAGTGCCCTTCATGCGCAGCTATGCACTGGCGCTGGTCAGGGCCTGCCACAAGCGCGGCGCGCCAGCCATCGGCGGCATGAGCGCCCTGATCCCAATCAAGAACGATCCGGTAGCCAACGAGAAGGCGCTGGCCGGCATTCGTCACGACAAGACCCGCGACGCCAACGATGGCTTTGACGGCGGCTGGGTCGCCCACCCGGGTCTGGTGCCGATCGCTGCGGAAGAATTCCAGAAGGTGTTGGGCGAGCGACCCAACCAGTGGGAAAAGCAACGCGACGAAAACTTCGGCCCCAAGGACTGGCTCAACTTCCAACCCGAGCAGCCGATCACAGAAGCTGGGGTGCGCAACAACATCAACGTCGGCATCCATTACCTCGGTAGCTGGCTCGCCGGCAATGGTTGCGTACCCATCCACAACCTGATGGAAGACGCCGCCACGGCAGAGATCAGCCGCTCGCAAGTGTGGCAGTGGGTCGTGTCGCCCAAGGGAAAACTCGATGATGGCCGCAAGGTCACCGCCGAGATGGTGCGCGGCTTCATCCCCGAGGAACTGGCGAAAGTGAAGGCCACAGTCACCGCGCAGGGTGAGAAGACCGAAACCTACGACCGGGCAGCGAAGATTTTTGAAGAGATGTCGCTCGCTGATAATTATCCCGAGTTCCTGACGCTGCCTTTATACGAAGCCATGGAGTAGGGAAGACCAGCCGCGCCGGCAGAAGTCGGCGCTGGCGGGACGGTGGACACGGCGCCCGACGCAAGAAGGGCGCCGTTTCATTTGGGGGTGAAAGTTCCATCCTGAAAGCCATCATCCCGCGGTCGTTCTTTTGCGAATTGCTTCGCTTTGTTTCGAGACAAACGGCAGGGCCAGGGGGAAATCGCGCTTAGGCCGGATATGTTGCGCCGGCTTTCTTCGCTCCGCAGCGGTGCTCGTCGCGCCGACGCTTGGCGGCGTCAATATTGAGCATGAATTGTGTCAACTCCCAGTGCGGCAACCCAAATCGAAACGAGCATTAGATATCTCGAATATGGTGAATTTATGAAGCAATGAGGTCTATCGGTTAATCATATTTTTATGATTGGTTCGACAAGGCGCGGGCAGTAGTATTCGCGCAAGTAAATAACAACTATTGGGACGTGGTCTTAGACCCCGAGAGGAGATTGTCAGCGAACTCCGTTTTTTCTCGCTTGCGGCGGATTCAGAACTGCGGCTTGCGATTTTGAAAGGCTGGATCAGGGGTAGCAATGTCGTTGGTTAGTGTCTCGCTGGGGACAAACAAGTTGGTCGCTGGTGGAAGCAGAAAGTAGATTGCAAGCAAAAGGGACGATGAATCCGGGCAGTACAGAAAATCACCAATTAACGCAATAGGAGGAGATCAGCAATGAGACTACATATCGCTGGGGTGGCTCTCGCCATCGGGTTAACTTTTTCGGCGGGGTCGCAGGCCGGTGGCATTTCCGGCAGCAATATCGGGAATACCTGCGCCGGATGTCATGGCGTCAACGGTGCGAGCGCAGGTACCACGATGCCGGTTATTGGCGGGCTGTCCAAATCGTACATCGAGACCACCATGAAGAAATACCGGGACGGTACTCGAGGCGCTACCGTCATGGGACGCATTGCGAAGGGATACAACGATGCGCAGATTGCGGCCATGTCGGAATTCTTTGCCAAGCAACAATGGGTTTCCTCGTCAGAAAAAGCTGATGCCAACCTGGCCAAACTCGGGAGTGCCATCCACGCCAAGCGTTGCGACGTCTGCCACGAGAAGGATGGCTCCGTCGTAGTCGAGGGCGATGCGCCACCACGCTTGGCCGGACAGTGGACCGGTTACCTGCAGATGTACCTGAATGACGTCAATAATCCTGGTTGGGCGAGCAATCATCCCAAGAAGCAAATATTCGCGACCACCACCAAGGAAGATATCGACGCATTGTTGCAGTTCTACGCCAGCAAGAAATAGAAAGGGACCACTGTCATGTCAAATTCGAACAGAAGAAATTTCCTCAAGACCATGGGCGGTGCCTCTGTAGCAGCAGCCATGGGTCTGGGCGCAACTCGCGCCAGCGCTGCCGTCAAGGCCAAGGTGGTCGTCGTCGGTGGCGGTTATGGCGGGGCCATCGCTGCGAGATATCTCAAGATGGCCGAGCCCGGCCTGGATGTGGTGTTGATCGAAAAGAACAAGCAATACGTTTCCTGCCCCCTGAGCAATACGGTGCTGGCGGGCTTTGGAAAACTTGAAGATCTGACCTTCGGCTACGACGGACTGTCGCGGCATGGAATCACTGTGGTTTACGACACCGTTGAGTCGATCGATCCGCAGGCAAGGAAAGTGAAGATCAGTGGCGGCAAAACCTTCGATTACGACCGCGCCATTGTCGCGCCCGGTGTCGATTTCAAGTGGGGCGCTGTCAAGGGCTATGACGAAGCGACCAGCCTTACTATTCCCCATGCATGGAAAGCGGGGCCACAGACTACGCTGCTGACAAACCAGCTCAAGAGCATGAAGGACGGGGGTGTCGTCGTCATCACCGTTCCGGACAATCCATTCCGCTGCCCCCCCGGCCCCTACGAGCGGGCGGCCTTGATTGCCCATTACCTCAAGCAGCATAAGCCTCGGTCGAAGATCATCATTCTCGACGCCAAGGACAAGTTCTCCAAGCAGGGCCTGTTCATGCAAGGCTGGAAGCAACACTATGGCGACATGATCGAATGGGTGGCGGCGGCCAAGGGCGGTGAAATCGACGCAATTGATGCGGCCACGCGCACGGCCATTTCGGTCGTTGGAACGAAGCACCAGGCCGATGTGTTGAACGTAATCCCGCCGCAGCATGCCGGACATATCGCCCACACGACGGGCCTGGTAAGCCCGAAAGGATGGTGTCCGAACAATCCGGTGACATTCGAATCGACCATGCACAAGAATATCTACGTCATCGGGGATGCCAGCGTCGGTGGCGCCATGCCGAAATCGGGATACGGTGCCAATACTCAGGGGAAAGTCGCCGCAGCGGCAATCGTCGCGTCGCTACGAGGGGTAGAACCGGATGAATCGGCTTACCTCAACACCTGCTACAGCCTGATCACGCCCGATCATGGCATCTCCATAGTAGGCATCTATCAGGTGAAGGAGGGGCAACTGATTGAAGTGCCTGGCTCGGGCGGCGTGTCGCCCATGGATGCCTCCCCGGCATATCGCAAGGTTGAAGCCGCCCATGCGGATAGCTGGTTCAGGAATATCACTACGGAAATGTTCGGCTGAGGAAGCCAGACTTTGCAGGTCAGCCTCACGGCCTGCAAAGTCTGCAATTGATGAGGAATTACACAATGAAACTGTTGAAACCCTTGGCATCGGCACTTCTGCTGGCGATCATGGCTGCCTCATTCACCGCGCAAGCCGCCGACACAAAGCGGGGCCGCGTCTATTACCGCATGGTCTGTACGGTTTGCCACATGGAAAAACCGATTGGCGCCATCTCTCCCAATACCAAGACCAAGGCGGAGTGGAATTCCTACTTGCAGGCCGACAAGCACGCCAAGGGCAAAGATACCGTCAAGTCCTACTTCAGCAAGGAATATCGTGCCAGCATCAAGGCCAAGAACCAGGCGGCCGCGAAGTACGCCGAAGTGCCCGAGGCCGATCTGTTTGAGGACGTCAGGGCATTTCTCGCCATGGGTGCCAAGGATAGCGACACGCCAACAAGCTGCGACTGAGGTTCGTGGTTGCCAGGCGGCGCCGCTAACCGCCCAATGTCTCTAGATGTTGTACCGTCGCTCGCGTCGAGTGGGCGGTAGTGTTGATTGTCAAACGTTGCAAGCAAAGGATCGGATATGAGCTCTGATGGCGGCGCCTGTTGGATCGAAGGACTCAAACAGGACTATCAGCAAGTTTTTGTTGAGGAGTGGTCCCCATATCTGGGGGCTGTTCTGATGATTCTGATCATCATCGGCCTCATGGTAAGCGGCATGTTCTGGGGCATTTACGGCGGCCTCAAGCTTTGGGGTGACTACTTCAACAACATGATCGGTATCGGCCCGCTCCTCGGCGTGCCGCAAAAACTGGAAACCCTGTTGATGCACAGGATGTCTCTGATGAACATGACGTTAGTTCTGGGGGCGTTCTGCGCCGCCCTGCTGTCGCGCCAGTTCCTCATTAACCGGCCACCCAAACTGGAATACGTCTGGGGAATCATGGGTGGCTGCTTGATGGGCCTTGGAGCGACATTGGCCGGTGGCTGCACCAGCGGCGGCTTCTTCACTCCGGTGCTGCATTCTTCGCCCGCGGGTTGGGTGATGTGGGTCGGCCTGATCGGCGGCGCCGTGATTGGTCTGAAATCCCTGCTATGGACGCTTGAACATGTCGAGTGGGGCATGCAGGCACCACGCACGCTCCACGTGCCGCCCTCCCTGCTTTCCGTCTATCCGCTGCTGGGACTCGGAGTGGTCATTGCGGTTTTGTATTGGGCAACGGATTGGTACACCTCCGGGAATGAACGGCTCGAAGCCCGTGGAATTGTCATCCTTGCCGGGTTTGCCATGGGGTTCATCATGCACCGCTCACGCCTGTGTTTTGCTCGCTGTTTCCGCGAGCCATTCATGACCGGCGAAGGTCAAATGACCAAGGCCATCATTCTTGGTCTGGCGATCGGCATACCGATTGCCGCCCTCCTGATCCAGAAGAAACTGATCGACCCCTATCTCGGGATTCCGCCTACGTTCTGGATGGGGTCCCTGCTCGGCGGCCTCATATTCGGCTTCGGTATGATCTTCGCCGGCGGTTGCGCCTCCGGTTCCCTTTGGCGCATGGGTGAAGGCCATATCAAATTGTGGGTGGCGGCATTTTTCTTTGCCGTATCCGGCTCTATTTCCAGCGCCCTGCTCAAGAAATCCGGCCTGATGGTCGTGGAGGTTACGATCGATGAAATCGACGCGACCAAAATGGGCTATCAGGCATTTTTCCCGGTAATGCTCAATAACTGGGGCTGGGCTCTCCTGGCCGGTGGCATAGCCGTGTTGATTTGGTACATTCTGGTGAGCTACAACGAGTGCACCGAAAAATTCACCGTGCTGTGACCTGCTTCCAGCGGCTTGTGTCTCCTTGACTGGACCCTCTAGTCCGCAACCTGTCAAAAGGAAATAAAATGAACTTCGACAAGGAACTCGATGCACGCGGTCTCAACTGCCCGTTGCCCATTCTGCGCGCCAAGAAAACGCTGGCGGAAATGCAATCCGGCGAAGTGTTGCGCGTTACCTCCACGGACCCCGGCTCGGTAAAGGATTTTGCGGCTTTTGCCAAACAAACGGGCAACGAACTGCTCTCGAGTACAGAGAGCAACAAGGAATTTGAATATTTCATGAAGCGCAAGTAGGTCGGCGGCAAGCTGGGCACACCGCCTTGCAGCGTTAGCCGCTTAGCTTCAGTTCTATCCGGCAACGCCCGTGCTGCCGAATCCGCCCGCACCGCGTTCGCTCGCAGGGAATTCATCGACCACGTTGAAGGCCACCTGAACCACGGGCACCACGACCAGTTGCGCCAGGCGATCCAACGGGTTCAATGTAAAGGTATCGTGGCCGCGATTCCAGGTTGAGACGAAGATCTCGCCCTGGTAGTCCGAATCAATCAGACCCACCAGATTGCCCAATACAATGCCGTGCTTGTGACCCAGACCCGAGCGCGGCAGAATCATCGCCGCCAAAGCCGGATCAGAGAGGTGAATGGCAATGCCGGTCGGGATCAGAATCGTCTCGCCGGGATGAATCTTGATCGCCATTTCGATGCAGGCGCGCAGGTCGATGCCGGCCGATCCCGGTGTCGAGTATTGCGGCGCATATCGTTCGTCCTGGAGACGGGCATCGAGAATCTTGAGATCAATGCTGGACATGTTGCCCCCCCAACAGGGCCACGATATGCGCGACGATGCCGCGCGCCACCTCGGACTTGTCCGCGAGCGGCAGGCCATGGGCACCCGCCGCATCGAACAGAGTCACCGCATTGGTGTCGCCGCATAGTCCGTCCTGCACCAGATTGCCGACCACCAGCGCAAGTTTCTTCGCCACGCGCTTGCCTTCCGCGCCGGCGGCCAGATCCCGACTCTCGGCAGCGAAGCCAACACAAAACGGCGCATCGGGAAGCGCCGCCACTTCGGCGAGGATGTCGGGATTGGCTTCGAGTTCCAGCGTAAGGCTGCCGGGCCCCTTCTTGATCTTGTGCGGCGCTGTCTGGCGTGGCCGGTAGTCCGCCACCGCGGCGACGCCGATGAACACGTTCTGCCCCGGCAAGGACTGCATCACCGCCGCGCGCATTTGCAGCGCAGTCTGCACATCGACGCGGCGCACCCCGCGGGGCGTGGCGAGCGATACCGGACCGGCAATCAGAGTCACCTCTGCGCCCGCATCCACACAGGCACGCGCCAGCGCGAAGCCCATCTTGCCCGAACTCGAATTGGTAAGGCCGCGCACCGGATCAAGCGCTTCGAAGGTCGGTCCGGCGGTCAGCAAGACATGCTTGCCGGCGAACGGCTTGGCTTGCAGGGACGCATACAGATCATCGAACAGTTCGCCAGCTTCGAGCATGCGTCCATCACCCAGTTCACCGCAGGCTTGTTCGCCGTACGCAGGCCCGAGGATGCTCACGCCATCCAAACGCAGTTGCGCAATGTTGCGTTGCGTGGCCGGGTTTTCCCACATCTGGCGGTTCATGGCGGGAGCCACCAGCAAGGGGCAATCCCGCGCCAGACAAAGCGTGGAGAGCAGGTCATCGGCAAGCCCATGCGCCAGCTTGGCGAGAAAGTCGGCCGTCGCCGGGGCCACCAGCAGGGCTGCGGCACCCCGTGTAAGATCGATGTGCGCCATGCCGCTATCCATGCGCTCGTCCCACAACCCATGCCAGACGCGGCGGCCGGTGAGCGCTTGGAAAGTTGCGGCGCCGACGAACTGCGCTCCTGCCGCCGTCTGGGCGACATCCACTTCTGCACCGGCCTTGACCAGCAGCCGCACCAGTTCCGCTGCCTTGTAGGCCGCCACGCCGCCGGTCACGCCCAACACGATGCGTTTGCCCCGAAATTCACTCATGACATTAAAATCCCGCCAATAGGCAATCAAGCGGGGATTCTAAACCATGGCCATACGCGATTGGCCCGCGGCGGAACGCCCGCGCGAGCGACTGGCCCAACAAGGTGCAGCGGCCCTGTCGGACGCCGAACTGCTGGCGATATTTCTGCGCGTCGGCGTCCGCGGCAAAAGTGCCGTGGATTTGGCCCGCGAACTGCTGGCAAGTTTCGATGGCGACCTGGCCCGCCTTGCCGCCGCCAGTACCAAGGACCTCGCCCGGCTGTCTGGCATTGGGCCCGCCAAAGCCGCCCAACTAGCCGCCTCACTGGAACTAGCCCGCCGCGCGCTGGCCGGGTCGCTCAAGACGAAGGATGCGCTGGCCTCGCCGCAAGCAGTTCGCGACTGGCTGCGCCTGTCGCTCGGCAACCTGCAGCATGAGGTCTTCGTCGCCCTGTGGCTGGATGCCCAGAACCGGTTGATCGCCAGCGAGGAACTGTTTCGCGGCACGCTGACGCAAACCAGCGTTTATCCACGCGAAGTGGTCAAACGGGCACTGGAACATAATGCCGGCGCGGTGATCCTCGCCCACAACCACCCGTCCGGTCTCGCCGAGCCTTCGCGTGCCGACGAAGTGCTCACTTCATCCCTGAAGCAGGCTCTGGCGATCATAGACGTAAAGCTGCTGGACCATTTCATCGTGGCAGGAAGCGCAGAACCACTATCCTTCGCCGAACGCGGATTGATTTAGAAAATGATTGAGTTTTCGAGTGATTGTTTGGTAAACTAGCCGACTTTCCGAAATCAGCATATTCAGGAGCATCACATGTCTCGCGTTTGTCAAGTGACGGGCAAGGCCCCGATGGTAGGGAACCATGTGTCCCATGCCAACAATAAGACCAAGCGTCGCTTTCTGCCTAATCTGCACAGCCGCCGCTTCTGGATCGAAACCGAAAACCG
The DNA here is from genome assembly GCA_025353195.1 of Rhodocyclaceae bacterium. Lineage (GTDB taxonomy): Bacteria > Pseudomonadota > Gammaproteobacteria > Burkholderiales > Rhodocyclaceae > Sulfuritalea. The sequence continues at coordinate 21,047 of JANXRC010000235.1, forward strand.
CTGGGTCAGCCTGCGCGTGTCAAACGCCGGCCTGCGCACCATCGACAAGAAGGGCATTGACGTTGTCCTCGCCGAACTGCGCGAGCGCGGCGAACGCGTCTAATAAGGAGAAAATATCATGGCCAAGGGCGGACGCGAAAAGATCAAGTTGGAATCCACCGCGGGTACGGGACACTTCTACACGACGACGAAGAACAAGAAGACCACCCCGGGAAAGCTGGAATTTTTGAAGTATGACCCCAAGGCGAGGAAGCACGTCGCCTACAAGGAAGTAAAGCTGAAGTAATTAAGCACCTTCCCGACAAAAAACCCGCCGCTGGCGGGTTTTTTATTGCCGTGCACTTGGCATTTCAAACGGCATAGCAACGCAGGCGCCTCGAAAATTCCTCCAGTTGACGAATGCCGCTTTGCTCGGCACGGGCAACCCACTCCTGTAACTGCTTCACCAATTCGTCATGCGAGGCCGAAGAACGGACCCACAGCGCCTCCAACTCGGCGCGCATGGCATAGGCCTTGGCCAAGGCCTCGCTTCGGGCCAGGAGGGCCGTCAGGCGTTCTCTTTGTGGTGCCGGCAATGCAGCACCATTTTCACCCAACAGGCGCTTCATCATGCGCCCTTCACGGGCATCGATCCTCAGTTGATCAAATTCCTCGGCGGCAAGCTGGCGCAGGGTCTTGAGATATTTTGCCAGTACGTCATAGCGATGCGTCACAACTGCTTGCAGCATATCCAGATCGATGGCCGGGCGAACTGCACCGAGCCGGAGCATCGGTGCCACCTTCTTCACTCGAGCCAGACCAAGCATTTCCATCAGGCGAATATACAACCAGCCAATATCGAACTCATACCACTTGCTCGACAGTTTGGCCGACGTAGCAAATGCATGATGGTTGTTGTGCAGTTCCTCGCCACCGATCAGAATCCCCAGCGGGAAGAAGTTGGTCGAGGCGTCCGCGCAAGAGAAATTTCTATAGCCCCAGAAGTGGCCGACACCATTCACCACACCGGCCGCCCAGAAGGGTATCCAAACCATCTGTACACCCCAGATCAGCGCGCCCGGCCAGACGCCGAACACAGCAACATCAATACCTAACATGATCCAGATGCCCAGCTTGTATGGCTGTGCATAGAGCTTCCGCTCCAGCCAATCATCCGGTGTGCCATGACCGTAGCGCTCCATCGTGTCGGCATTGCGTGACTCCTTCACATAGAGGAGCACCCCCGTCCATAGCACGCGATTGAGACCGAATACCTGCGGGCTATGCGGGTCCTCTGCTGTCTCGCACTTGGCGTGATGCTTGCGGTGAATCGCCGCCCACTCCTTGGTAACCATTCCGGTGGTGAGCCACAGCCAGAGCCGGAAAAAATGACTGGGAATGGATCCTAGATCCAGCGCGCGATGCGCCTGATGGCGATGCAGGAAGATCGTGACTCCGGCTATGGTGACGTGGGTCAGCACGAGAGTGCCCGAGACATAGCCCCACCAGGGAAGATCAAGAATTCCGGAGTACATCAAAATTGCCTTTCGAGCTTAGGTGAAGCGTGGCCGCGGGCTGAGCCCATGTCAATGCTTTGTCTTGCCGCGCGCTGGCGTCACGTCGGACAGACGAAAATCAATCTTGTTGGCTTCCATGTCGACCCGCGTCAACTGCACCCTCACCCGGTCCGCAAGGCGGAAGCGTCGACCGCTGCGCTCACCAACCATGGCATGCGATTTCTCATCGAAATGGAAATAGTCCTGGCCGAGTTCGGAAACATGCACCAAGCCTTCGACGAACACGCCGTCCAGCGCAACGAAAATGCCGAACGGCACCACCGAGGAAATGCTGCCCTCGAAGACTTCGCCGACACGGTCTTTCATGTAGAAACACTTGAGCCACGCCTCGACATCGCGCGTCGCATCATCCGCGCGGCGTTCGGTCATGGAACAGTGCAGGCCGATTTCTTCCCAGTTGCCCGGCTCGTATTGCCGTGTCGCCAGCGCCGACTTTATGGCGCGATGAACGAGCAGATCGGGATAGCGGCGGATCGGTGAAGTGAAATGCGTATAGCTTTCGTACGCCAGGCCGAAGTGACCGACGTTGTCGGGGCTGTAGATGGCCTGCCGCAACGATCGCAGCATGACCGTCTGCAGCAGTTGCCGGTCCGGCCGCTGGCCGATCGTTTCCAGTAGTTTGGCGTAGTCCTGAGCCTTTGGCTCATCGCCGCCGCCAAGCTGAAAGCCGAAGGTACCGAGAAAATCGCGCAGCTTGATCAGGCGCTCAGGCGTCGGGCCTTCATGCACCCGATAGAGGGACGGCTGCTCGCGCTCGCGCAAGAACTCCGAGGCGCAAACGTTCGCCGCCAGCATGCACTCTTCTATCAGTCGATGAGCTTCGTTCCGCTCGTACGGTTCGATACGCTCGATCTTGCCGTGATCATCGAAGATCATCCGCGTTTCGGTGGTTTCAAAATCTATTGCGCCGCGCTTGACGCGCTCCTTGGCCAACTGCCGATACAGCAGATCCAGTGCCTCCAGGTGCGGCAGCACAGGCGCCAGACGGGCCCTTGTATCTGCATCCTTGTCGTAGAGGGCCGCTGCAACCTCCGTATAGGTCAGCCGCGCGTGCGAAAACATCACCGCCGGATAGAAGCGGTAGCGACTGATCGCGCCCGTGGCATTGATCGCCATGTCGCAGACCATGCACAATCGTTCTACCTGCGGATTGAGCGAGCACAAGCCGTTGGAAAGCTTCTCCGGCAGCATGGGAATCACGCGCCGCGGGAAATACACCGAGTTGCCGCGCGCATAGGCATCACCGTCAAGCGCGCCCCCCGCTGTCACGTAATGCGAAACATCGGCAATCGCCACGACCAGACGAAAGCCCTTGCCCTGGCGTTCGCAGAATACGGCGTCATCGAAATCCCTCGCGGTCTCGCTATCGATAGTCACCAACGGCAGGCCGGTGACATCCTCGCGGCCCTTCCAGTCCGACTTGCGCACCGCGTCCGGCAACTTCTTGGTTTCAGCCAGCGCCGCGGTCGAGAACTCGTAGGGCAGTTCGTGCTTCCTCAGAGCGATCTCGATTTCCATACCCGGGTCTGCGTAGTTGCCGAGTACTTCGACAAGACGCCCGATGGGTTGCCCGTGTTTAGTCGGCTGCTCGATCAGTTCGATCATCACGACCTGTCCGGACAGCGCCTTGAGCGGCTTCTTCGCGCCCTTCTCGGGGGGGGCCAGCAAAATGTCCTGGCTGATGCGCTTGTTTTCGGCGACGACGAAGCGCACGCCATGCTCCTCGACCACGCGCCCGACCACGTACCGGTTGACGCGCTCGGTCACTTCGACGATTTTGCCTTCCGGCCTCCCCTTGCGGTCGACACCAATGACCCGGGCGATGGCCTTGTCGCCGTGCAGCACCTTGTCCATTTCCTTGGCGGAAAGGAACAGGTCGGGCCCACCCTCGTCAGGAATCAGAAAACCGAAACCATCCGGATGGCCGGCGACGCGGCCGCGCACCAAGTCGGCCTTGTCAGGGATCAGCCAGTCGCCGCGCCGGTTCTGCATCAACTGTGCATCGCGCGCCATGGCCCCCAGCCGCCGCTGGAAGGAGTCCACCTCGAACGGCTGGACATCGAGCAGTTCCACGAGACGTCCAAACTCCAGCGGCGCGCCCTGCGCCGCCAGCGTTTGCAGGACGTATTCGCGGCTTGGCAGCGGATGCTCGTACTGCGCCTTTTCGCGCTCGAACTGCGGATCCGCGCGACGTATCTTTGAAAGCTTGTGGGTGTTATGCGGCTTGTTTGACAATCTGGGTATTTCCTTTAGAATTCGCGCCTCGTTTCGCGCCTGCCCAGGTGGCGGAATTGGTAGACGCACTAGTTTCAGGTACTAGCGCTGCGAGGCGTGGGGGTTCGAGTCCCTTCCTGGGCACCAAGCATGGTACGTGAAAACGAAAAGAGCAGAGGCCGCCAGGATTTTCGCTAGCGGCCCTTTGTTTTTTCGGGTCGGCTTACTCGAAGGGATGCCTCAAGACTATGGTCTCTTCACGATCCGGACCGGTGGAAATCATGTCCACCGGCACATCGCAAAGCTGTTCCATACGCTTGATGTATGCGCGTGCCTCCGCCGGCAGGCCGTCCAGCGCCTTGACACCGACGGTGCTGCCCTTCCAGCCCGGCAAAGACTCGTAGATCGGTTCGCAGCAGGCAAGATCATCCGCACCTACTGGCAGGATGTCGGAAATGCTGCCATTGATGCGATAGCCGGTGCAAATCTTGAGTTCTTCGACACCGTCGAGCACATCCAGTTTGGTAACGCATAGCCCTGAGATGCCGTTGATCTGAATCGATCGCTTCAATGCAGCGGCGTCAAACCAGCCGCAGCGCCGCGCACGTCCGGTAGTGGCTCCGAATTCGTGGCCCTTGGTGGCCATATGCTTGCCCACCGGGTCCTGCTTGTCCAGGGCGTCGTACAACTCGGTCGGGAAGGGGCCACCGCCCACTCGCGTGGTGTAGGCCTTGGTGATGCCCAGAATGTAGTGCAGCATGCCAGGCCCAACCCCCGCGCCCGCCGCCGCCGCGCCGGCGACACAGTTGGAGGAGGTAACGAAGGGATAGGTGCCGTGATCGATGTCGAGCAAGGTGCCCTGGGCGCCCTCGAAAAGCAGATTGGCGCCGGCCCTGTGAGCATCGTAGAGTGCGCGCGGCACATCGGCAATCAGCCTTGTCAGGCGCGGCGCGATGGCCATTGCGCCATCATAGACCTGCTGAAAATCGACTGGCGCGGCGCCATGGAAGTTCTTCAGCACGAAGTTGTGGTATTCGAGAATCTCGCCCAACCGCTCGGCAAAGCGCTTGGGTTTGGTCAGATCCTGCAGACGGATGGCGCGCCGCGCCGCCTTGTCCTCGTACGCCGGGCCAATACCGCGTCCGGTGGTGCCGATCTTGTTGCTGCCGCGCGCGACTTCACGGGCAACGTCGATGGCCTGGTGGTAGGGCAGGATCAAGGGGCAGGCTTCGGATATCTTGAGCCGCGGCTCCGCATCGATGCCGGCCGCCAGGAGTTCGTCGAGTTCTTTCATCAGGGCTTCAGGCGACAGCACGACCCCGTTGCCGATATAACAGGTGACGCCGCCACGCAGGATGCCGGAAGGCACCAGATGCAGCACCGTCTTCTTGCCACCGATGACCAGCGTATGGCCGGCGTTGTGTCCGCCCTGAAAGCGCACCACTCCCTGTGAGTGATCCGTCAGCCAGTCGACGATCTTGCCCTTACCCTCGTCGCCCCACTGGGTGCCGACGACCACGACATTTTTTGCCATTTCAGTTTTCCTTCAGGGATTCAATGATCCAGTCATTACCGCTGCGTAGCAGAATCCGGTCACAGCCGGCCTCGCGCCAAGTGCCTTCGTGCCCCGGCAAGGCCAGCACCACTCGCTCGCCTTGCGCGCGCAGGCGCGAGGCCTCGGCGTGGAGGGCATCGTCTTCGGGCCAGGGGGCGAGAATCGCACCATGCGGTTCTCCATTCGGTGACAGTCGCGCCAGTTCGCGCAGGTCCATGGAAAAGCCGGTGGCAGGTCGTGCGCGACCGTAAGCCCGTCCGAAATCATCGTAGCGACCGCCCAGCGCCACGGCCCCGGGACTGCCGGCACAATAGGCAGCAAAGACCACGCCGCTGTGATAATGGTAGCCGCGCAGGTCGGCCAGATCGAAGCTCAGGGGCAAGTCCGCGAGGGCGTCGGCAAGGCGTCGCAGTTCGGACAGCGCCGCATCGATCTCGGGCAACGCGGGCAGGACCTGCGCCGCCCTATCCAGCATCCGCCGGTCGCCATAAAGCTCCGGCAGGGTCAGCAGTGCAGAACGGATCGGATCGGCAAGGCCGACGGCCAGTTCGCGCACCGTCGGCAGATCCTTGCCCTGCAGAGCGTCAAAAAGTTCCTCTTCGGCTTCCGGCGCCAGAGCAGCCTGCTTGGTCAGCGCGCGAAAAACGCCGACATGGCCGAGATCAAATCGTGTTGCGTCGATGTTGCACAGGCCAAGCGCAGCGGCCAGCAGCCTAATTGCCTCGATGTCGGCCTCCAGCCCGGCATGGCCGTAGAGTTCGGCACCGATCTGAAGGGGCTCGCGCGTCGCATTGAAGCCGGCCGGCAAGGTGTGCAGCACGCTACCGCAGTAGCAAAGCCGCGTGACACCCTTGCGGTTCAGCAGATGGGCGTCAATGCGTGCCACCTGCGGCGTGATGTCGGCGCGCACGCCCATGCTGCGACCGGAGAGTTGGTCCACCAGTTTGAAGGTGCGCAAATCAAGATCGTGGCCGCTGCCGGTCAGTAACGAGTCGACATATTCAAGCAGCGGCGGAATGACAAAATCATAGCCGTGGCGGACAAATTCGTCGAGCAGGCTGCGCCGCAGAGACTCGATGCGCACTGCATCACGCGGCAGCACGTCTTCAATCGCTTCAGGCAGGAGCCAGCGCCGATTTGCCATGACGGTCAGTGGAATACGGTAAGCAGGACGACGCCGACCAGCATTGACGATAGGCCAATAAAGCGAATCTGTCCGTCGGACAGTTCAGTCACACGACGGAAGGTTTCCCTCCATACGCGTGGCGCAAGAAAGGGCAGGAGACCTTCGATCACCAGCATCAGGGCGAAAGCCAGCAGCAGAATATTGAGCATTTCAAACCGGTACCAACCCGAATTACTTGCCCTTGCCGCTGCTCTTCAGATACTTGAAGAACTCGGAATTGGGCTCGATTACCATCACGTCGCTCTTGTTCTTGAAACTGCTGCGATAGGCTTCGAGGCTGCGATAGAAAGCATAGAACTCGGGGTTCTCGCCGAAGGCACGGCCGTAGATTGCGGTGCCCTTGGCATCGCCCTCACCCTTGATCTTCTGCGCATCACGATAGGCCTCGGCGAGAATCACCTCGCGCTGGCGGTCGGCATTGGCCTTGATCTTTTCGGCTTCCGCGGCGCCCTCGGCGCGCAATTCGTTGGCCACGCGCTTGCGCTCCGTTTCCATGCGCCGATAGACCGACTCGGACACTTCCGGCGGCAGGTCGACACGCTTCAGGCGGACATCGACAATTTCCACGCCGATGGCACGCATGTCGGCATCGGCCTTCTTCTTCACCGCAACCATGATGTCGTCCCGCGCGCCCGAGACCACGTCATGCACGGTGCGTCGGCCGAACTCTTCGCGCAGGCCCGAATTAACGGTCTGCGACAGCCGCGTCTTGGCCAGGATCTCGTCGCCTCCCACCGCGTTGTAGTATGCCTTGACGTCGTGAATTCGCCACTTGACGAAAGAATCCACCAGCACCGGCTTCTTCTCGGCGGTAAGAAACCGCTCCGGCTCGGGCGAGTCCATCGTCAGGATGCGTTTGTCGAAAATCCGCACGTTCTGAATCAGCGGCCACTTGAACGCAAGACCCGGTTCGGACACAACCTCCTTGATTTCTCCTAGTTGGAAAATGATCGCGAACTGACGCTGGTCAACTGTAAAGATCGTCATGGCAAACAACGCCAGAAGACCGAAGATGAATGAAGCGACGAAAGACAAATGGCGTTGCATCAGCGTTCTCCCCGCTCGCGTGAGCCGAGATTGCCGCGACTGCGCGCGTCACCCGGTGCCATGCGCTCCGTCTGTGGCGGTGCGTCCGGCGTGGCAGCCACCGGCGCGGGGACAGCACCGCGCGGCACCACGGCGGCTTCCGCGGCGGCCGGCGCAGCGACAGTCGCCGCCGTCGCCTGCATCAGCTTGTCGAGCGGCAGATACAGCAGGTTGCCGGACCCCTTGGAGTCAAGCAGCACTTTGCTGGTATTCGCATAAATCTGCTGCACGGTTTCAAGATACATGCGGCTGCGGGTCACTTCCGGCGCCTTGCTGTACTCGGTGAGAACCTGCTTGAAGCGCGAGGCATCGCCTTCGGCGGTGACGATGATGCGCTGACGATAGCCGGTGGCCTCCTCCATCAGGCGCGAAGCCGCGCCACGCGCCCGTGGAATCACGTCATTGGCGTAGGCCTGTCCTTCGTTCTTCTGGCGCTCGCGGTCCTGCCCTGCCTTGACCGCATCGTCGAACGCTGCTTGAACCTGTTCCGGCGGCTGAGTACCCTGCATGCTTACCGAACGCACCTGGATGCCGGTCTCATAGCGATCTAGAATGTCCTGAATCAGCTTCTGCGTATTCGCGGCGATCTGGTCGCGGCCCTCGTAGAGCACGAAGTCCATCTTGTTCTTGCCGACCACCTCGCGAATCGCAGTTTCGGCAGCCTGCATGACCGCATCATCCGGATGGCGGTTGTTGAACAGGTAGGCCTTCGGATCCTTGAGCAGATACTGCACGGCAAACTGGACACTGACGATGTTCTCATCGTCGGTCAGCATCAGTGCCTCCTTCGGCACCTTGTTCTTGTCCGAACCGCGATAGCCGACTTCGACCGTACGCACGCCGGTGAGATTGACGATCTCGTGGCTCTGGATCGGCCACGGCAAACGCCAGCGCAGACCCGGCTCGGTGGATTCCTTGAAACGGCCAAACTGGAGCACGACGCCGCGCTGGGAGGCATCGACAATGTAGAAGCTGCTGCCCAGCCAGATCGCGGCCACCAGCATCAGGATGATGCCGAGACCCCCACCGAACTGTTTTGGACTGATCGATGGCATCCGGTTGCCCGCACCACCGCCGCTGTCGCCCCCTCCGCCGTCACCCTTGTTGCCGAACAAGCCGGACAAGCGGCGATTGAAATCACGCCAGAGTTCTTCGAGATCGGGGGGGCCTTGATTGCCGCCACCGCGCTTGCCACCACCGGGCTGGTTGCCCCAGCCGTGGTCATTGAGAGACATGAGAATTCCGGCGATCACGTTTGTTTGGTTTGGGTAGTAAAAGAAGGAGAAAAGCGTCAGGGAGGTATCAGGCGGCAGCGGAAAATTCGTTATGCCGGCTTGCCACTTCGGCAACAGCCTCACGCAGCAACGACACCCCGGCCCCGGTGCGAGCGCTCAGGCGGACAAGGGAAATGTTACCACAGTCATCACGCTCTATTCCGGGGCTTGCGGCGGTCAGGTCGACCTTGTTCCACACCAGAATCTGCGGAACCTTCAGCGCCCCAATCTCCTTCAATACCGCGCCTACCGCAACCATTTGCTGGTCGCGGTCGGGGTTGGCGGAATCAACCACCTGCAACAGCAGATCGGCTTGCGCCGTCTCTTCCAGGGTAGCCTGAAAAGCCGCCACCAAGGCATGCGGAAGATCGCGAATGAAGCCGACGGTATCAGAAAGAACGATCGGCCCCGCACCTTCGACAAACAACCGGCGCGAGGTGGTATCCAGCGTGGCGAACAGTTGGTCTGCGGCATAGGCCCCGGCCTTGGTCAAGGCGTTGAATAGCGTGCTTTTCCCCGCGTTGGTGTAGCCCACCAGAGAAACTGCGAGCACCTCGCCCCGGGTCCGCGCGCGTCGGCGCACTTCGCGCTGGCGCTCCAGCTGTTTCAGTCGGTCCTTGAGCAAGGAGACACGTTTGCCCAGCAAGCGACGATCGGTTTCGAGCTGCTTTTCACCCGGTCCGCGCAAGCCGATGCCACCCTTCTGCCGTTCAAGGTGTGTCCAGCCACGCACCAGTCGGGTAGCGAGATGCTGAAGTTGTGCAAGTTCGACCTGAAGTTTGCCCTCGTGGCTTTTGGCACGCAGAGCGAAGATATCCAGAATCAGGCTGCTGCGATCGACGACGCGGCATTCCAGGGCACGTTCGAGATTGCGCTGCTGACCCGGCGATAGTTCGTGGTTGAAGACCACGACGTCCGCCTGGTGCAGCCGCGCGGCATCGCCGATTTCGGCCACCTTGCCCTTGCCGGCAAAAAGCGCCGGGTCCGGACGCGAGCGCTTTCCGGAAATTACCGCCAGCGGACGAGCGCGGGCGCTACCGACCAGCAGATTGAACTCGGAAAGCCGCTCGGCAAAATCGCCCTCGCCGAAATCGAGTTGCACCAGAACGGCGTTTTCACCGCTGGCAGGACGCTCAAACATCAGGGCGATGCCTTCGTGGCGAACGCCGACTGCGACAGGCAGCGGTCAATCGACTTCGGCTTCGGCGGCAAAATTTACCGGACGCGCTGGAACAACCGTCGAGATGGCGTGTTTGTACACCATCTGGGTCACCGTATTCTTGAGCAGAACAACATACTGGTCGAAGGATTCGATCTGCCCCTGCAACTTGATGCCATTGACCAGGTAGATGGAAACCGGAACGTGTTCACGACGCAACGTGTTCAGAAACGGGTCTTGTAGCATTTGCCCTTTATTACTCATGGTTGGTGATCCTTTTTAGTTATGGACTGCACTGAACGCCGATAGGGCTGGCGTTAGCTCTTGCTGAAACTTCTTCTTCGAACTGGAGGTTTTTGAGTCAAATACTGTAATCGATTTCGCGGCGCCGTGCCATCAGCGCCGACTTTCACTTCTCTCGCGCCGGAGCTTTGACTTTGCTGGCCGATCTTCAGTGGCAAAGGGATTCTTGCTGGTCTTGTACTGAATGCGCAGGGGCGTGCCCTGAAGCTTGAAGGCCTCCAGAAAGTAGCGTTCCAGAAACCGGGTATAGGAAGCCGGAATGTGCTCCAGGGCATTGCCATGAATGACGATGATCGGCGGATTGCTGCCGCCTTGATGGGCATAGCGCAGCTTGGGACGAAAAGCTCCATGGCGCGGCGGCGTCTGCTTTTCGACGGCGGCAATCAGCACGCGGGTCAGTTTCGGGGTGGACAGCTTGGCCATTGCTGCCGCGTAAGCCTTATCCACCGAGGACAGGATACCGGTGATACCCTTCCCTTTCAGTGCCGAAACGTAATGCACTTGGGCAAATCCAAGGAAGTTCAGCTTGCGCATGATGTCCAGCTTGATCCGCTCGCGGCGATAGTCATCCACCGCATCCCACTTGTTCACTGCGACCACCAGCGCCCGTCCGGCGTCGACCACGAAACCGGCAATGTGTGCGTCCTGGTCGGATATCTCCTGGGTGGCATCGACCAGCAGCACCACCACGTTGGCTTCCTCTACGGCCTGCAGGGTCTTGATCACCGAGAACTTTTCGATGGTCTCGAACACGCGCCCGCGGCGCCGCAGACCCGCGGTATCGATCAGGGTGTAGGCGCGACCGTTGCGCTCGAACGGCACCTCGATGGCATCGCGCGTGGTGCCCGGCATGTCAAAGGCGATCACGCGCTCTTCACCGAGCAGCGTGTTGACCAGCGTGCTCTTGCCGACATTGGGTCGTCCGGCAATGGCAACCTTGGGACCGGCCGAGGCATTATCTGCCTCACCGTCTTCGGGAAACGGCGCCAGCGCAAGCTCGACCAGTTCGCGCACACCCTCGCCGTGCTCGGACGAAATCACGCAGGGATCGCCGCAGCCGAGCTCATAGAACTCGGCTGCAACCACCGCGCGATCCATGCCTTCGCCCTTGTTCGCGGCGAGCAGCAGCGGTCGCCCGCTCCGGCGCAACAGATCGGCAATGACTTTGTCCTGCGGTGTCAGGCCGGCACGCACGTCGACCACGAATATCAGCACATCGGCTTCGGCAATCGCCGCCTCGGCCTGCAACGCCATTTCGTGCACGATGCCTTCTTTTGCCTGCGGCTCGAAACCGCCGGTATCCACCACGAGATACGGCTTGCTGCCGAGCCGGCCATGGCCGTAATGACGATCCCGCGTCAAGCCCGGCTGATCGGCCACCAGCGCATCACGCGAGCGCGTGAGGCGGTTGAACAGGGTCGACTTGCCGACATTCGGCCGGCCGACGATTACCAGAGTAGGTTTCATCCCAGGGCGGCTCAGCCAAGCCGAAAAAGTTTGTGTGGACCCACGCCGGACAAGGGCTTAACGAGCTTCCAGCGCATACAGCCCGCCATTCGCGGTCTGCACCAGCAGGCCGCCACCGAAGCGCACCGGCTCTGCCCGCACCGCGCTGCCATCAGTAGTGACGCGTGCGGCAAAAGCGCCGTCCTCTAGGCGCAACAGGTGTACCACGCCCTGATAATCCGCTACCGCAACCCCGTCACCCAACGCCAGCGGACGCGAAAGACCGCGATTGGACAACTTGTCCTGCTTCCAGACACTGGCCCCGCTGCTTCGATCCAGCGCGTGCACAGCGCCTTTGTCGTCAGCGACATAAACGTAGCGGCTGTCCATATCGACCCCAGCGCTGGAAGACATGTCGCGCGACCAGATGGTATTGCCGCTGTTGCTGTCAAAACACGCAACTCGTCCCTGAAATGCCGCGGCGCATACGGTACTTCCGCTCACCACCGGTGAACTGGTGACATCGGCGACACGCTCCAATTCAGTCGCCCCCTTCGGCAGGGCAACCGTCACTTCCCAAACGGCCGCACCATTGTTGTTGGCGATGGCAACCAGCTTGCCACCGGGAAATCCGGCGAGGGTGGCGCGCCCCGCCAGAACCACGCCGACGTTGGAACGCAGCGAAAGCGTTGGGGTACTGCGCTGATAGACCCAGCGTCGCTTGCCGTCCACCGCGTCAAAGCCGAAAATGCGCGAATCACCGGAACGGACAATCGCCAGACCATCGCCCACGGCCGGCGCCGCCAGCACTTCGGAACTCACGCGCGCCTTCCATTTCTCGCGACCTGTCGCTGCATCAAAAGCCAGTACTTCGCCCTTGAGGGTACCCACCACAACCAGTTTGCCGTCGCTGCCAACACCGCCCGAAATCGGCTGACCGGCGGCAATCCGCCAGACCTCGTGCCCGCCATCAAAGCGCGCCACGGCACCGTCGCGGGCCGCTGCATACACGCTGTCACCCACCACCGCCGGCGAAAAGGTGAATTCGCCGGCACTGCCTACGCCGGCCTGCCACACGCTGCGCAGTTCCGCCGTTGACTGGATGGCAGCAAGTTCCGTTGGCTTGATCTTGGGCGCGCTGGAACTGAAGGGATTAAGTTTCTCGACTGTCGAGCAGGCGCCCAGCAACAGCGCTGAAACGACAGCCAGCAGAGGCAGGCGCATGGCGTTCACTTGGCCGCCCCCAGCGCATCGCGTTTGGCCTGAACTACTTCCTTGTAGCCGCCGCGCTGCCTCGCTTCATCGTCCTTGGCCAGCGCTTCAAATTTTTCCAGGGCCGCATCATAGGCAACACGTGCCTCGGCAGGCTTGCCCTGAGCAGCGAAGATGTCACCGCGCAGTTCCGCGAATCGCGGTGCAAATGGCGCTGCAGGTTCCGCGGCAAGCTGCTTCATGGCTTCGTCGTAGGCCTTGTCGTCAAGCATCACGGCCGCCAGCCGGAGCCGGGCCAGTTCTCGCAAACCGGGGTCCTTGGCGTTCTCTGCGGCCCAGGCAAGCTGCGCTCGGGCATTTTTTGCGTCGCCCGCATCAACCTGCGTGCGCGCCGCCACCAGCGCTCCCATTCCGGCGTAGGAGGTGGAGGAGTACTTGTCGATCAACTCGCCGGCCAGTTCTCGCGCACGCTTGGCGCCTTCTGCATCGGATCCCGCGGTTTGCAGACCGGAGAACAGCGCCGACGCCTGGGTCGCCTGCTGGCGCTGCCACCAGTTCCAGCCCTGCCAGGCGACCGCCGCCAGCGCCACCGCGACCAGTATGCCAGTCACCAGATTGCCGTACATCTTCCACCAGGTTTTCAGCTCGTCGAGCTGTTCCTGTTCTTCCAGGTCATAGGTTGCCATTGTCGTCTTCCATGGGGAAAAGAATATCGCCGAGATGATCGGCCAGTTCATCGAAACTAACGCGCACCTGCGCCGCCGGCTGATCGAAGCCCGAGCGCAGAGGTTTGACGCTCACCACTTCGGCCGCCGTCTCGTCATCGCCGACTATCAAAGCGATCTGCGCGCCGGAACTATCGGCCTTTTTCATTTGCGACTTGAAGCTGCCGCCACCGCAATGCAGATGGACCGCAAATCCGGCACTGCGCAGGTGTTCGGCGACGCGGAAGGCAAAGCGGCCGGCGGCCTCGCCCTGATGGACGAGATAGGCATCGGGCGCCGGCGGTTCATGGCGATGGCCCTGATCCTGCCACAGTGCAAGCAAGCGCTCGATACCCATGGCAAAACCGCAGGCCGGCGCCGGTTTGCCACCGAGCTGCGCGACCAAGCCATCATAGCGTCCGCCGGCGCATACCGTACCCTGTGCGCCCAGTTGATCGGTCACCCACTCGAACACGGTGAGGTTGTAGTAGTCCAGCCCGCGTACCAGACGCGGATTGATGCGATACGGAATCGCGGCATCCTTGAGCAACTGCTGCACGCCCTCGAAATGCTTGAGGGATTCTTCGCC
>JANXRC010000236.1 GCA_025353195.1 Rhodocyclaceae bacterium
AGTGGTACGCCGCGCAGCGTCCTGATGACCTGCTCGATCATCGAATTCGCCGGCGAACCTTGCGTCATCAGTTTTCTCCAGGACATCACGGAGCGCCGGCAAAACCAGAAGCGGATGGAAGAGTTGTCGCGACACCTGGTGGTGGTGCAGGAAAGCGCGCGGCGGCGGCTGTCGGGCGAACTGCACGATCGCACCAGTCCGAACCTTTCCGCGATCGGGGTCAACCTGGACATCATCAGCGCAACCCTGCTGGAGGGGCAATCCCCGATCCTGTCCGAGCGCCTGGCGGATGTCCGCGCGCTGATCGAGGATACGACGGCCAGCATCCGCGAAATCTGCTCCGATCTGCGCCCGCCCATCCTCGACTATGCGGGTCTGCCGGCGGCGCTGGAAAGCTATGTCAAGCAGTTTCAGAGGCGGACCGGGATTGCGGTCCGTATCGATTGCGCCCATGCCGGCGTCAGGCTGCCGCCGGAGCTGGAGTCGATGCTGTTTCGCATCGTCCAGGAAGCGCTGACGAATTGTGCCAAGCACTCCCGCGCCAAGTCGATCCTGGTGACCTTGAAGCTGGACAGTGCGCCGGTCACCCTGTCGGTGAGCGACGACGGCATCGGCTTCGATCCGGGCTCGCTGGGGAAGACCACTCACACCAGCGGCTTGGGAATGCTGACCATGCGAGAGATGGCCGAATTCTCCGGCGGCCAATTCATCCTCGAGTCGGCTCCCGGCAGGGGCACACGGATCACCGTTACAATTCACTCCCTGGAGGGACAGGTATGAACCTGCGTATTCTGCCCGCTGGCGGTCATCGAATATTTCGCAGGGCGCTGCGCCTGCTGCTGGAGATTCCGGACTCATGGGCGCCGATCAAAACGATCCGTTGCAGGCTCGCGAAAGCCCTTGTCGCGGCACTGCCCAAAAAGGGAGATGCTCGTGGCGATCAGGCCGGCTTGCTTCGGAGCGATAAACTGCCGGAAAAAATTCGCGGCAAGTCAAGAATGGGTACGACGTCCCCGTCGTGCAGGAACGAGCACCGGCTGATTTCCAGCCAGCGCTCCCTGCCGGGCGGAAGATCGCAACTCTGGTTGTCGTTGACGGTTATCGCGCGGGGATAGTCTCTCAGCCACAGGCAGGCATACCGCAACGATTCTCCGGCCTTCGGCTGATAAGTAACCACCAGCGCCAGATGCCGGTCCGGCGAAGCGGCGGTCGCAGCGCCCTCTGTCAGGCATCTCAAGTCCACCACCGGAATCAACTCGCCGCGCCAGCGGACCAGCCGGTCGCAATCGGGCGGCGCGGCAGGCACGTGAAACGACTTCGCTTCGGCGATCACTTCGACAAACTCATGGCGGGCGATGGCCGCCATGCCAGCTTCACCTGCTGCCAGAAGAACGGCGGCGCTCTCTTGCGTCATCTCATTCGCTCGTTGGGAAAAGACAGGCAGCGAGGGCCGATGAGGAACAGAAGAAACCGATCGCATCGGCGATCAGCGCCACACCCTGGATGGGAGACTCTTCGCTCTGCATGCAGTCGGGCAGCGGCATCAATCGTGCGTCCGCCTCGCGCAGCAAGCTGGTCTGGTCGCAAGCGATGCCGAGTTCGCCTTTTTCGCTGGCGAGCAGAATGAAGTGTTGTCGCCGCGCCGGTATGCTCGGCAGAATTCCGAAATTTCCGTCGAGTGCAACTACCGGGCATTCACTCTCGCCATGACGGTAGCGGAGGGCTCCCGTCCCTTCCGGCGACGATGATTCGACGTCATCCAGCATTTCGACGCTCTTCACTTCGCATTTGCGAAACAGCAGATGAATGCCGTCGTAGCTGGCGACCAGAAGATCCGCATCACCCCTCCCCCCGTCCTTCATGACCGCATTGGTGCTCATGAATTCAAGCGTGGGCTGCCGACGCCGTACGGACATGGCCGAGCAACTCGATCTCCGAATACGGCTTGGTCATGAACACGTCGACCCCGGCGAGTTTGGCCTGTTCGCGGTGCTTGTCCGTATAACGCGAGGTCACCATGATGATCAGCAGTTTCCTGGTCTGCGCTTCGGAACGCACGTGCGCCGCGAGTTCCAGGCCGTTCATGTTCGGCATCTCGAGATCGGTTATCAATACGTCGGGCTTGGACGACCTGATCGCGTCGGCCGCTTCCAATCCGTCCTTGGCCGTCGTTGCGTGGTAGCCGGCGTCGGCGATAAGCTGGGAGAGCGACTTGCGCACGCTCATGGAATCGTCGACGATCAGCACCGACAAGGGTTTGAAAGAAGAACCCGTGGGTGAGTCGCCCCGCTCC
>JANXRC010000240.1 GCA_025353195.1 Rhodocyclaceae bacterium
TCGCCAGCGGATGCCCCTTGAGGCGAATCATTGCGCGATAACCGATAGTGCCATCGTCATTCTTGCGCTTCTGGATAGTCGCCATGATTGCCCTCGTTTAGTCATGCGGCATTGATGGCAGCAGCTTAGAACAAAGCGCAACAAAAGACAACAAGAGATTGCTAATCCGTGGATAGCATCTATCATTGCATTGATGCATATATGTTTTATATCGCAATAAGAGACGGCGGCACAATAGCGGCACGACTACCCCCGAAAAATGGGACTTAGCCACAAACGCAAGGTAACGAACAGGCGCGCAACGCTTCGCCTGCTTGGGGAGTACCAAGCTAGGTTGATTGAGGCGCTCGTGGGCTGGATTGTTGCTGATTGCTAGGCGACAGTGTGCCGCCACTGTGCCGCGATAGTCAGGATTTTGGCAATCTGATAGTGGTTACTATCGCGTTAATCGTTGCTATTTGTATGGTGCCCGGAACCGGAATCGAACCGGTATGGCTTGCGCCGAGGGATTTTAAGTCCCTTGTGTCTACCAATTTCACCATCCGGGCCCTGGAAATCGCTCGACGCGGGGGAACACTGGAGGCGCGACCCGGAATCGAACCGAGGTACACGGCTTTGCAGGCCGCTGCATAACCACTCTGCCATCGCGCCGCGAAGGACTTGAACCTGAAGCTAAAAGGGGGAAAGCAAAGGCTTTCCCCCAGAAATTTGGAGCGGGAGAAGAGTCTCGAACTCTCGACCTCAACCTTGGCAAGGTTGCGCTCTACCAACTGAGCTACTCCCGCAGAACAGCCGCGCATTATAGCTTCCGCATCCGGTGTGTCAACGACTGCGCGCCGAGATTTCCGGCCACGCCTTTCTCAAATAGTAGACCATCGACCACAGTGTCAGCACCGCGGCAATCCAGAGCGACCAGGTGCCGAGAACATGAATGTCAATCGGGCCGATCGGCCTGTCCCAGAGCAGCAGCGGAATCGCTGTCATCTGCGCAATGGTCTTCAATTTTCCGATGAGGGAAACCGCTACGCTCCTGGACGCCCCGATCTTCGCCATCCATTCGCGCAGGGCCGAGATCGCAATTTCGCGACCGATGATGATGAAGGCCAGTATGGCGTCGGCACGGTTCAATTCCACCAGCATCACGAGCGCGGCGGCGACCATCAGCTTGTCCGCCACCGGATCGAGAAACTCACCGAACGCCGAAGTCTGATTCAGCTTGCGTGCCAACCAGCCGTCAATCCAATCCGTAATGGCAGCGACCAGAAATGCAGCGGTAGCCACGAAGTTCTGTTCGGCCATCGGCAAGGGCAGGTAATACACGCCGACCACCAGCGGTATCAGCAGAATGCGCGCCCAGGTCAGCAGGTTTGGAATGTTCAGCGGCATCTCATCTCAATGTCTTGTGGATTTCTTCTGCGAGTCGCCGCGAGATGCCATCGACGCGGCACAGGTCTTCGATCGTGGCAGCCTTCACCCCATCCAGGCCGCCAAACTGGGCCAGCAGTTTCTTGCGCCGCGCCGGCCCGATGCCCGCGACGTCTTCCAGTTTGGAACGCCCCCTCGCTTTGGCACGGCGCGCCCGATGGCCGACGATGGCGAAACGATGCGCCTCGTCGCGAATTTCCTGAATCAGGTGGAAGCCCGGATGATCCATGCCCAATTGTAGTGGCAGGCTGCGCTTATGGACGAAGAGTGTTTCCAGTCCCGGCTTGCGGTCCTCGCCTTTGGCCACCCCGATGCTGGCCAGGTGGTCCAGCCCGAGTTCGGCAAACACCTCGCGTGCCACTCGGTGCTGGCCCTTGCCGCCGTCGATCAGGACCAGGTCGGGCGCCACCGTCTCGCCCGTGGCCACCTTCTCGTAGCGTCGGGTCAGGGCTTGCCGCATCGCCGCGTAGTCGTCACCGGGCTGGATGCCCTCGATATTGAAGCGGCGGTAGTCGCCTTTCTTCATCGCCCCGTCGACGCAAACCACGCAGGACGCCACGGTGCCTTCGCCCATGGTGTGGCTGATGTCGAAGCATTCGATGCGACGCGGCGGCTCGGGCAGGTCGAGTGCCTCCTGCAAAGCCGTCAGGCGTCCGCTGGTACGGATCTTCGCCTGGCGCCGGGCCTGCGCTGCGAGCCGCGCGTTGGTCATCGCCATCTCGACCCAGGCGCGTTCCATCTCGTTCTTCGGCGGGCCGGCATGCATGGCTTCGGGCAAGTCCTCGATCGGGTAGGTGCTGACGATCAGTCGCGCCGGCGCCGGCTGCTCAATGTAATGCTGGGCAATGAAAGCCGCCAGGCCTTCGGCGGCTTCCGCTTCGGCCGCTGCCTGCGGAAAGTAGGCGCGATCGCCAAGGTGCAGGCCCCCGCGCACCATGGCCAGATTGACGCACAGGCTGCCGCGTTCGACCACCGCGGCGATGATGTCGACATCGGCATCCGTGGTCGAACTGACGTACTGGCGATGCAGAACGGCCTGCAGCGCCTTGACCTGGTCGCGCAAGGTCGCGGCTTCCTCGAAGCGCAGCGCCGCAGCGGCCGCCTCCATCCGGCGGGTCAGGCCCGCGATCACCTCCGAATGCCGGCCGCGCAGGAACAACTCGGCCAGGCCCACGTCGGCCGCATAGTCCAGCCTTGACACCAGGCCCACGCAGGGGGCCTTGCAGCGCTTGATCTGGTGCATCAGGCAGGGTCGCGAGCGATGCGCGAACACCGCCTCTTCGCAGGTGCGCAGCAGAAAGCTTTTCTGGATCAGTTGAATGCTCTCGCGCACCGCCAGGCCGTTGGGGAAGGGCCCGAAGTAATGCGATTTCTTTTCGAAGCCGCCGCGATGGTAGAACAGCCGAGGAAACTCGCCGCCGGAAAGCCCGATGTAGGGATACGACTTGTCGTCGCGAAAAAGGATGTTGTACTTCGGCGCAAGCTTCTTGATCAGGGTGTTTTCGAGGATCAGCGCCTCGGCCTCGGAGCGCGTTGCGGTCACCTCCATGGCGGCCACCTGCTGCAGCATCAGTGCAATGCGCGGGCTGTGGCCGGTCTTTTGAAAATACGAGGAAACGCGCTTCCTGAGGTTCTTCGCCTTGCCCACGTACAAGACC
>JANXRC010000269.1 GCA_025353195.1 Rhodocyclaceae bacterium
TCGCCAGCAGCGTCGAAATCGCCAGCGAATACCGCTACCATGTTTCCGCGCCGGCCCCGAGATCGGCGTCGCCTCGACCAAGGCTTTCACCACCCAGTTGGCCGCGTTGTTCCTGCTGGCGGTGACGCTCGCCAAACAGACCGGGCGCCTGACGCCGGAACTGGAAGCCGGGCACCTGGCGGCGCTGCGCTACCTGTCGGTGGCGGTGCAGAAGGTGCTGGCGCTCGAACTTGCAATCAAGCTCTGGTCCGGGCGCTTCGCCGACAAGCACCACGCCTTGTTCCTCGGCCGCGGCCCGCACTTTCCGATTGGGCTGGAAGGCGCGCTGAAGCTCAAGGAAATCTCCTGCATCCATGCCGAGGGCTATCCGGCGGACGAACTCAATCACGGCCCATTGGCGCTGGTCGATCAAGACATGCCGGTGGTCAGACGAGGGTGCGCTGGCGTACAGACCGCAATCCGGGCACAGCCCAAGATTCATGCCTCGAAGGGTGCCGGCCATTGTTGTTGGTGCCGGGATTGCGAAGGAGGCATGACATGAGCAAGGAACGATACGCAGGGATCTGGCTGGAACTGTCCGGACGGATCGCCGAGGCCTGGGGCAAATGGGTCGGCGATGCGGACCTGGCGGATACCGGCAGACGCGACCAGACCGACGGCAGGGTTGCGCGGGACAGCGCGCTCGAGCGCGAGCAGGCCGCCCGCCAGCTCAAGGACTTTCGGCACCACCACCGCAACTGGATTTTTTAGGAGGCAAAAAATGTACAAGAAAATGCTTTTGGGATTACTCGCGGTAGCGGCCTTTCTGCCGCTGCCTTTTGTCGCCAGCCAGGCCCAGGCCCAGCATTCGGCGTCGCGCGCGGAAGAGGCGCGCATCGACGGCTTCGACGTGCGGCCGGTGCGCCAGGCCGCAGCCGGCAGGGAACTGGAATTCACGCTTTACGGCAGCCCCGGCGGTAGCGCGGCAGTAAGCATCAGCGGCGCTACCGGGAGTGTGGTGCTGGCCGAAACCGAGACCGGTGTCTACGAGGGCACCTACACCATCCGCCAGCGCGACAAGATCACGGCCCAAAGCACTGCCACCGCCAATCTGCGGGTCGGCAACCAGGTCGCCAGCGCCATTCTCGACGAACCGCTGATCGGTCGCGCCAACGCACGGCGCTCGGGAGACGGGCAGCGCTACGGCGCCGGACCCAAAATCGAACGCTTCGAGGTCGGCGATCCCCCGGCGAACCTGGTCCCGGGAGAAGACCTGAACCTGATTCTGTCCGGTACTCCGGGTGGAACGGCGAGCGCGACGATTGTCGGCGTCAAGGGCAAGATCCTGCTCAACGAAACCCGCAGCGGCGTGTATGAAGGAACCCACATCATCAAGCACCGCGACCGAGTCTCGGCCAACTCGACAGTGACCGGAATTCTGCGCGTCGGCGATCGGGAAACCAGCGCCGTGCTCGGCCAGTCGCTGGTGGCCGCTGCCGGCCAGCCGCCGCGTGCCCGCCAGGTCGCCCGCCGCTGCGTCGATTGCGGCGTGATCGAGGCGATCAACCTGGTCGAAGTCAAGGGTGAAGGCAGCTATCTCGGCAAGATCGCCGGCGGTTTGGCCGGCATCGTGATCGGCAACCAGATCGGCGAGGGCAACACCAAAACGGTCGCGCAGGTGGTCGGGGCGGCTGGCGGCGCCTACGCCGGCAACGAAATCGAGAAGCGCATAAAGACCGCCAAGCACTACGAAGTCGTGGTGCGCCTCGAGAACGGCGGCACGCAGACCATCACCTATGCGGCACAACCGCCCTTCGCGGTCGGCGCCAAGGTCAAGGTCGACGGCGGCACGCTGACCGTCCTGCAGTAAGCACTGATGCCGGCGGCCGCAGCCTCAAGCGGTCGCTAGCCTTCCCGCACCTGAATTTCGCAGCACAGAAAAGAGGTCCCAAATGCTTTACACAATTGCCGTCGTACTTATCATCCTGTGGCTGCTCGGCCTGGTCACGTCCTACACCATGGGGGGATTCATCCACATCCTGATCGTGATCGCCATCGTCGTGGTGCTGCTGAGGATCATCAGCGGGCGCAAGGTGCTCTGACACGGCCAAGCACTTCATCAGGAGTCGGCGCTGGCGCTACGGCGCAAGCCCGCATCGCAGAGTGCATTGCCGCAACGGCAGAGCTGCCGCTCCTGGCGCACAAAACACGTTTGTCATCATTGGATTCCGCGCACTGTGTGCGACAGCGTACAGAACTGCCGCAGATACTGGCCGAAGATGGTCTCACTGATTAATGATTAATAGTGACTGTCGGCATATCTCCGCTAGTGCGGGCAGTCGGAATAACCAAGGCAAGACAAGGCGGAAACTGACGCAACTCTTATGGATCGGAAAAAATCATGAGCAATACATTGACAAAAGAACAGATGGCTCTGGCCATATCCTGCATCCTGACCCTGGGCCTGGTTTCAGGCGCCGCCACGGCGCAAAGCAACAATCCGACGAAAGAAGGCTATCTGGTCGATACCCGCGGTAACGTCGCCAAGAGCGGCTTCGGCCTGTGCTGGCATACCGGTTACTGGACGCCGGCGCTGGCCATCGAGGAATGCGATCCCGACCTGGTGAAGAAGGCGATGGCCCCGGCCCCCGCGCCGCAACAGCTCGCCGCCGTGGCACCGCCCCCGCCGCCGGCACCCAAGCCGGCTGCCGCAAAGGTGAAGCTGAATGCCGATACGCTGTTCGACTTCGACAAGGCGGTGCTGCGTCCGGCCGGAAAGGAAGCCCTGGATGACTTCTACGCCAAGACCCGCGATATCAATCCGGAAGTGATCACCGCCGTCGGTCACGCCGACCGCTTCGGTACCAACGCCTACAACCAGAACCTGTCCGAGCGGCGCGCCATGGCCGTCAAGACCTATCTGATGGGCAAGGGCATCGCCGACAATCGCGTGTACACCGAAGGCAAGGGCGAAACCCAGCCGGTGACCAAGGCCGATGAATGCAAGGGCCCCAAGAGCGCCAAGGTGATTGCCTGCCTGCAGCCCGATCGCCGCGTTGAAATCGAAGTCGTCGGTACCCGCAAATAGCCGGCGGACAGCGCTGCTGCGGCATTCCTGCCGCGGCAGTGCCATGGCGCAAAGCATGGCCGAGGCCAAGGATCATTTCCTGGCATCGGCAAAGAAGTACCTCGACAAGTCCTGAATCGTCGTCGAGCAGCAATACATACGCAAGTCCACTGTTTTACAAAGAGGTAATTCCATGAAAACGATCAAGAGTTTTACGATGAGTGCAGTTGCCGCGGCCATGCTGGTCGGTCTGGTTGGTTGTGCCGGCATGTCGGCACAGGAAAAGAACACGGCGATCGGCGCCGGCGTAGGTGCCGTCGGCGGCGCCGTGCTTACCGGCGGCAGCACGATCGGCACGGTCGGCGGTGCCGCGGTCGGTGGCATCATC
>JANXRC010000027.1 GCA_025353195.1 Rhodocyclaceae bacterium
TCGAGCCGCAACACGCCTTCGGCTTCGAGGCGGGCCAGCTCCGCCTGGAAAATTCCGATCTCGTCGGCACGCTGCTGCGCCTCGCTGCGAAGAGGGGTGTTCATGGCAGTCGATTATGCCGCGTTTGCTATGATTCGGCACCTTTCCCCGATCCGGCCAGACGCATTGCAATGATAAGAATTTTCGGCATCAAGAATTGCGACACCATGAAAAAAGCCTTTGCCTGGTGTGATTCCAACGGCATCAGCTACGAATTCCACGACTACAAGAAGCAGGGCGTGCCGCGCGAGCAACTGCTCCTCTGGTGCCGCACGCTGGGCTGGCAGGCGCTGATCAACACCAGGGGGCCCACCTGGCGCAAGCTGACGCCCGAACAGCAGGCCATCACAACCCAGGCTCAGGCCGTGGCGCTGATGATGGAGCACTCCAGCGTGATCCGCCGCCCGGTGGTGGAAAACGGCGAAAGAATTCTGGTGGGTTTTGATCCGACCGTATTCGACAGCTTCGTACGCTAAGAGTCCAATGGATTCGGTTCATCGTTTTCTGCTCGAAGACCTCGACATCCGCGGTGCGCTGGTGCAACTCGGCCCGTCCTGGGCGGCGATGACCAGCCGCCGCAACTATGCGGCGCCGGTGCGCGAGTTGGTCGGCGAGCTGGCCGCCGTTACGGCGCTGATCGGCAGCAACCTGAAGGCCCCCGGGCGCCTGAGCTTCCAGTTGCAGGGCCACGGCCCGGTGTCGATGCTGGTGATGGATTGCAATGAGCAACTGCAGCTGCGCGGCATGGCCAAGAGCGAGCTGACCGCGGATGCCGCCGCCAATGTAGTCAGCGTCGGCAGTCTGCTCGGCGATGGCCAGCTGGTGTTGACCCTGCAACCGGAAACAGCGCAGACGCCCTACCAGAGCGTGGTGCCGATCGTCGGCAACACGCTGGCGGAAATCTTCGAGCACTACCTGGAACAGTCCGAACAGCAGCCTGCCCGCCTGTGGCTGGCGGCGACGGCGGATACCGCCTGCGGACTGTTCCTGCAAAAACTGCCCAGCGCCGACGGGCGTGATCCGGATGGATGGAATCGCATCGAACAACTCGCCGCCACCGTGCGTCCCGAGGAACTGGCGCTGCCGCCGGAAACCCTCCTGACGAGGCTGTTCGGCGAGGAAAGCGTGCGTCTCTTCGAGCCGCTGCAAGCCATCTGGCATTGTCCGCGCGACGAAGAAAAGGTACGCAACATGCTGCTCTCGCTGGGCCGCGAAGAAGTCGAAGAGATGCTTGCCGATGCCGAGGTGATCGCCATCGAAGACGAGATCTGCGGCCATGAATACCGTTTCGGCGCCGAAATCGTCGACGAGCTGTTCCCGCCCGACGGTCGGCTGCTGCATTGAAGGAAGCAACCCTTTCCGTTTTTCGCCTTGCGCCGCAAGCTCCCTGACATGACCATCGACATCAGCGAGGAAGCCGGCGTCCGCTACCTGCATTTCGGATCGAGCTGGATACAGGGCGCGATGCGCATTGCACGTCCCTTTGCGCTGGAACTGGAATACACCCGCGAGATGATGCTGCCGCTGCTGCTGCACGGCGACGACTGGCCGCGCAAGGTGTTGCTGGTCGGGCTCGGCGCGGCATCGGTGACCAAGTTTCTCTACCGCTACCGGCCGCAGGCCAAGCTGACCGTGATCGAAATCGAGCCGCGCGTCGAGGCCGCTGCGCGGCAGTTCTTCAAGCTGCCCGACGACCCCGCGCGCGTCGATATCCGCCACGGCGACGGCGCCGATTTCATGATCGAGTCAAGGCGCCGCTACGACCTGATTCTGGTGGACGGCTTCGATGCCGACGCGCGCACCGGCCGGCTCGATACCCTGCCCTTCTACCACGACTGCCGCGCCCGGCTGGCCGACGACGGACTGCTGTGCGTGAACCTGCTGTCGCGGCGCAAAGACTTCGGCAAGAGCGTGAAGCGCATCGAGGAAGCCTTCGAAGGCCATGCCATCGCCTTTCCCTCCTGCGACAGCGGCAATGCCATTGCCATGGCCGCAATCGGCGTCCCGCCAGCACCGACTCTCGACGAACTGAAAGCGGCGGCCCGGCACCTGAAGGCGGAGACCGGCCTCAACCTGCTGCCGGTGCTGACCCGCCTGGCCCAGTCGCGGCATCTTGCCGGCGGCGTGCTGCACCTTTGAGCCGAACATGACGCAAGCACATAAGGACCACCGCCGCGGCACGCTCTACATGCTGCTGGTGATCGCCATCTGGGGCGGCTTCCTGCCGGTCGGCAAGTCCGCCCTGCAGGGGGTCGATCCCTACTGGCTGACGGCGATGCGCTTCGGCACCGCGGCCCTGGTCTTCATCGGCCTGCTCTGGGTGCGTGAAGGCCGCGCGGCCTTGCGCACCGAAGGGCACCTGTGGAGGATCGCCCTGTTCGGCGGCCTCGGCTTCGCCGGTTTCGGGGTTTGCGTATTCGAAGGCCTGCGCCTGACCCGTCCTGAAATCGGCTCCATGATCCTCGCGCTAAGCCCGATACAGGTCGCGCTGTTCCAGTGGTGGCGCACCGGCCACCGCCCCGACCGGGTCACCTTGATCGCGATCGTGCTGGCACTGGTCGGCGAGCTGTTCGTCGTCACCGCCGGCGACGTCACGCGCCTGAGCGGCGGCGACGCACTGGGCAACGGCCTGATCTTCCTCGCCTCGCTGTTCTGGACCGCCTACACCCTGGGCGGACAGCAGTTTCCCGGCTGGTCGCCGGTGCGTTATACCGCGCTGTCCTGTTCCCTGGGCTGCTTCAGCATCATGGTCGCCGTCATCATCGCCACGCTGGCCGGCCACAGCCATCCGCCGCGAGCGGAGCAACTGATCGCCGTCTGGCCGCAGCTCGCCTTCATCATCCTCTGCGTCTCGGTGTTCGGCATCCTGTTCTGGAACATGGGCGTGGCCAAACTCGGCCCCCTCTCCGCCGGACTGTTCGCCAACTTCACGCCGGTCATCACCTACCTGATTGCGATTTGGCAGGGCCGGCGGCCGGCCGCCCTCGAACTGACGGGCGCCGCCATCGTACTGGTCGCCCTGATCGCCAACAACCGCCACCAGCGCAGCAAGGTCCACCGCATTGAGGCCTGACCAAGAATCGGCGCTGGTGCGCTCTGCGTAACGGGAATTCCGCTTCGCGGCCAGGTAACGGCGATTCGATGGCGTGGACCGGGCTTCGCGCACCCTTGCCAAGATGCCGGATAAATCGTCTAATCCAATCGATGTATGACTTGTCGGTATGCGCGCGACATGGCGCAGCGCCGGATTTATTATGCAACCTCTTTGACGGGTTGTTTCCAACACCCTTAATGGGGTCGGAGTAATTTGACTTTCGCGATTCACTCCGACCTCTTTGGCTAAAGGGTTCAGCATCAATTCGGCACAAAGCGCCGTCCCACCAACGCCGACTTTTGCAGGCAGCGCCCTCAGGCCGTGAGACTCTCCACCGCCGCCCTGCCCGCCGCATAGCGCGCGGCATCCTGCTGCCAGCGGGCCGACGGCGAGAGCCGCGCCAGCCGCGCCGCTCGCACGGGATCGGCTGCCGGCTTCCAGTTGTCCAGCACCGTCGCCACCGCATCCGGCGCGTTGCAGATCAGCAGCACGTCGCAGCCGGCCGACCAGGCGGCTTCCGCGCGCTGGACCATGCCGCCGGCGAAGCTGGCGCCTTCCATCGACAGGTCGTCGCTGAAGATTACGCCGTCGAAGGCGAATTCCTTGCGCAACATTTCCAGCCACACCGGTGAAAAGCCGGCGGGCCGGGCATCGACCTGCGGGTAGATGACGTGCGCCGGCATCACGCCATCGAGCCTGAGGCGGCGGTAGGGTTCGAGGTCGGGCGCCATCTCGGCCAAGCTGCGTTCATCGACCGGAATCGCGAGGTGCGAATCGGCCGCGACCCAGCCATGGCCGGGAAAATGTTTGCCGCAACAACCCATGCCGGCGGCGGAGAGGCCGTCGATCAGGGCGCCGGCCAGTTCGGCGACTGCTACCGGATCGCGGTGGAAGGCACGATCGCCGATGACGCCGCTGGGGCCCCAGTCGAGATCGAGTACCGGGGTGAAGGAGAAATCGACGCCGCAGGCGCGCAGTTCGGCGGCCAGCAGATAGCCGATATCGGCCGCCGACTTGCGCGCGGCGGCGGCATCGCGATCCCACAAGTCGCCGAGGCGGCGCATCGCCGGGACATGGGTGAAGCCTTCGCGGCAGCGCTGCACGCGGCCGCCTTCGTGGTCGATGGCAATCGGCAGCGCCGGCTCACGCAGGGCATGAATGGCGGCGCACAGCGAGGTGAGTTGCTGCGGATCGCGGTAGTTGCGGGCGAACAGAATCACGCCGCCGACCAACGGGTGGGCCAGGCGTTCGCGGTCGAGTGCGGAGAGTTCGAGACCGGCGACATCGATCATCAGCGGGCCGAGGGGAAGTGTTTTCATGGCGATTCCAGAACGACGAAGGCGACGGCGTAGTCCCGCTCGTCGCTGATGGACAGATGGGCGCGAAGCCCGCGTTCAGCCAGATAGGCGCCGAGCGCCGGCGCGAAGGCGAAGGCCGGCTTGCCGAGTGCGTCATGGCTGATGGCGATGTCGGGCAGCAGCACCGGGGCGCGCACACCGGTTCCCAGCGCCTTGCCCAGCGCCTCCTTGGCGGCGAAGCGCTTGGCCAGAAAGCGGGCCGGGTCAAGGCTGCTGCGACAGGCCTCGCGCTCGTCCGGCGCCAGCATCTTTTCCAGGCCGCGCTCGCCATGGCGCTGCCAGTACTCGGCCATGCGCGCGACGGCAACGATGTCGGTGCCGACACCGAAAATCACCGGCGTTGCGCCTCACGCATCAGCCGCTTCATTTCGGCCACGGCTTCGCGCATGCCGACGAATATCGCCCGACTGACGATGGCATGGCCGATGTGGAGTTCACGAATGCCCGGCAAGGCCGCCACCGGCTGCACATTGAAGTAGTTGAGCGCGTGGCCGGCATTGAAGCGCATGCCGGCGGCGCGCACCGCCGCACCGGCACCGCGGATCTTGTCCAGTTCGGCCACTACCGGCGGGCTTTCGGGATCGCGACCGCGACTGTAGAACGCATGGGCATAAGGCCCGGTGTGGATTTCGCAGACGCGCACGCCGATGCGGGCGGCGGCTTCCACCTGCCGCAGTTTGGCGTCGATGAAGGCACTGGTGACAATGCCGGCACCCGCCAGCCGCGCCACCACCTCGCGCAAGCGCGCCTCCTGACCCGCCACATCGAGGCCGCCCTCGGTCGTGATCTCGTGGCGGCCCTCGGGTACCAGCATGGCCATCTCGGGCCTGATCTGGCAGGCCATGCCGACCATCTCGTCGGTGGCTGCCATTTCGAGGTTGAGCTTGATGTGAGTCAGTTCTCGCAGCCGCCGCACATCGTGGTCCTGAATGTGGCGACGATCTTCGCGCAGATGCACGGTAATGCCGTCAGCCCCCCCCAGATGGGCTTCGACCGCCGCCCATACCGGATCGGGTTCATGGGTTTTCCTCGCCTCGCGCACCGTCGCGACGTGGTCTATGTTGACGCCCAGTTCGATCATAACTCCTGTAACTCCATGAAGACCCGCCGTGATTGCAAGGGTTTGCCGCCCATATGATGCGCAATCAACTGGCGCATCAACTGCCTGCTTTCAACCCGCGTACGCGGATCGGAATAATCGTCTGCCGCCATGTCGAGCAGAGTCTTGCCACATACTGCCGCCGTCCCGTCGGCACCGACTCTTGTCACCGGACCGCGTTCGATCAGGTAAGTGTATTCGCCCTCGGGCACTACCGGTCGGCCTGTCTCAACCTCCACATCCAGAGTCAGGCCGTAGCCCAGTTCCTTCAACAGCGTCTTCTCGAAGCGGCGCAGTTCCGGTGCGTCGGCCGCACCTGCGGCCAGCGCCCGCAAGGCAGCCGCATAGGCGTCGAACAGCGCGGTGTGGGCATCCTCGCGCGGCAGCATCTTCAGCAGCAGTTCGTTGAGATAGTAACCGAGCAGCAGGCAGCGGCCACCCAGTAGCGGCATGCCGCCGAGCCATTCGGCCTTGGCCAGGGTCTTCACCTCGCCACCACCGAACCAGCCCAGTTCCAGCGGCTGAAAGGACATCAGCATGCCACGCATGGCAGAACGCGGCCGCCTGGCACCACGCGCCAGCAGCGGCACGCGGCCGTGATCACGGGTGAACACATCAACCACGAGACTGGTCTCGCTGTAGGGATGCAGATGCAGAACGTAGGCCGACTGGCCGTCGACGCGCTTGCTCACTGCGTCAGCCGTAACCGAGTGACTTGAGCGCGCGTTCGTCGTCGGCCCAGCCGCCCTTGACCTTGACCCAGGTCTCGAGCCAGACCTTGCCGCCGAACAGTGTCTCCATTTCTTTGCGCGCATCGGTCGAGATGCGCTTCATCCGCTCCCCGCCCTTGCCAATGACGATGGCTCTATGCCCCGCCTTGTCCACGATGACGGCCGCATGAATCCGGCGCAGATCGCCCTCCTGCTCGAACTTCTCGATTTCCACGGCGATGCCGTAGGGCAGTTCTTCGCCCAGGTTGCGGAACAGTTTTTCACGCAATATCTCGGAGGCCATGAATCGCTCGGAGCGATCGGTAATGTCGTCCGGACCAAACACCGCCGGCCCTTCCGGCAGGTAACGCGCCGCGGTGGCAAGCAGTTCGGTGGTGCCGAGGCCTTTTTCGGCAGACACCGGAACCAGTTCGGCGAACTCGTGCAATGCGGCAACCTTGGCAATGAACGGCAGCAACTCGGCCTTGTCGGCCAACCGGTCTATCTTGTTGATCACCAGCACTGCCGGCGTGCCCGCCGGCAGCATGCGCAGGATCTCGTTTTCACCGGCGCCCCAGATTCCTGCTTCGACCACCAGCAGGATTACGTCGACATCGGCAAAGGTCGACGTCACGCTGCGGTTCATCAGGCGATTGAGCGCATTTGTGTGCGTCATCTGAAAACCCGGCGTATCGACGAAGATAAACTGGGCATCATCCGTGGTCAGCACACCGTGAATGCGATGCCGCGTGGTCTGCGCCTTCTTCGAGGTAATGCTGACCTTGGCGCCCACCAGACAATTGGTCAAGGTCGACTTGCCGACGTTGGGACGGCCAATGACCGCCAGGTAACCGGTACGAAATGCTGAACTCATGGCTTGATCTCGGCAATGGCCCTCTGCGCGGCCTGCTGCTCGGCAATTCGCCGACTGCAACCAATGCCTGTGCTGCGGATGCCCAGTTCCGTAATCACGCATTCCATTTCGAACTCCTGGGCATGCGCCTCGCCGCGAGTCGCGAGCAGGCCGTAACGCGGCAGGGGCAGATGCCGCCCCTGCAGGATTTCCTGCAAGGCAGTTTTCGGATCCTTGCCCGTGTCATTGGGATCGATGCGGGCCATGGCCGGCTCATACAATCGCTCGATGACGGCCCGCGCCGCATCGAAGCCGGCGTCGACATAGATCGCACCCACGATGGCCTCCAGCGCATCGGCAAGAATCGAGGGACGCCCGGCCCCGCCGCTCTTCAACTCGCCCTCGCCCAAGCGGAGCAGGTCACCCAACCCCAGGTCCTGTGCGATTTCAACCAGCGTTTCCTGTCTCACCAGACTTGCGCGCAAGCGGGAAAGCTCGCCTTCCTTCAGGTCGCCAAAGCGCTGGTACAGGTAACCGGCGACGGCACAATTGAGCACCGAGTCACCGAGAAACTCCAGACGTTCGTTATGGGGCGAACCGAAACTGCGATGGGTGAGTGCCTGGCGCAGCAACTCCGGCCGGCCAAAACCGTGCCCGAGTGCAGCCTCCAGACGCTGCGGCTTCATTATTTGGCGCTGCTGCCCTCGAATTCGAAGAGCAGGCTGACATTGTTGAACAGCGGCACCTTCTTTTCATACTTGAAGGTGATTATCAGTTCGCCGCCTTCCTTGGTGATATCCAGATCCTCCGACTTGACGCTCTTGACATCGTCCATGTCGGCGCGCTTTTCGAACGCCGCACGCACCTGTTTCATCGACGCGTCCTTGAGGCCGCTGTCACTAGCGGTTCCCTTCACCGCCTTCATGAGGTTGCCGTACTCGATCCATGGCGGCAACGCCTTCATCCCCAAAAGCGCTATCACGGCCAATATCGCGCCGCCGATCATGAGTGTGTTCAGACTGAGTCCGCGCTGAAGTTTCATGTCACCCCCTAGTGAAACGAGCCGATCCGTTTCAGATCGCCAAAATTGAACCAGATAAAGAAGGCCTTGCCGACCAGGTTTTCGTCAGGGACGAAGCCCCAGAAACGGCTGTCCTGCGAATTGTCGCGGTTGTCGCCCATCATGAAATAGTTCCCGGCCGGAACCTCGCAAGTTACGCCTTCACTATTGTAGTGACATTTGTCGCTATGCGGAAAACGGACAATCTGCTGGACAAACGGAGGCGCTTCCGGCTCGACGAGAATGTGATGCTCCACGCTGCCAAGTGTTTCCATGAATCGCGGCGTATAGAACAGCCGGTCACGGTCGAGATAGTCCTCGATCTTCCTTTGGGCTATCTCCTGGCCATTGATGGTCAGCCTCTTGTTGCGATAGACGATCTTGTCACCCGGCAGGCCGACCACGCGCTTGATGTAGTCGAGCGATGGATCCGGCGGGTAACGAAACACCACCACGTCACCCCGCTGCGGGGAGTTGAGTTCGAAAATCTTCTTGTTGATCACTGGCACGCGCACGCCATAGGTGTACTTGTTGACCAGGATGAAATCGCCCACCAGCAGCGTCGGGATCATCGACCCGGAAGGGATCTTGAATGGCTCGACAAGAAAGGATCGCAGCAGGAATACCGCAAGGATAACGGGAAAAAAGCTGCCGCCATACTCAACCCACCATGGATCCTTGGCACCTGGCGGACGTTTCTTCCTGGTCCAGAAATGATCGAAGGACCAGACGATGCCGGTCGCGACAACGAGTATGAATAGAATCAGAGCAAAGTTCATTTGTCACCCACACGCAGCACCGCAAGGAAGGCTTCCTGCGGAATTTCCACACGGCCGACCTGCTTCATGCGCTTCTTGCCGGCTTTCTGCTTTTCCAGCAGCTTCTTTTTGCGCGTGATGTCACCGCCATAGCATTTCGCGAGCACGTCCTTGCGCATCGCCTTGACATTCTCGCGGGAGATGATGGTCGAGCCAATCGCGGCCTGGATGGCCACATCGTACATCTGGCGCGGAATCAGTTCGCGCATCTTGGCGGCCAGTTCGCGCCCGCGATACGCGGCGTTGGCGCGATGCACGATGACCGACAGGGCGTCGACCTTCTCGCCATTGATCAGGATATCGAGCTTGACCACGTCGGCTGCCCGATACTCCTTGAAGTCGTAATCGAGCGAGGCATAGCCGCGCGAAACCGATTTCAGCTTGTCGAAGAAGTCCATCACGACTTCTGCCATCGGCATCTCGTAAGTGAGCTGGACCTGACGTCCATGGTAGGCCAGATTCACCTGTGAGCCGCGTTTGCTTTCGCACAAGGTGATGACCGCGCCGAGATACTCCTGCGGCACGAATATCTTGGTGGTAATGATCGGCTCGCGAATCTCTTCCACCTTCTGCGTTTCCGGCAGTTTGGCTGGATTCTCCACCTGCATCAGGGTGCCGTCACGCATCAGCACCTCATAGACCACCGTCGGCGCCGTGGTGATCAGGTTCTGATCGAATTCACGCTCCAGTCGCTCCTGGACAATTTCCATGTGCAACAGGCCGAGGAACCCGCAGCGAAAGCCGAAGCCGAGAGCCTGCGAGACTTCCGGTTCGTAGTGCAGCGAAGCGTCATTCAGATGCAACTTCTCCAGCGAGTCGCGCAAGGTATCGTACTGATTGGATTCGACCGGGTAGAGGCCGGCAAAGACCTGCGGCTTGATTTCCTTGAAGCCCGCCAGTGGCTCGGCGGCGCGACGGTCGGCCGTGGTCACCGTGTCGCCGACCTTGGCGGCGTCCAACTCCTTGATGCCGGAAATGATGAAACCGACTTCGCCTGCGCGCAATTCGCTCCGCGTCAGCGCCTTGGGCGTGAACACGCCGACCTGTTCGCACAGATGAATGGAACCTTCCGCCATGAGCAGCAACCTGTCCTTGGCCCGCACCACGCCGTCCATCACGCGCACCAGCATCACCACGCCGACATAGTTGTCGAACCATGAGTCGATGATGAGTGCCTTCAGGGGTGCCGCGCGATCACCTCTTGGCGGCGGAATGCGGGTGATGACGGCTTCCAGCACGTCATCTACCCCGAGGCCGCTTTTGGCCGAACACAATATCGCCTCAGTCGCGTCGATGCCGATCACGTCCTCTATTTCCTGGCGCGCGTTATCAGGGTCGGCTGCCGGCAAATCGATCTTGTTCAGCACCGGGACCACATCAACGCCCAACTCAATCGCCGTGTAGCAATTCGCCACGGTCTGTGCTTCCACCCCCTGCGAGACGTCGACCACCAATAGCGCCCCTTCGCAGGCGGAAAGCGAACGACTCACCTCGTAGGAGAAGTCCACATGCCCGGGGGTGTCAATCAGATTGAGGTTGTACACCTGCCCGTCACGCGCCGTGTAGCTGAGGGCGGCCGTCTGCGCCTTGATGGTAATGCCGCGCTCGCGCTCGATATCCATCGAGTCGAGCACTTGCGCCTCCATCTCGCGGTCGGCCAGCCCGCCGCAGCGCTGGATAATGCGGTCGGCCAGGGTGGATTTACCGTGATCGATATGGGCGATGATGGAGAAATTGCGGATGTGATCCATGGAGTCAACAAAAAAGGCGCTCATTCAAGCCCTTGAGCACCTTGGTGACGAATAAAGCAAGGCGCGGATTTTAGCCTAAAGCACCCAAATACTCACGTACTTTCGCGGCATCCAGGAAGTAACGACAAAGTTCGCGGCCCTCTCCGTCGACCAGCACCGGAACCAGTTCGTTGTATTTCGCCTCAAGCACCGGATCGGCATCGACGTCCGTTACCACAATGCCGAAATGAGGCACTCCCGGCTCGCTGCGCAGGGCTTCCAGCGCGGCGAGCATGTCGTGGCAAAGATGGCAGTAGTCGCGGCTGAACAGCCGCAACTGCGGCGACGGCCGATCATCCGGCGGTTTATTTATCGGACAAGCCCTTGATGGTAATGAAAGTCTGCGAATCGCCACGCCGCACCAGCAGGGTAATCGTGGTGCTCTTGTCGACGCCCTGCAACAGATCATTGAACTGCGCAAGCGACTTGATTTCGGTCTGCCCGCCCTTGATGATCAGCGACAGGATGATGTCGCCGGATCGCAAGTCGGTGCGCGTGCCGCCGTTTCTGACTTCCTCGACGATCAATCCGTGCTGGATGCCGAGCGCTCGCTTCTGGTCCGCCGTCGGCACTGCCAGCACCAGACCGAGCCGATTGGCTGCGGCCGGTTCGGCAGGCTTGCCGCCACGACTGGCAGTGCGCGTGCCAGCGTCTTCGTCCGGTATCTCGCCGACGGTCGCCGTCAGGTCGCGGCTCGCGCCCTTGCGCCAGATCTGAATGACGACCTTGCTGCCAGGCTTGGTCGCTCCAACCATCCGCGGCAAGTCGCTCGACTCGGCCACCGCCTTTCCGTCAAACTTGAGAATGATGTCGCCGACTTCAATTCCCGCCTTGTCAGCCGCCAACCCTTTTTCGACCGAGGCCACCAGCGCACCCTGCGGCTTGCCAAGATTGAAGGAGTCCGCCAGTTCCTTGCTGACTTCCTGGATGCCAATGCCGAGACGGCCTCGACTGACCTTGCCTTTGGCCTTCAACTGGCTCTGGACCTCCATCGCCAGATCGATGGGAATCGCGAATGACACGCCCATCGAACCGCCGGAACGCGAATAGATCTGCGAATTGATGCCAACCACTTCGCCTTTCATGTTGAACAGCGGGCCACCGGAATTGCCGGGATTGATCGCCGCATCGGTCTGGATGAATGGCACGTAATTCTCGTGCGCCAGGGAACGCCCCTTGGCACTGACGATGCCGGCGGTAACCGAGTTCTCGAAGCCGAAGGGCGAGCCGATCGCCACCACCCATTCGCCGACCTTGAGTTTGACCGAGTCGCCGAGTTTCGCCACCGGCAGGTTGCTGGCTTCGATCTTGATCAGCGCCACGTCGGTACGCTTGTCGGCACCCAGCACCTTGGCCTTGAACTCCCGCTTGTCGGTAAGTTTCACCAGCACCTCGTCGGCACCATCGACCACATGCGCATTGGTCAGGATGTGACCGTCCGCACTGATGATGAAGCCGGAACCCAGCGAGCGGTTCTTGAATTCCTGCGGCATACCCGGGAGATTCGGAATCTGCCCCGGGAAGAAGCGGCGCAGGAGTTCCTGTGCCGCGTCATCCCCGTCGAGCGGGAACGGGTGGCCGCGGCGCCCCTTGATGATCTGCGTGGTGCTGATATTGACCACCGTTGCGCCCTGCCGTTCAACCAGTTCTGTAAAGTCAGGCAATTCGCCGGCCAGTGCCGGAATCGAAAGCAGCGAGGAAAAAGCCAGCACAAACAAGATGACAATTTTCTTCATGATTTATCCTTGAAACGTACTTCCCTGGTTTGGACTTGCAGCAAAAATAGACTGGCGTCATGCCGTGCGCGAAACTCATTGCGGCGCAGCAAGACAAGACCGGCACCGATGCCGATCAGGGTTCCCGTCACGGCCCCGACATCGCCGGCGATCGACTGGCCCATGACTGCGCCGCCGATGGCCAACAAAAGAGGCAGCACATAGGAGGCTAGCGCAGCGCGCAAGAGCGTGCCATCCGCCACGGTGAGGCTGACGCGATCCCCCACTCTCGCCCCGATCAAATTATCCAGCCGGTAGCGGCGCGGTCCGGCACTCAAGCCGAGAAGGCCGCCCTGGCAAGCGTCGGCAGTCTTGCAACCGCCACAGGCAGAGGCCCGTCCGGGCACTTCAACCCAGACCACACTGTCCGAGGCCTCCACGACCACGGCATCGCACTGGCTCACCTGCGCCTCCGCTCGACGCCATCGCCAATGCGCTTGACGGCAAGCGCCGGCACCTCACCCATGACCACCAGTCGAAATTCGCCGATTTGACGCCGATACACATTCACCGGGCCGACAGTGGACGCAGCATCCGCTTCTCCACCCGCCCCGCCGGGCTCGATGAACACCGAAATCGATGCCAACCCGTCGGAAAACACCACATGCAGGCTCTCTGGATTTCCGGGTGCCGTCTGTCGCTTCATGGCGGCTACCTTGCGAAATCCAGGCAGCAGCGTACGGAATGTCCAGCCCATGTCGTCCGGCTTCACCTCTGTCGCCCGCACCTGCTGTACCCGCACCCGCTCGCCGTCGAAATGCGGTTTCAGCGCTTCACTTTCGAGCGAGCCGCCTATCTTGACTTGCGTAAACGCGAAGGACTCGAGTGTCTCGCCACGCTCGCTGATCAGGTTCGCCTTCAGCAGCAGACCGCTGGCATCGTCCATCCAGAATTTGTGCCCATAGCGGAGGTCGTCACGCGGCTCCAGCAGTACCGCCTGGCTGTTCAAGCCCGCGACCCGCCCGCGCCCGCCGCCGCGAATCGTATAGTGGTCCGGCAAGCTGCCCAAACCCGCTGGCAGCAAGGCCGGGAATCCGCGCTGGCTTGAACGGTTCTCGATGATGAGAAGCTTTTCTTCCGGGAAGAAACATTTGACTTCGGTCCCGGCGCGCAGCACCTCGCGCGGACTGCCGTCGAGGGCCTCGATCCGCTCCACCTCGAGCCCATCGGCCAGCGAATGGGCAATGCGCGAGGTATCCACCTTGCCGCCGCTGCGATAAACGAAGGTGCCGCTATAGGTCAGCTGTCGCGAGCCCTGTGCGATACGCTGCAACAAGGCCAGCCCATCCTCGGCCATTGCAAGCGCGGGTGCCAAAATTGGCGCCAGCAGGACTGCGAGCACCACCAGCGGCGAAGTGCGAGCCACCGCCATCAGCGGCCCTCGCCCGATGCGGCAACGGTACGGATATTGCGCGCACCGCCCACCATGGCACCGCCCGGCGCATAAGCCTGATGTGCCACCAGATACTCCTGCAGGCGCGGTGTCACTTGCGCTTGCGCCACCACCAGTGCCGGCTTTGCGCTGGCCAGTCCACTCGCCACGGCCGGCGTTCCTCCATCTGCAACTGGCGCCAGTGCCAACCAGACCACCAGCGCGACGCCGGCCGCCGACGCCGCAAGTGCCAGTGCCGGTCGCGGCCACTCGCGCACGCGCCGCGGCGCCGGAGCCATTACCGTGGGCTCCAGATCAAGCGCCGACATCACCCGTGCAGCGACGTCGATGTCGAGTCCACGTTCGCCGCGCAAGGCAGCGCCGAGCAACTGGCAATCGCACCATTCGCTGCGCAATTCCGGGCTGTGCCGCAGCGCCCGCAATGTTTCCGCAAGCTCGTGGTCTTCGAGTTCGCCGTCCATCAGTGCCGAAATCCGTGTCTTCATGTCGTCACCATCTCTTGTCCGGGGCCGCATCGAGCAAGGGCCTCAATTTGACCGAAATCGCGTCGCGCGCACGGAAGATCCGCGAACGCACCGTGCCAATCGGGCAATCCATCACTTGCGCAATTTCCTCATACGACATACCTTCTATTTCGCGCAGGGCAATCGCCGTGCGCAGTTCCTCAGGCAGCGCTTCCATCGCCGCGTTCACCACCTGGCCGATCTGCTTCGTCATCAACAGCCGCTCGGGAGTATCGTTGTCCCGCAGCAACTCGGCCTCGTCATAGCCCTCGGCCTCCTCGCTGTCCACCCCGGTAGTCGCCGAAGCACGCCGGCCATGGGTCACCAGCCAGTTCTTCGCCGTATTGACGCCAATCCGGTACAGCCAGGTGTAAAAGGCGCTGTCGTTGCGAAAGCCCGGCAACGCACGATAGGCTCTGATGAAACTATCCTGAACAATATCCTCCACCTCGGCTGAATCACGCACCATGCGCGAAATCAGACGCGCGAGCTTGCGCTGATACTTGGCAACCAGAAGGCCGAAAGCCTGCTTGTCACCCGCCTGCACCCGCTCGACCAGTATCCGGTCCGCTTCGCGATCTCCCATGGGCTTTGCTGTTTGTTCTCGCCAGACGAAAAAATGCGCGGCTAAAATTTGACCGCAAGCGAGTATAACAAGCCTCTCCGCCCACATTCCTCACCGTTCCGGCCGCGATAACACTCGGCCGTTGCCGACAAGTGACCGATGCCCGTCAAAATAGTTCCACACTCCGAGCAGTGATATAGTTCGGCCCCATGAATCCCGCCGCTATTCAGCATTTCGACGTCCTCATCATTGGTAGCGGCCTGGCCGGTCAATCGCTGGCATTGAGGCTTGCGGATAGCCGCCGGGTGGCGCTGGTGACCAAGAAGACGCTGGCGGATTCCGCCTCGGCGTGGGCACAGGGCGGCATCGCGGCAGTACTTGACCCCGCCGATAGCATCGAGGCCCACGTCAACGATACGTTCACGGCGGGTGCCGGCCTCTGCGACCCGGACGCTACCCGCTTCGTTGTCGAGCATGGCCGCGAGGCGATCGAGTGGCTGATTGCGCGGGGGGTCCCGTTCACCGCCGACAATACCCCATTGGGCTTCCATTTGACGCGCGAAGGCGGGCACGGTCAGCGCCGCATCATCCACGCCGCCGATGCGACGGGTACCGCGGTACAGCAGACCCTGACCGAGCAGGTCAGAAACCACCCCAACATCACTATTCTGGAACGCCACATTGCGGTCGATCTGATTACCGCGGCCAAGCTAGGCCTGCCGCGCAACCGCTGCCTCGGCGCCTATGTGCTCGACATCGACCGCGACCGCGTGCTGACCCTGGGTGCCAGCCATACGGCGCTGGCCACGGGCGGGGCCGGCAAGGTCTATCTCTACACCACCAATCCCGACACCGCGACCGGCGACGGCGTGGCCATGGCATGGCGCGCCGGTTGCCGGGTGGCGAACATGGAGTTCATCCAGTTCCATCCGACCTGCCTGTATCACCCGCACGCCAAGTCCTTCCTGATTTCCGAGGCACTGCGCGGCGAGGGTGGCCTGCTGCGCCTGCCCGACGGCACGCGCTTCATGCCCGAACATGACAGTCGTGCCGAACTCGCCCCGCGTGACATCGTGGCGCGCGCAATCGACTTCGAGATGAAGCGCCAAGGGCTTGACTGCGTGTTTCTCGACATGACGCACAAGTCGCCCGACTTCCTCAAGGAGCACTTTCCGACCATCCTCGCCCGTTGCCTGGAATTGGGCATCGACATCACCCGGGAACCCATTCCGGTGGTACCGGCAGCGCACTACAGTTGTGGCGGCGTGGTCACCGATCTGGCGGCGCGCACCGATTTGACCGGCCTCTACGCGATCGGCGAAACCACCTTTACCGGACTGCACGGCGCCAATCGGCTGGCCTCCAATTCGCTGCTCGAATGCGTGGTCTTTTCAGCCTCGGCGGCGAAGGATATCCTCGCGGCGCCGGTGGAGCCTCTGCCCCATCTGCCGCACTGGGACGAAAGCCGGGTGCGCGACGCCGACGAGGAGATCGTCATTTCCCACAACTGGGCCGAACTGCGCCGCTTCATGTGGGACTACGTCGGCATCGTGCGCACCAACAAGCGGCTGGAACGCGCCCTGCACCGCATCCGCTTGCTGGAAAAGGAAATCGACGAGTACTACGCCAACTACCGGGTTGGCAATGACCTCATAGAACTGCGCAATCTGGTGCTGACCGCCCATCTGATCGTGAGAAGCGCACTGCGCCGTCACGAAAGCCGTGGCCTCCATTTCAGCAGCGACTACCCGGAAACCTTGCCGCGCGCGCTGGAAACGGTGCTGCACCCGCGCCAGGCCTGATCCGGCGGCAGATCACGCCGGCTTCGCCACCGCGGACCGCCACCGTAACCAAAGCCGCAACTGACGAAAATCTTCCGGCGCAAGGCTGTCGGCAAGCAGGGTCAGCGCTCGCAAGCGGCCATCCTGCCGACAGAGCAGTACGACCAGAAACGACAGAACCAGGGTGTGCGGGTGCACCAGCGCTTGGTTCGCCGTGCCGTCAGCGCCGACTGTCTGCAGGCCGCCATCGGCGCCGAGCACCAGACCCGCAACCGGCGACGGCCGGCGCAAGCGCGCCAGCGAAGCCCCGATCAAGATCAGGAGAATCGCCGCCAGCCATGACGGAACGGTGCTCGCCAATACCGCAGCAACCGCTACCGCGTGAGCAACTGACTGGATAAGCAGTAAACGGCGGGACGGCTTGATGGCAAGCGAGAGAAGGGCGACCGGCTTCATCGCCGCGGCGACCTAAATGCGACGGAAGACCAATGAACCGTTGGTGCCGCCAAAGCCGAAGTTGTTCTTCAGAGCCACGTCGATCTTCATCGGCCGCGCCGTATTGGCACAGTAATCCAGATCGCACTCCGGATCCTGGTTGAAGATGTTGATAGTCGGTGGCGATATCTGATGATGCACGGCGAGCACCGTGATCACCGACTCGAGACCGCCCGCACCACCCAACAGATGGCCCGTCATCGACTTGGTCGAATTCACCACCAGTTTTTTCGCCGCATCAGCACCGAAAGCCAGCTTGATGGCCTCGGTCTCGTTCTTGTCGCCCAGTGGGGTCGACGTGCCGTGGGCATTGACATACTGCACCTGATCCGGGTTCACGCCGGCATTCTTCAGCGCATTGACCATGCTGCGCCGCGGACCATCGGTGTCCGGAGCCGTCATGTGGAACGCATCGCCGCTCATGCCGAAGCCGGCCAGTTCCGCGTAGATCTTCGCCCCGCGCGCCCTGGCATGTTCGTATTCCTCCAGCACCATCACGCCAGAACCTTCGCCGAGGACGAAGCCGTCGCGATCCCTGTCCCAGGGGCGGCTCGATGTTGCCGGATCATCGTTGCGCGTAGACAAGGCCTTGGCCGAGGCGAAGCCGCCGACCGCCAGCGGCGTGGTGGTGGCTTCAGCGCCGCCACATACCATCACGTCGGCATCGCCGTACTCGATCATCCGCGCACTCAGTCCGATGGCATGCAAGCCCGTGGTGCAGGCCGTGACGACCGCGATATTCGGCCCCTTCAAACCCAGCATGATCGAGAGGTTGCCCGAGATCATGTTGATGATGGTGCCGGGAATGAAGAACGGCGAAATCTTGCGCGGACCGCCGGCCAGGTAGTCGTTATGCGTATCCTCGATCATCGGCAGGCCGCCGATGCCCGATCCGATGTTGACTCCGATGCGATCGGCGTTCTCGGTAGTGACCTCGATTCCCGAATCGCGAAACGCCTGAATCCCGGCCGCCATGCCGAAATGGACGAAGGTATCCATCCGTCGCGCTTCCTTGGCGGAAAGGTAGG
Source organism: Rhodocyclaceae bacterium (assembly GCA_025353195.1). Lineage (GTDB taxonomy): Bacteria > Pseudomonadota > Gammaproteobacteria > Burkholderiales > Rhodocyclaceae > Sulfuritalea. The sequence continues at coordinate 18,362 of JANXRC010000027.1, forward strand.
CGGCCACATCAAAGCCCCTCACCTCACCCGCGATGCGCACCGACAATGCCGATGCATCAAAACGGGTGATCGGTCCGACACCGCTCTTGCCGGCCAGCAGATTGTCCCAGGCTTCTGGAACGCTATTGCCAACCGGGGAGACAAGCCCCAACCCGGTGACGACCACACGGCGTCGCGACACGATGAACTCCGGAAAGTGAATTGAGTAAGGAGACTACTTCTTGATGTTGGCGTTGACGTAGTCAATCGCCTGCTGCACGGTGGTGATCTTCTCCGCGTCTTCGTCAGGAATCTCGCACTCGAACTCCTCCTCCAGCGCCATCACCAGTTCCACGGTGTCGAGCGAATCGGCACCAAGATCGTCCACGAAGTTGGATTCGTTCTTGATGTCGGCTTCATTGACGCCCAGCTGCTCGGCGACGATTTTCTTGACGCGTTGTTCGATGTTCTCCATCTTGAAACTCCTTCCCTGAATTATTCGGGTGGTAAAAACCTGCCTATTTTAACAAAAACGCCGGACACCCTCGCGGGTTTGATATCCGGTCAAGCCATATACATGCCACCATTGACATTCAGCGTGCTGCCCGTTATGTAGCCGGCGCGCTTCGATGCGAGAAATGCCACAGTTGCCGCGATCTCGTCCGGCTGCCCGAGACGACCCAACGGAATCTTCCCCAGCAACGAATCGCGTTGCGCATCCGGCAGTGCCCGGGTCATGTCGGTATCGATGAAACCCGGCGCCACGCAATTCACCGTGATGTTGCGGCTGCCGAGTTCCTGTGCCAGCGCACGACTCATGCCGGCGACGCCGGCCTTGGCGGCAGCATAGTTGGCCTGGCCCGGATTGCCGGCCTCGCCGACCACCGAGGTGATGTTGATGATGCGCCCGAAGCGTGCCTTCATCATGCCGCGCATGACCAGCTTCGACAAGCGGAACACGGCCTTCAGATTGGTCTCGATGACCAGATCCCATTCGTCGTCCTTCATGCGCATCGCCAGAGTGTCGCGGGTAATGCCAGCGTTGTTCACCAGGACCGAAACCGGCCCGAATTTCTTCTCGATCTCGCCGATCAGCGCTTCGCAGGCTGTCGCCTCGGCAACATTCACCACCGCTCCCCACCCGGTCACGCCGGCGGCGTCCAGTGCCTTCTGGATCTCGGCAGCGCCGGCCTCCGAAGTCGCGGTGCCGATCACCGTTGCGCCCTGCGCGCCCAGTTCCATGGCAATTGCACGGCCCAGACCGCGCGACGCGCCCGTCACCAAGGCTATCTGTCCCTTCAAGTCCGCCATATCAAATTCCTTTTAAAGTAGTCAGCGCTGCCTCGATGCCAGCCAGGTCATTCATGGCGGCGCCGTTGAGCCCTTCTACGCAACGCTTGACCAATCCCGACAGAACCTTGCCCGGACCGCACTCGAAAATGTGTGTCACCCCCGCCATCTGCATCGCCTGCATGGTCTCGACCCAACGCACCGGCGAGGCCGCCTGACGCACCAGCGCGTCCCTGATCGCAACCGGATCAGCAAGCTGCGCGGCGTCGACGTTGTTGATCAGCGAAATCTGCGGCGCTACCAGCGTGAGTTCCGCCAGTCGCGCTCTCAACGCTTCGGCCGCCGGCTGCATCAGCGAGCAATGGAACGGTGCCGATACCGGCAGCATCAGCGCGCGCTTGGCACCTTTGGACTTCACCAGTTCAGCCGCACGCTCGACCGCGGCCTTGTGACCGGCAATCACGGTCTGCTTCGGTTCGTTGAAATTTACGGCCTGGACGACCTGCCCTTGCGCCGCCTCGGCGCAGGCTTCGATCACGGCCGCGGCATCAAGACCCATGACCGCGGCCATGGCACCCTCACCGGCCGGCACCGCGGCCTGCATCGCCTTGGCGCGCAGTTCCACCAGCGGTACGGCGTCCTTCAACTGCAACACCCCTGCGGCTACCAGTGCCGAATACTCGCCAAGGCTATGCCCGGCCACCAGAGCCGGCTGCGGGCCACCCTTTTCAAGCCAAAGGCGATAGGCAGCGATGCCGGCGGTCAGCATCAGGGGCTGGGTATTGACGGTCTGATTCAGTGCCTCTGCCGGGCCTTCCGTCACCAGTTGCCACAAGTCGCGGTCCAGCGCGGCCGAGGCCTCGTCGAAGGTGCCGCGGATCACCGGAGAATCACCGTAGGCAGCCATCATGCCGAGCGACTGGGAACCCTGGCCGGGAAAAACGAGCGCGAACTTCATTCAGTTTCTCCGCGAGTTTTCAGTGAAGGCTAATGCCTGCGGCAGCAGACGTTACGCCGGAGCTAAAGACGAGTGCAAATTTCATGTTGAGTCTCTCGATTTCAGAACCGGAGCAGGGTCGCGCCCCAGGTGAAGCCGCCGCCGACTCCCTCCAGCAGCAGATGCTGGCCGCGCTGAATGCGACCGGCGCGCACCGATTCATCGAGCGCCAGAGGAATCGACGCGGCCGAGGTATTGCCGTGATGCGCCACTGTAACGATGCAATTTTCGGATGGTATGTGGAGTCTCTTCGCGGTGGCCTGCAGGATGCGCACGTTGGCCTGATGCGGAATCAGCCAGTCCACCTGCGCCACCGTCATGCCCGCCGTCGCCAGCACTTCATGAGCGACATCGGCCAGCACCTTGACCGCGAACTTGAACACGGCCTGCCCATCCATGCGCAGGAAGGGATCGCCGGTGACCACGCCGCCCGACACCTGCCCCGGCACTGAAAGGATGCCGTGATGGCTGCCGTCGGCGTGGAGGGCGCTGGCGAGCAGACCGGGTTGCTCCGACGCCTCCAGCACGACCGCGCCCGCGCCGTCGCCAAACAGCACGCAGGTACCGCGGTCTGTCCAGTCGAGAATGCGCGAAAAGACCTCGGCGCCGACTACCAGTGCGCACTTGTGCGAACCCGAACGAATGAACTTCTCGGCAATCGTCATGGCATAGATGAAGCCGCTGCATACGGCCTGCACATCGAAAGCCGGTGCGCCGTTGGTAATGCCGAGCTTGCTTTGCAGCAGTGCCGCCGCACTGGGAAATACGTAATCGGGCGTCGAGGTGGCAACGATGACCAGGTCGATTTCCGCTGCTTTGCGTCCGGCAGCCTGTAGCGCACGCCGGCTGGCTTCCAGCGCCAGGTCGCTGCAGTTGACCCCCGGCGCAGCCAGATGGCGACTGCGGATGCCGGTGCGCTCGACAATCCACTCATCGGAGGATTCGAGTCCATGTGCAGCGATCAGTGCCGCATTGCCGATCGGTTCGCCGGGCAAATAACTGCCTGTGCCGCTGATTCGTGTATGGACCGTCATCGGGCCTCCGTCAATCGCAAAGAGTCGGCGCCGGCCCGCTCTGCGTACCTGGAATTCCGCTTGGCGGGCAGGCAACGGCGGCCATGCGCGCGGCGATGGCTTCCGGCAGGCGCTGCCGCGCTTCCTCGGCGGCCTGCTCCAGTGCAAATCGAAAAGCCAGTTGGTCGGCCGAACCGTGGCTCTTGACCACAATGCCCTTGAGACCTAACAGGCTGGCGCCGTTGTAACGTCGGGGATCAAACCGTTGGCGAAAGGATTTCAAGACGGGCATGGCCATCAAGGCTGCCAGTTTGGTGAGAATGCTGCGCGAAAACTCTTCCTTCAGCGCGCCGCCGATCATGTGGGCCAAACCTTCGACTGCCTTCAGCGTCACATTGCCGACGAAGCCGTCGCACACCACCACATCGGCGGTACCCTTGAAGATGTCATTGCCCTCGACATTGCCGATGAAATTGAGGTCGCTGGCACGCAGCAACTCCGCTGCACGCTTTACCGCCTCGTTGCCCTTGATCGCTTCTTCGCCGATATTCAGCAGGGCCACTGTCGGCCGCTCCTTGTGCTCCAGTGCGGAAACCAGCATCGAACCCATGATGCCGAACTGCAGCAAATGCTCCGGGCTGCAATCGACATTGGCGCCAAGATCCAGCACGTAGGTGCTGCCGCGCTGCGACGGCAGAACGGAACAGATGGCCGGCCGGTCGATTCCGGGCAGGGTCTTCAGCACAAACCGCGAAACGGCCATCAAGGCGCCGGTGTTGCCCGCGGACACCGCAGCATTGGCCGCACCGTCCTTGACCAGGTCAACAGCCACGCGCATCGAGGAATCCTTCTTGCCCCGCAGCGCACTAGCTACTGCCTCGTCCATTTCGACCATTTCCGAGGCATGGCGAATTGACAAACGGCTGCCGAATTCGGCCGTCGCGCGCTCAGCCAAGGGGCGCAGGACATCCTCGCGGCCGACCAGAATGGCCGCGCAATCGGTGTCATGACGCAGGAATTCGAAAACGGCAGGCAGCGTTACCGACGGACCGTGGTCGCCGCCCATACAATCGACCGCGAGGGTGATCGCCATCGTTCAGTGACCTTCCGGGGCTCTTTATGCAAAAACGGCCGGATGCGCAGCACGCATCCGGCCGTTTCGACAAAGTAAATTATTCGCCCTTGGCCTTGACGACCTTCTTGCCGCGATACACGCCGGACGGCGAGATATGGTGGCGTAGATGAACCTCGCCCGTGGTCGGCTCGACGGCCAGCGGCGGGTTGGTCAGAAAGTCATGCGCACGATGCATGCCGCGCTTGGACGGGGATTTCTTGTTCTGTTGTACAGCCATTTCGCTACTCCTTGTTTCAATGCTTCTTTAACGCGGCCAGCGCCGCAAACGGCGATGATCCTTGTCCACTTGCGTTCGCCGACGGCGACTCGCACTGCTCATGTCGCGGGGCGATGGGCAGCGCCAGCAACACTTCATCCTCAATCAGCGGCAGAACGGCCAGCGCCGTTTCAGCCGCTATGGCATCTGCGCTGTCATCGACCAGATCATCGTCCGGCCAATCCTCGCCTGACGCTATCAGTTGCAGCCGACTACTGATACGCAGCGGGAACTCGACGCCACCAAGACAACGCTGGCAACACAGTACCGGTTCGCCCGTGATATCCAGCTGCAACCACGACTTGCCTGCATCGTCCCGCCATCCTTCCAGCCGAACCGACAAGAAGCCCGCCGTTGTGGTCAGCAGGTCCGCCAGACGCGGCAATTCATCCAGGCCGATGCTGCATTCCAGCACACCACCATTGCGCGCGAACTCAAGACAGTCTAAGACAGTTCCGGCAATTGAATCAGACACGGACTGGTGCTCGCGCGACAAACCGTGAATGTTATCATGCCCTGCCCTCTCTTTTCAAGTCTGAAACATGCCTCGCCTAGTCGTTCTTGCCTCAACCTCTCCCTTCCGCCGCGAACTCCTGGCCCGCCTGCAGCTCCCCTTTGAGACGGCTGCGCCGGAAACCGACGAGGCTGCGCTGCCGGGCGAAGGCCCCGCCGCCACCGCACAGCGTCTGGCCGAGGCGAAGGCCCGTGCCGTGGTTCAGCTCTATCCCGATGCACTGGTTATCGGTTCGGACCAGGTCGCCGCCAACGGCAGCAAGCGCTTCGGCAAACCGGGAAGTCGCGAGAATGCCATTGCCCAGTTGCGCCTGATGAGTGGAAAAGAAGTGGTCTTCCATACCGGATTGTGCCTGCTCAACAGCAAATCCAACCGGGTCCAGGTGTGCTGTATTGACACTCATGTCGGGTTTCGCGACCTTAGCGATGGCGAAATCGAGTCCTATCTGGACAAGGAAGACGCGCTTAACTGCGCCGGCAGCGCCAAGTCCGAAGGCTTGGGCATTTCGCTGTTCGCCTATCTGCGCGGCGACGACCCGAACGCGCTGGTGGGCCTGCCATTGATCGCCCTGTGCGGCATGTTGCGCGCCGAGGGTGTCACCCTGCCATGACCGGTCTGTCCTGACAGCCCATGACGGGCACGCTCTGGCTCTTGCCCGTCGCCCTCGGCGACGCTCCCTGGCAAGACTATTTGCCGCCTGCCACCCGCGAGGCCACCTGCCGGCTGACCCGTTTTGTCGCCGAAAATGCCAAGACGGCGCGCGCCGAACTCAAGCGCATAGGCCATCCCGTGCCCCTGCGCGAACTTGCGATCGAGCAGTTGCCGGCCACGCTCACCCCCGCCGATGTCGAGCACCTGTTGGCACCTCTGCGCGCGGGCCACGACATCGGCCTAATGTCGGAAGCCGGGTGCCCGGCAGTGGCCGATCCCGGCGCCTTGCTGGTGCGCCGCGCCCACGAGTTGGGCCTCGTCGTCAGGCCCCTGGTGGGTCCCTCTTCGCTGTTGCTGGCGCTGATGGCGTCCGGCCTGGACGGCCAGCGCTTCGCCTTTCACGGCTACCTGCCGGCACGCGAACCGGAGCGCAGCACCCGCATCGCTGAACTGGATAAGGAATCGGCACGCCTGCAGCAAACCCAGATATTCATCGAAACTCCGTACCGGAACCACGTGCTGTTCGCCGCACTGCTGCTGAACTGCCGGCCGAAGACGTGCCTTTGCCTGGCGATCGACCTCACGCTGAGTAGCGAACACATCGTCACGCATCGCATCGTAGACTGGAAAGCGGCCTCGCCGCCGGATATGGACAAGCGCCCCACCGTGTTTCTGCTGCTGGCTGACTAAGATGCCACCGCAGATCAGGCTTCACCAAATTCTCGACTGGGACTCGCCACAACAAAACGCCCGTTTGCGCCAGGAACTGGCCGCCGGACTGCTGCAGCCGCAAGCACACATCGCGCCGAAGTTCTTCTACGACAAGCTCGGCTCGCGCCTCTTCGCGGCGATCACCGAACTGCCGG
>JANXRC010000028.1 GCA_025353195.1 Rhodocyclaceae bacterium
GCGAGCCGTTGGTGGTCAGCGTCAGTTCCACCGGCAGCTTTGCCAGTTGCTCGATCAGGTTTTCCACATGCCGGCGCAACAGCGGCTCGCCGCCGGTGATGCGGATTTTCTCGACGCCCTGATCGACGAAGATGCGCGCGATGCGGACGATCTCCTCGAAGGAGAGCAGTTCGCTGCGCGGCAGGAAAGCGTGGTCGTGGTCGAACACGGCTTTCGGCATGCAATATACGCAGCGGAAATTGCAGCGGTCGGTGACCGAGATGCGCAGGTCGCGCACGCGCCGGTCGAGCCGGTCGACCAAACTGCCGTCGAGCGGCGCGGCAAGCGCGTCGCTGCCGGCTGGCAGGGGCTTGGGCGCACTGACGATAGGGATAATTCGTGCTTTCATCTCGTTGCGGACTATAAGCCGGCCGGGCGATCGAGACAACACCCGCGACACACCGGCCGGCGCCGCGAGCTACGAAGTGCGTCCAGCGGTCATCAGGGTTTTGCTGCAGGCCGCCTGAGCAGCAGGGAAGGGTTTTCCGTGATTTTTTCCGTCAGCCCGCCGACGTTGGTGACGACTTTCTTGGCCAGCTTCGGCAGATCGTCGAACTTCGCGCGCTAACGAACATGGGGTATTGCGTTCAAGGGACAGGCAAGGGGCTAAACTGCGGGCCGAACAAACCCGGAGTCCGAAAAGGAGAAATGAAATGAAGATGTACAAACTGCTGGCCTCATCGCTGCTGGCGATGGGTGTCTGTGCCGCCTTTGCCCAAACTCCTGGCCCGGCTCCGGGCAAGGGTCCCGGCCCGGGCCTCAGCGCCGAGGAAAAGGAACAGCGTTGCCAGGCCAATCCGGAGAAGTGCGCGCAGATCAAGGAGAGCATCGAGAAACGGCGCGCGGCGAATCAGGCCAGGCGCGAGGAGTGGAAGAAGAAGTGCGATGCCGATCCCAAGGCCTGCGAAGAGAAGAAGGCACAGCTCAAGCAAAAGATGGACGAGCGTCGCGAGCAACGGCATGAGCACCACGAGGGAACGCAGGAACGCATGCAGAACGCACCGCAAGCACCGGCCAAATAGGCAGTCAGGCAAGCGGCCGGACAGGCAGTGAACTCGGATCGATGGCCGTATCGGCCGGCCGGGGATTGTTAGAATGCCGGGCTAGACGATCAGCAATAAATTCTCTGGGCCGGAATTGCGGCTCTGTCGGAGTATTTCATTCAGAAGGGATTCTTAGTCATGAAATTGTTTCTTGCGGTCTTTATGCTTCTCTGCGCGAGCGTTGGTTGGACTGCCGACCAGCCTATAGCGCCCCCGACGGCCGTGCTCAAGGGCGAGGTCCTGGAAGCCAAGGATGTCGGGACTTATACCTACCTGCGGCTCAAGACCGCGGAGGGCGAAACGTGGGCCGCAGTCGGCAAGGCGCCGTTGAAGAAGGGCGCCAAGGTCACGATTGAAAACGCCATGGTGATGACCAATTTCGAGAGCAAGGCGCTGAAGAAGACGTTCCCGAAGATTGTATTTGGCACTTTGGCGGGCACGGGTCCTGGCAGCGAAATGAGCGCGGCACACGCGGGCGTGCCCAAGTCGGAATTTGTCGGCGACGTCAAGGTGCCAAAGGCCAGCGGTCCGGATGCGCGAACTGTTGCCGAAGTCATTACCAAGAGCGCCGAACTCAAGGACAAGACTGTCCTGATTCGGGGCAAGGTGGTGAAGTACTCCGCTTCGATCATGGGGAAAAACTGGATTCATCTGCGCGACGGGTCGGGTTCCGCCGCAGAAAAGACGGACGACCTGCTGGTGACGACCACGGATCAGACCAAGGTTGGTGATGTCGTCGTGGTCAAAGGCGTAGTCCACGCCGACAAGGACTTCGGTTCAGGCTATGCGTACAAGGTGCTCCTCGAGGAAGCCACGCTGCAGAAGTGATATTTCGGTCGCCTGAAGCAGGCGGGCGCTGGCAGGGCCTCTGCCTCGGCTTGCTGCTGGGTTTCGCGGCCCTGTTTGCAGCGACCGCGGCGCGTGCCGCAGCGCTCGACGAGGAAGCGCCGCGAGTCGTCGCGGCGCTGGAGCAGGGGCTGGCTGCCGAAATGGGCGTCGGCCTGAGGAAGAATCCGCGACTGGCCATTGCGCTGTATTGTGATGCGGGCGTCATGGGCAGTGCCGAGGGATTCTTCCGTGTCGGCCGTATTCTGGCGAAAGGCCCTGTCTTCGTGCGCAATCGGACCCTCGCCAACGCGTATTTCGCCCTGGCGGCCAGACTCGGTCATCGCGATGCTGTCGATCACTACGATAACGCCATAGGCAGCGCGCCGCTCGGTGACGAATGCGGCAATTTTGACAGCAGCCTGGCGCTGGAGCACTTCGACCTCGATGGCTATCTGTCGGCGCTCTCACCGGCCAAACGCAAGATTTCCGCCTTGATCCGCCGTCATGCGGCGCGCTATGGCATCGACGTACGGATTGCCCTGGCCGTGGCGCTGGCCGAGTCGAATCTCAATGCGCAGGCGGTCTCGCCGAAGAATGCCCAGGGCGTGATGCAACTGGTACCGGACACACAGGAGCGCTTTGGCGTCAAGGATGCCTTTGATGCGGAGGCCAACATCAAGGGCGGCCTGGCCTATCTGAGATGGCTGAAGGCGCGCTTTGGCGGCGACTGGGAACTGGTTGCCGCGGCCTACAACGCAGGGGAAGGCGCGGTTGAGCGCCATGGCGGGGTCCCGCCCTTCCGCCAAACGCAGCACTATGTACAGCGCGTATTGTTCTTCGCGGGCTATGAGCTGCCGAAGAAGATGTGACGGCGGGCTGACATCCCTCAAACGATTGGATCTGCCGCTGGGCGCAGGAGTATTCGCAGGCACTTTAATGCGCGGCTGGCGATCCGTCCTCCGCAGCGAAGTCCAGGGCAACGACCCGGTCGCGACCGTCATGCTTGGCGCGGTACAGGGCCTCGTCGGCGCGGCCGATTGCGGCGTCCAGTGACACTTGCGCCTTGCCACTGCAAGCAGCGATGCCGATGCTGATTGTGGTTGTGCGCGGCAGATCGCCCAGCGTGCATTGCGCCACCGCCCCCCTGAGCCGTTCGGCGATCACCATCGCCTGCTCCATGGTGACGCCGGGCAGGATGGCGCAAAATTCCTCTCCGCCGTAGCGAGGTTCGGCGCCAATACCATCCTAGCGGTAGGTAAGCCCTTGTCGCTCAAGGCGTGGGCGGGTTCAGCAGGAAACTGCAGATGGCGCGTCCCCTGATACCGGGTCTGAAACCGGCCTCAATGAATCTCGCGGGTTTCGAGGAAGCTGACTTCCGGATGGCGTTCCTGGGTCATCGACAGATTGACCCGGTTGGGTGCCAGATAGACGTAATCGCCGGCGCCATCGAGCGCCACGTTGACGCCGGCCTTGTCGGCCAGGGCGCGAATTGCCAGATCGTCGCCGCGCAGCCAGCGCGCAGTGGCAACCGGGTAGGGTTCGAACATGACGTCGACCCCGTACTCGAATTCCAGCCGGTAGGCGACTACGTCGAACTGCAAGGTACCGACTGCACCGAGGATCAGGTCGTTGCTGTGGAGCGGGCGGAACAGTTGGGTGGCGCCTTCTTCGGCAAGCTGCTGCAAGCCTTTTTGCAACTGCTTCATCTTCATCGGATTGCGAATCTGGGCGCGGCGGAAGTGTTCCGGTGCGAAGCAGGGAATGCCGGTGAACTTGAGATCCTCGCCCTCGCTGAAAGCGTCGCCGAGCAATACCGTACCGTGATTGGGAATGCCGAGGATGTCGCCCGGCCAGGCTTCGTCGGTGGTGTTGCGGTCCTGCGCCATGAAGGTGATGGCGTTGTTGACCGCCAGCATCTTGCCGGTGGAGCGCTGCCTCAGCTTGATGCCGCGTTCGAACTTGCCGGAGCAGACTCGGACGAAGGCGATGCGGTCGCGGTGCTTGGGATCCATGTTGGCCTGAATCTTGAACACGAAACCGGTGAATTGGGGCTCGCCGGGCTGCACCAGGCGCGTCTCGGTGGCGCGCGGCTGCGGGCCGGGGGACAGTTCGACCACCGCGTCGAGCAGCGACTGCACGCCGAAATTATTGATCGCCGAGCCGAAAAACACGGGCGTCTGCTTGCCGGCCAGGTAGGCCGCGCGATCGAACGTATGCGAGGCGCCGCGCACCAGTTCGACTTCCATGCGCAGTTCGGCGGCCTGATCCGGGATCAGCTCGTCAAGCCGCGGGTTGTGCAGTCCCTTGATCACTTCCGCCGTGCCCTTGTCCGCCTGAGGGTCGAAGAAGCTGATGCTGTCGTCGTAGAGGTGATAGACGCCGCGGAAACGCTTGCCCATGCTGATCGGCCAGGTCATCGGCGCACACTGGATGTCGAGCACCGATTCGATTTCGTCGAGCAGTTCGATCGGTGGCCGGCCTTCGCGGTCGAGCTTGTTGATGAAGGTCAGGATCGGCGTGTCGCGCAGGCGGCAGACATTCAGCAGCTTGATGGTTTGTGCCTCGACGCCGTTGACCGAATCGATCACCATCACCGCCGAATCGACCGCGGTCAGCGTGCGGTAGGTGTCTTCGGAAAAGTCCTCGTGGCCCGGGGTGTCGAGCAGGTTGATCATGCACTCGCGGTAGGGGAACTGCATCACCGAACTGGTGACCGAGATGCCGCGCTGCTTTTCGAGTTCCATCCAGTCCGAGGTGGCGTGGCGCGAAGCCTTGCGCGCGCGCACCTCTCCGGCCACCTGGATGGCGCCGCCGAACCACAGCAGCTTTTCGGTGAGCGTGGTTTTGCCTGCGTCCGGGTGGGAAATGATGGCGAAAGTACGGCGACGGGCGAGTTCTAGTTCGAGCTGGGACACGGCGGCAGGGAGATTGATGCGAAGGGCCGCGATTATACGGTGCCGGCGCAGAGTCGGCGCTGATAAAGCAACTGCGCTAGAAGGCGGTAGAGCAAAAGACGCTCTCCTCGCCGTAGCGGATGGCGATGCGAGCTGTCTTTTTGCCTCAGCGCCCCGCTTGCACCATCCTCATGCGTTGCGGCTGAGCGGCGAAGGCGCCGGGACGAAGTGGTTGTTCGCCGGCCAGAACCCAGTCGGGATCCAGCGAGCGGATCGGCACGCCGGTATCGGCGGGAATGCGCCCGGACACCTGCAAGGCCAGATAGCGCCCGCAACTGACGCGCAGGAAGGAACTGAAATTGGCGCAGTCACCGCCGGCCTCGGTCAGTTCGTCGTAGAGCCGGGTGATCAATTGCGTCACGCTGAGGCCGTCGCGCGTACCGATTTCCTCCAGCACCTGCCAGAACAGGTTCTCCAGCCGGATGCTGGTCGCCACGCCGGACAGCCGCAGGGAGCGGGAACGGCAACGATACAGTTCGGGATCGGCGCTGATGAATATCTTGCACATCGCCTGTTCTCCTCGGCAAGGTCGGCGGGGATACGGATGTATCCCCGCCGCTCAATGTAGCACCGCTGTCGCGATGAAAGGAAGTATCAGAGCTCGATGCGGGTGCCGAGCAGCTTGAGAAACTGGCCGATCCAGGCCGGATGGGCCGGCCAGGCAGGAGCCGTGACCAGATTTCCTTCGGTGACGGCGGCGTCGATGGCGATCTCGGCGAATTTCCCCCCGGCCAGCACCACCTCGGCGCTGCAGGCCGGATACGCGGAGCAACTGCGGCCCGTTAGTACGCCGGCTGCGGCCAGCACCTGTGCGCCGTGGCAAATCGCGGCCACCGGCTTGTTGGCGCTGAAGAAGTGGCGTACGAGGTCGAGCACCGCGGGATTGAGGCGCAGGTATTCGGGGGCGCGGCCGCCGGGGATCACCAGCGCGTCGTAACTTTCGGGCTTGATGTCGGCGAAGCTGGCGTTCAGCGCAAAGTTGTGGCCACGCTTTTCCGAATAGGTCTGCTGGCCTTCGAAATCGTGGATCGCAGTGGCGACGCTGTCGCCGGACTTCTTGTCCGGGCAGACTGCATGCACTATATGGCCGACCGCCAGCAGGGCCTGGAACGGCACCATCACTTCATAATCCTCGACGTAATCGCCGACCAGCATCAGTATTTTTTTCGCTGCCATGTCTCTCTCCTTGAGGTGGGAAGCATGCACTGGCATGCCCGTCGGCCATTGTTGCAGTGGCGGCGAGGCTGCGGGTAGTAACCGGCTAACGCATCCCTGCCCGGCGCGTCAGGCCGCTTCGAAGTGCTCCAGCATCAGCTGCACGGTCTGCGTGTCGTTCCACTCGTTGATGTCGACGCGGAAGGCGGCGCGGATGCGATCGGGCGCGCCGTTGGCAGACCCGTCGGCGAAATTGAACTGGATGGCGTCGAAGCGCTGGCCGCCCTTTTGCAGCTTGAGCTTGAGGTGCTTGTCTTTCAGGATGCGCTGGTTGAGCACCTGGAAGGTGTCGGCGAACAGCGGAGCGGGAAAGGCCTGGCCCCAGACTTCCTGCTGCATCAGGCGCACCGCGTCGAGCGAAAAGTAGCCGGATTCGAGCGGGCCGTCCGTTTCCAGCGTGCGCGTGAGTTCTGCCGACGAAAGCAGTTCGCGGCAGACCTTTTCAAATGCGGCTTCGAACTCGGCCAGGCGATCTTCTCGGAGCGTCAGGCCGGCCGCAGCGGCGTGGCCGCCGAAGCGCAGCAGCATGCCCGGATGCCGCTTGGCGACCAGGTCCAGCGCATCGCGCAGGTGCAGGCCGGGGATCGAACGGCCGGAGGCTTTCAGCTCGTCGGGGTTGCCGCGGGCGAAGGCGAAGGTCGGGCGGTGCAGCTTCTCCTTGACGCGGCCGGCGAGGATGCCGATTACGCCCTGATGCCAGCCGGGATCGAACAGTGTCAGGCTGGCGCGGTTTCCGGCGTCGAGCGAATCGAGCAGCAGTTCGGCATCCTCGCGCATGTCGGCCTCGATCACGCGCCGCTCGCGATTGATGGCGTCCAGTTGCTGCGCGATATTCATGGCGCGGCTGGGATCGTCGGTGGTCAGGCACTCGATGCCCAGCGACATGTCGGCCAGGCGGCCGGCGGCATTGAGGCGCGGGCCGAGGGCGAAGCCGAGATCGAAGGTGGCGGCGCGACTTGGCTCACGACCGGCGACAGAAAACAGCGCGCGGACACCGGCCTGCATCTGGCCGCCGCGAATACGCGCCAGTCCCTGGGCGACCAGGATGCGGTTGTTGCGGTCCAGCGGTACCACGTCGGCTACGGTGCCCAGCGCCACCAGATCGAGCAGTCCGGCCAGGTTCGGCTCCGGCTGCGCGGCGTAGGCGCCGCGACGGCGCAGTTCGGCACGCAGGGCCAAAGCGACGTAGAACATAACTCCGACGCCGGCCAGCGCCTTGCTCGGGAAGCCGCAGCCGGGCTGGTTGGGATTCACGATCACGTCCGCCGCCGGAATCTCGTCGCCGGGCAGATGGTGGTCGGTAATCAGCGTCGCGATGCCTAGACGTTTCAGTTCTGCCACGCCTTCGACGCTGGCGATGCCGTTGTCAACCGTGACCACCAGATCAGGCTGGCGCGCAGCCGCCAGTTGCGCTACTTCGAACGAAAGCCCGTAGCCGAGCGTGAAGCGGTCCGGCACCAGGTAATCGACCGTGGCGCCCATCATGCGCAGGGCGCGCAGGCCGAGCGCGCAACCGGTCGCGCCGTCGCAATCGTAGTCGGCGACGATCAGGATCGTGCGGCCGGCGGCGATGGCGTCGGCCAGCAGCGTCGCCGCTTCGCGCGCACCCTTCAGCTGGTCCGGAGAGAGCAGGGCGCTGCTGCGCGTGTCGAGTTCTTCCATGCCGCGGATGCCGCGCGCCGCGTAAAGCCTCGCCAGCAGCGGATGCACGCCGCCCTGTTCGAGCGCCCAAGTGGCGCGTGGCGGGATGTCGCGCACGGTGATGCGCGTGAGGTCGCTCATCTCGGGACCAGTTCGCTCAAGGCGCGCGGCTTGCGCCAGAACTTCCACATGTCATGGCGGCTGACCTGCAGTTCCGCTGTGGCGAGATCACCCGGGGCGAGCAGGCGCAGAGCATCGAGCCGGCCGCTGCGCAGCGCGTCGAGTGCCGGCACCAGCCAGTCGGCTTCGAGCCGGGTCAATTGCTCGCGCCAGATGGTCGCATCGCCGGTGCGGGCGGGATGCTCGAGCGCGTGATGGACTGCCAGCGGTTTGCGCGAGGCGGTGCCGGCAAAGCCGGCCGGTAGCGATGCGCCGTCGATCTGCAGCAGGCGGGCGATGCCATGCGCGACCGGGTCGTTGCTCCAGAGCGCGTCATGCAGGCTGGTCGCGGCGCTGTGGTCGATCTCGGGCAGGCGACCGCCGCCCCAGGGCCAGAGCGAATTCACCACCGGCTGTCCGGCGGCTTCGCGCGCCTGATTCACCGGGTGGGCATGCAGCAGCATCTGCGCCTCGCTGATGGCATGGCGCCACGCCGCGTGTGGAGCATCCAGCGGCAGCAGGGCGGCAGAGCGGCCGACCGCTTCGGGCAGGTCGTGAAAAGCAGGAGCGGCCACCGACAGGCGGAGGTTCCAGGCGTGCGGCGACATCACTTCGAGCTCGCCGAACTCGGCAAAAGTCGGCGCCAGCGAGACGGCGAGGGCGTTGGCCTCGTCGCTGGTCAGTTGCAGCCATTGCGGATCATCGACGATCAGCGAGCGCTGCTCGAAACGCAGCCGCACCGGATCGAGACAAAGCCATTCGCCGAAGTCCTCTGCACCGGGATGTTCGCGCAGCGCGAGCCGTCGCAAGGCCGCCGCAGGGAGCGGAGCATCCAGCCGGCAGATTTCAGCCAGCGTCGCGGCAGTGCTCCCGGGTGGGCAGTGGCTCAGCCGGCCGCGCCCAAGCAGGGTGGTAAAGGCGGGCAGGGGCAGGTCGTAGGTGAGGTCCGCGAGCGCCTGGCGCGTCCAGATGAGGCCAGGCACGATGAGCGTCAGCATGATCGCATGTTAACATGCGCCGCCAAACCCAAAAATCCAATGACCTACGAACTCCTCATCGGACTGCGCTACACGCGCGCCCAGCCGCGCGAAGGCGCTTCCAACCGCTTCATCTCCTTCATTGCGCTGATCTCCATGCTGGGTCTGGCCTTGGGGGTCGCGGCGCTAATCGTCGTCCTGTCGGTCATGAATGGTTTCCAGAAAGAACTGCGCGAGCGGATCCTGGGCGTGGTCTCCCACGTCCAGATCAGCAGCGAAAGCGGCGAACTGGCCGACTGGTCGAAGGTCGTGCAAGGCGCGCTGCAGCACCCGCGGGTCAAGGCCGCCGCCCCCTACGTCCAGGCCCAGGGCATGCTCACCTTCGACGGTCAGGTGCGCGGCGTCATGGTGCGCGGCATCCTGCCCGAGGCCGAAGACCAGGTCGCCGACTTCGGCCGCCACATGAAGTCCGGCAAACTCAGCCAACTGGTCCCCGGCGAATTCGGCATCGTGCTCGGCAGCGAACTGGCCCGCGCCCTGCGCGCCAGACCCGGCGACAAGGTCACCCTGCTGGCCCCGCAAGGCCTCGTCACGCCCGCCGCCATCCTGCCGCGGATCAAGCAGTTCCGCGTGGTCGGCATCTTCGAAGCCGGCATGTTCGAATTCGACTCCGGCCTGGCCCTGATCGCCCTGAGCGATGCCCAGCTGCTCTACCGCATGGACCAGCGGGTCTCCGGCGTGCGGCTCAAGGTCGACGACCTCTTCGCCGCGCCGCAGATCAGCCGCGAACTGCTGCGCTATCTGGACCCGGACGCCGGGGTCAGCGACTGGACCCGCAGCCATGCCAACTTCTTTCGGGCCGTCGAAATCGAAAAGCGCATGATGTTCCTGATCCTGCTCTTGATCGTCGCCGTCGCCGCCTTCAACATCGTCTCCACCCTGGTCATGGCCGTCACCGACAAGCGCGCCGACATCGCCATCCTGCGCACCCTGGGGGCGAGCCCGAGAAGCATCATGGCCATCTTCATCGTCCAGGGCACCCTGATCGGGGCCGTGGGTCTCGCTGCCGGCGTCGCCGGAGGCGTCGCCCTGGCGCTCAACATCGACGTCGTGGTGCCGGCCCTCGAACGCCTGCTGGGCCTGCAGTTCCTCGCCAAGGACGTGTATTACATCAGCGAACTGCCCTCCGACCTGCACTGGGCGGACGTCGGCACCATCAGCGTGGTCTCCTTCGTCCTCACCCTGCTGGCGACCCTGTACCCGAGCTGGCGCGCCTCGCGCACCCAACCGGCGGAGGCGCTGCGCTATGAGTGAAGCCATTCTGGAGTGCCACGGCCTCTCCAAGATCTTCCGCCAGGGCGCGGCCGAGGTGCCGGTCCTCACCGGGGTCGACCTGAAAGTCGGCGCTGGCGACACGGTGGCCATCGTCGGCGCCAGCGGTTCGGGCAAAAGCACCTTGCTGCACCTGCTGGGCGGCCTCGACACGCCGACCGCAGGGCGGGTGCAGCTGCACGGCCGGGATCTGGCGCAGGTCGGCGAGGCGGAGCGGGGGCAGCTGCGCAACCAGTCGCTGGGCTTCGTCTATCAGTTCCACCACCTGCTGATGGAATTCACCGCCGTGGAGAATGTCGCCATGCCGCTCTTGATCCGGCGCATGGCGCGGGCCGAGGCCGAACAACAGGCCACAGCCGTACTTAACCGGGTCGGCCTCGGACATCGCCTCACTCACCGCCCCGGCGAACTGTCGGGCGGCGAACGCCAGCGGGTGGCGGTGGCCCGCGCCCTGGTCACCGAACCGGCTTGCCTGCTGGCCGACGAGCCGACCGGCAACCTGGACCGCGGCGCCGCCGATGCCGTGTTCGGCTTATTGCTGGACCTGTGCCGCGAGCATCATGCGGCGCTGGTGCTGGTGACCCATGACCTCGATCTGGCAGCCCGCGCGGCCCGGGTCATGCGCTTGCAGGATGGGGTGCTTTCGGGCTGAGCGTGAGCTCTGCAGCGAGGGCTATTCGGTGTCGTCCCGAGTCGTCCCCTGCAGCGCGCGCTCGAGGTCGGTCCGGCCTTGCGGTGAGGCCATCGCAACCACGGTGAAGCCCGGCTGCAGGACGAAATCGCCGCGCGGATTGAACTCCCAGTCGCCGCGCGTACGCACCGCCAGCAAGACATAGTTGTCGCTGCGCATCCGATGCAGGGTGTCCAGCGGGCGCGGTTCAAAATCAGCGGGCAACACCACTTCCTCGACCCGCAACTTGTGTACCGAGCGCAGCATTTCGTCCAGAAACGACACGACGTGCGGTCGCAGCATCGCCGAGGCGATGCGCATGCCGCCGGTGAAGTTCGGCGAGACAATGGAGTCGGCGCCGGCTTTGCGCATCTTTTCCACATTGCGCAAATCATTGCAGCGCGCCACCACCCGCGTCGATGGATTGAGTTGCTTGGCGGTAAGGCTGATCATCAGATTGCGGCTATCGTCGCCGGTTACCGCAAAAACACCCTTGGCCTCCTCGATGTTGGCGCTGATCAGCAGGTCGTCGTCGGCGGCGTCGCCTTGCAGATAGAGCATGCCCGGTTTCTTTTCAGCATGGGACTCGAGAATTTCCAGGCTCTCGTCGATGGCGACGTAGTGATGGTTGGTGGCTTCCAGTTCGGCAGCGACATTGCGTCCGACGCGGCCGAAGCCGCACAGGATGTAGTGGCCGCGCAGCTTTTTCATCATTTTGTCCATGCGTCGTCTCCGCATTGATTTGTCGAAGTCGCTGGCCAGCACCAGCGCCGTTACGCTTGAAA
>JANXRC010000053.1 GCA_025353195.1 Rhodocyclaceae bacterium
CTGCGATGGGGTGCTGATCCACTCGCTGCTGGACAACTTGACTTCGACCTTCTCATGCTCGGCCAGACTGGCGTAGTAGGCGCGCAGCACCTCGAGCACCTCTGGTCGTGAAAACTCGGCGGGTACCTCGCCGCCCTCGGACAGCATCTTGCGCAGCTTGGTGCCGGACAGCATCAAACGATCGGATTCACCATGCGGACAGGTGCGCGCGGAAGCCATGCCGCCACACTTGTAGCACCAGAACGTCCAGTCGATCTTCAGCGGCTGGGTCTCCAGCGAACCCTTGGGAAGCTCGTCGAAAATGTGGTGGGCGTCGAAGGGCCCGTAGTAGCTGCCGACACCGGCATGATCGCGGCCGACGATGAGGTGCGAACACCCGTAGTTCTGGCGGAACAGCGCATGCAGCAACGCCTCGCGCGGGCCGGCATAGCGCATGTCGAGCGGGTAGCCGGCCTGCAGCACGGTATTGGGGACGAAATAGTGCTCGGCCAGCGTGGCGATCGCTTCGGAACGTACATCGGCCGGGATGTCGCCGGGCTTCAGGTTGCCCAGCAGCGAGTGGATCAGTACCCCGTCGCAGGTCTCGACGGCGATCTTGGCCAGATACTCATGCGAGCGGTGCATCGGGTTGCGCGTCTGGAACGCGGCGACCTTGGTCCAGCCCATGGCTTCGAACTTTGCGCGGGTTTCCTTCGGCGACAGGAAGAGGTCGCCGTATTTCTCGGGAAAGTCGCCCTGCGAGAGGACCTTGATCGGGCCGGCAAGATTGACGTCGCCCTGCTCCATGACCATCTTGACGCCGGGATGTTCCAGTTCGGTAGTCTTGTAGACGGCGGCGCATTCGTGCGCCTTGTTGATCGAGTACTTCTCGGTCACCTTCATGGTGGCGAGGATCGAATCGTCGTCCGGATCGATCAGGGCGATATCGCCACCGGTGTGGAAGCGTTCGGCAGTGGCCTTGTCGGTGGACAGCGTGATCGGAATCGGCCAGAACAGGCCGTTGGCCATTTTCATGCCGTCGCAGACGCCCTGCCAGTCGGTATGGGTCATGAAGCCTTCGAGCGGCGTAAAACCGCCGATGCCCAGCATGATGATGTCGCCCTTCTCGCGGGAACTGACCTTGACCTTCGGCAGCGCTGAAGCGCGTGCCAGTTCCGCAATCAGCGCCTCGCCTTCCAGCAACAAGGGTCGCAGACTGCCTCCGCCGTGCGGATTAACCAACGCCATGCCAAGCCTCCTAGGATAGTGGTTATTCTTTGATCTCCGCAGGCTAACAATTTCCCCTGCCGCAGCCAATGCGATTATTTCTATTTGAGGATAAGGGGATTGTTTATGGGCCGGGCAAAGACGCTGGTCGGCGCCTCTGATAACATTTGGCAGGCGTTGCCCAACCAAGAACATCACCCGAATCAACAATACTCCCGCACATGAAAGCAGTGATACTCGCCGGCGGTCTCGGTACGCGCCTGGCTGAAGAAACCGTGCTACGCCCGAAGCCGATGGTCGAAATCGGCGGCAAGCCGATCCTTTGGCACATCATGAAAGGCTATGCCCACTTCGGCATTACCGATTTCGTGATCTGCCTCGGCTACAAGGGTTATATGGTGAAGGAATACTTCGCCAACCTGGCATTGCACAATTCGGACGTGACCATCGACCTGGCACAAAACCGTGTCGACCTGCATCAGAATCAGTCCGAGCCATGGAAAATTACCCTGGTCGATACCGGCGAACAGACACAGACCGGCGGCCGCCTGCGCCGCATCCGCCGCTTTGTCGATGGCGAAGCCTTCTGCATGACCTACGGTGACGGCGTAGCGGATATCGACATCGATGCGCTGCTTGCCTTTCATCGCGAGGAACAGTGCCTGGCAACAGTGACCGCCGTAAGACCACCGGGCCGTTTCGGCCGCCTCGACCTCGAAGGTAGGCGGGCACGCGGCATCCAGGAAAAGCCGCGCGGCGATGGCGACTGGATCAACGGCGGCTTTTTCGTGCTCTCGCCCGCCGCTCTCGACCACATCGAAGGCGAAGACACACTCTGGGAAAAGGAACCCTTGCAGAACCTGGCAACAAGCGGACAACTGGCCGCGTTTCGCCATAGCGGTTTTTGGCAACCGATGGATACCGTACGTGACAGGAACCATCTGGAAGAGCTCTGGGCCACCGGCCATGCGCCCTGGAAACTTTGGCCATGAACCCGGGCTTCTGGAACGGCCGCCGGGTGTTCCTCACCGGCCATACCGGCTTCAAAGGTAGTTGGCTGGCGCTATGGCTGCAGAAAGTCGGCGCTGGCGTGACGGCGTTTTCGCTAGCTCCGCCGACACAACCCAGCCTCTTCGAGGCGGCGCAGGTGGCTCAAGGCATCACTTCGATTCACGGCGACATCCGCGACTACGATGCACTCAATGCAGCCCTGCGCGACAGTGGTGCCAGCGTTGTTTTTCACCTCGCGGCACAGGCCACGGTGGCGGACGGCTACCGATTTGCACGCGACACGTTCGCCACCAACGTGACCGGCACCATCAATCTGCTTGACGCGATACGCGAGTGTCCCGCGGTCGAAGCGGCCATCGTCGTCACCAGTGACAAGTGCTATGCCCCCTCGGCCACCGGCACGCCATTGCGCGAAGGCGATGCACTGGGCGGAAAGGACCCCTACAGTGCCAGCAAAGGCTGTGCGGAAATCGCCACCGCCGCGTGGCGCGAATCGTTCTTCAGCGCCGAGAACTCGCCGCGCATCGCCACGGCCCGTTCCGGCAACGTGATCGGCGGGGGGGACTGGGGAGCGCACCGCCTTCTGCCCGACATCGTCCGCGCCTTTCACGCCGGGAAGCCGCTGTCGCTGCGCATGCCTGGCGCCATCCGGCCGTGGCAGCATGTACTCGAAGCCCTGTCCGGCTATCTGCTGCTGGCGGAGCATTTGTGCGGCAAGGACGGCGCCCGCTATGCACGCGGCTGGAACTTCGGCTCGGCGGACGCGGATCATCTCACCGTAGGCGAGGTCGCCGCGCGTAGCGTCCGCCTGTGGGGCGAAGGCGCCCGGGTTGAAATTGCCAAGGCCAACTTCCAGAAGGAAACGGAAACCCTGCGCCTCGACGCCACGCTGGCGCGTGAGGCCCTTGGCTGGAGCCCGCGCTGGGGCGCCGACGAAGCGCTGCGACGCACGCTGGACTGGTATCGCGCCTGGTATGCCGATACCAACGACAGCACCCGGTTTCGCGCCCTGACACTGGCGCAGATCGACGACTACACTGCGACAACATGACGCCCGAAGAACAACGACAGCAGATCCTTGCCCAGGTGCGCGACTTTGCCGCGCAAAAGGAGCTGCGCGCGCCCTTCGTCCCGGGAGAACAGGCAGTGCAGCCGTCCGGACGGGTACTCGATGCCGAGTCCTACGTCGCCTTGGTGGATGCCGCGCTCGATGGATGGCTGACCACCGGGCGCTTCAACGACGAGTTCGAAAAGCAGATCGCGGCGCGCATCGGCGTGGCCCGCGCGCTCACGGTCAACTCAGGGTCCTCGGCCAATCTGCTGGCGCTGTCGGCCCTCACCTCCCCGCTGCTGGGCGAACGCGCCATAAAGCCCGGTGACGAGGTCATCACGGCCGCGGCCGGATTTCCCACCACCATCAACCCGATTCTGCAGAACGGCCTGGTTCCCGTTTTCGTCGATTCCGCGCTGCCTACCTACAACCCCGGCGTGGAAACTATCGCCGCCGCGATCGGCCCGCGCACCCGAGCCATCATGCTGGCCCACGCCCTCGGCAATCCCTTCGAAGCCATTGCACTCCGCGCGCTGGCAGACCGGCACGGCCTCTGGCTGATCGAAGATTGCTGCGATGCCTTCGGCGCCACCTACCAGGGCCGCAACGTAGGCACTTTCGGCCACCTCGGCACATTGAGCTTCTACCCGGCCCACCACATCACCACCGGCGAGGGCGGCGCAGTGTTCACCGACGATCCGCTGCTTGCCAGGGCCGCCGAGTCATTCCGCGACTGGGGACGCGATTGCTACTGTGCGCCGGGGCGGGACAACACCTGCGGCAAACGTTTTGATTGGCAATTGGGCGACCTGCCCTGCGGCTATGATCATAAATACACCTACTCGCACGCCGGCTACAACCTCAAGATTACGGACATGCAGGCGGCGCTGGGGGTCGCCCAGATCGCCCGCCTGAATGAGTTCATTGCCTCGCGGCGGCGCAACTTTGCGCACCTGACGGCACGGCTCGCGGCATGTGAGGAATTCCTGATTCTGCCGGAGGCCACCGCGAACAGCGATCCATCCTGGTTCGGCTTTCTCCTGACCCTGCGCGAAAACGCTCCCTGCACCCGGCTAGACCTCCTGCGCTACCTCGATCAACACAAGATCGGGACACGCCTGCTGTTCGCCGGAAACGTCACGCGCCAGCCCTATATGCAAGGCCGCACCTACCGCGTCGCCGGAACCTTGACCAACGCCAACATCATTACCGAACGCAGTTTCTGGATCGGCGTCTATCCAGGGCTCACCACCGCGATGCTGGACTACGCTGCCGACAAGATCAGCGAGTTTCTCGGCATTGGATTTGAATAGTGGCCAGCGTTCCCGTCGCCAACCTTGCCCACAAGCTCGGGGATACCGGCTGCTGAACATTTCCGCACCCGACCCTCACCCGAAACGCACCGGAGTCGTTTAACCATGAAGCCGCTTGTCATTTTCGAGATGGCCAACAACCACATGGGCGACATCGCCCATGGCATCGCCATCATCGAGGCCTTTGCCGGCATCGTGGCACCCTATCGCAACGCATTCCAATTCGCCTTCAAGCTGCAGTATCGCGACCTCGATACCTTCATCCGCCCCGACTACAGGGGGCGCAGCGACATCAAGTACGTCAAGCGTTTCGAAGAAACCCGCCTGTCCGACGCAGATTTCCGGCGCCTCATCGAGGCCATGCGGGAACATGACTTCCTCACCGTGTGCACCCCGTTTGACGAAGTGTCGGTAGCACGCATCGAGGCGCACGGAATCGACATGATCAAGATCGCCTCATGTGCGCTGACCGACTGGCCGCTGCTTGAACGCATCGCACTGGCCAAGCTGCCGCTCATAGCCTCGACGGCGGCAGCCGACGTCGAGGACATCGACGCCGTTGTGAGCTTCTTCCAGCACCGCCAGAAGCAACTCACGCTGATGCATTGCGTCGGCGAATACCCGACCCCGGACGCGCACCTCGCCATCAACCAGATCGAATTGCTGCGCCAGCGCTACCGCGGCATTCGAATCGGGTTTTCGTCACATGAACGGCCGGACCAGACCGAATCGATCATGCTGGCCCTCGCGAGTGGCGCGGCTGCGTTCGAGAAGCACGTGGGCCTCCCCACTGAACACTATGACCTAAACGCCTATTCTGCGTCGCCGCAGCAGATTTCAAAATGGCTGGAAGCCGGCAGGCGAGCGCTAGACATGCTCGGAACCAGATCGCGCTACAGCCCCACCGCGGCCGAACAGGAAGGCCTTCGCGCGCTCCAGAGGGGTGTCTTTGCCCGGCACGATCTTCCGGTCGGCAAGGTTCTTGGCCCCGACGACGTATTTTTCGCCTTTCCGCCTGAGCCAGGGCAAATCACAGCCAACGACTGGTCAAAGTATGTGCACCACACGGTGACCGAGGCGGTCGCTGCAAACGCTCCCGTTCTGGCCCGACACACCTCGACCCGCCACGATCGCCAGCGCATTCGCGAAGCGGTAAAGGCGGCCCGCACGATGCTGAGACTGGCCAACGTGACCTTTCCCGGACTCAGCGAACTGGAGATTTCGCACCACTACGGCATCGACCGGTTCGCTCAATTCGGCCTGACCATGATCACCATCGTCAACCGGGAATACTGCAAGAAGATTCTGGTCATGCTGGCCGGACAGACTCATCCCGAGCAGTACCACCGGCAGAAGGAGGAAACCTTCATCGTCCTCCACGGCACCATGACCCTGAAGCTGGACGGCGTGGCGCAAACGGTCAAGCCCGGCGATGTTGTGACAGTGGAAAGGGGCGTTCGCCACGAGTTTCATACCGAGGCCGGAGTTGTCTTCGAGGAAATTTCCTCGACCCACATCAAGGACGATTCCTTCTATACCGACCCGGCCATCGCCGCCAATACTCAGCGCAAGACCCTCCTCGCCTCCTGGATGTAGACCCGATGCGTGTTGCCGACTATCTGATGTCCCGCCTTGCCGATGCCGGCATCGATCACGTTTTCGTGTTGCCCGGCGGCGGGGCCATGTACCTCAATGACGGGCTCGCCTGCGAGCCGCGCATCACCCCGGTTCCCTGCCATCACGAGCAGGCCTGCGGTATCGCCGCCGAAGCGTGGGGACGAGTCGCCGGCAAGTTCGGCGTCGCCATGGTAACCACCGGCCCGGGTGCGACGAACATCATTACGCCGGTGGCCGGAGCCTGGATCGAGTCGGTGCCGATGCTGGTCATTTCCGGTCAGGTCAAGCGTGCGGACCTCCTGCGGGACCGCCCGTTGCGGCAGGGCGGCGTACAGGAAGTCGACATCATGCCCATCGTGCGTTCGATCACGAAGTACGCGGTGACGGTGCACGATCCGGCCACCATCCGCTACCACCTGGAACGCGCCCTTCACGAAATGCGGAACGGAAGATCGGGACCGGTCTGGCTCGACATCCCGCTCGACGTACAGGCGGCACAGATAGATCCCGCACAACTCACCGGCTACGCGCCCGAGGCGAAAGCGCTGCCGGACCTTGACGAGGCCATGCAGAAGACCTTGAAACTGCTGGCCGCTGCCGAGCGTCCCCTGATCCTCGCCGGACATGGCGTGCGACTGGCGGGTGCGGCGGAGCGCTTTCTGGCACTCGCGGAAAGCCTCAACGTCCCGGTAGCAACGACCTGGAACGCGCTCGACCTGATCCCCTGGGAACATCCACTGTGCATCGGGCGACCGGGTGTCGTTGCCCTGCGTGCCGCAAATTTCGCGGTACAAAACTGCGACCTGCTGATATCGATCGGCTGCCGGCTCGACAACATCATCACCGCCTACAACCCACGGGGCTTCGCCCGCGCGGCGCGCAAGATCGTGGTCGACGTCGACGCGGAAGAGATCGCCAAACTCGACATGGACATCGACCTGCGACTGCCGGTCGATGCCGTCGCCTTCATCGACTCGCTGGCCGCGCAGACCAAGGCACTGCGAGCGCCGGACCGATTGTCCTGGCACCAGCGCTGCGCCGACTGGAAGCAGCGCTATGCAGTCGGCGAAGGCCAACCCTTCCGCACCGACGGCCCGATCAGCCACTACCATTTAGTTTCGGCGCTCTCCGATGCCGCGCCACCTGACACTCTGGTATCCACCGGCAGTTCCGGGCTCGGTGTCGAGGCTTTCTACACGGTCTTCCGCAACAAGCCGGGCCAACGCGTGTTCCTGACCTCCGGCCTCGGCGCAATGGGCTACGGGCTGCCGGCCGCCATCGGCGCCTGCCTCGCCAGCAACCGCCGACCCATGATTGCGGTCGAGAGCGACGGCAGCCTGCAACTCAATCTTCAGGAACTGGCGACACTCAAAGCGCAGAACCTGCCGATTTGCCTGGTGATCATGAACAACGGCGGCTACTGTTCGATCCGCAACACCCAGCGCAACTATTTCCACGAGCGCTATCTCGGCATCGATCCTCAGTCCGGCCTCTGGCTGCCCGACCTGGAACGCATGGCCGCGGTCTATGACCTCCCGTTCCGGCGCATCACCGATGCCCGCAGCATCGACGCAGCCCTGCGCGAAGCGCTGGCACTGCCGAGGCCGTGTCTGATTGATGTGCGCCTGATGGAAAGCGAAACCCTGGCGCCCAAATCGGCAGCGGTACCCCAGCCTGACGGCTCAATGATTTCGATGCCACTGGAAGACATGTCGCCACTGCTTCCGTTGCGACAACTGGAAGAGGAAATGCTGATTCCCCTCCTGCCCCAGTCGCTCCAGGTCAACCGCTAGCGACCGGAGGCAACCATGGCGTGCCCCTGCTGCGGCAACGCAAGCACATCCCGCGATAATGCGCTGCGACTTCCGCAGGCTTGCCCCGCTTGCGGCCACCGCTGGCAGGGCGGTGTTGCCGCTGAGT
Organism: Rhodocyclaceae bacterium; assembly: GCA_025353195.1. Lineage (GTDB taxonomy): Bacteria > Pseudomonadota > Gammaproteobacteria > Burkholderiales > Rhodocyclaceae > Sulfuritalea. The sequence goes on from JANXRC010000053.1 coordinate 8,119, forward strand.
CGCCGGATTACCGCACTCAGAAACATCGCAACAACACATCATCGCCCGGACATCGAGACAAACTGGCCAGCCGGCTGCGGGACATCGCGCCGCTGCTGAAGCCCGGCATGCGCATTCTTGAAATCGGGTGTGCCGAGGGCTCGCTTGGCCAACTCGTACGCCGCATTGCGGCCGTTGCCTACACCGGCGTCGAACTCTCAGCGGATGCCGAAAATGCGGCCCGCGTGCTCGACCGGGTAGTGCGCGCGCCAGCCACCTCGATTACCGGCGAGACCTTCGAGCTCTTGCTGTCCTTTCACGTCCTCGAGCACATCGAGGACATTGCCGTAGAGCTTACCCACTGGCGACGCCTGCTCGCCGATGGCGGCAGCCTGCTGGTCGAGGTGCCCAACCATGCTGGGCACCGCCTGCTGGGCCAAGACCCGAACCCGGAACATCTTCACCAGTTCACTCCCGCATCGCTGACGGCGCTGCTGCAACATGTCGGCTTCGCGGTCGAGCGTTTGGAAACCGGGCACCGGGAGTCCGCCGTTTATTCGGACAGCCTGCGGGTGCTCGCGCATCCCGTACTCGACGACGCGCAACGACGGGCAATGCTGTTGCAGCGCTTTCAGGCCTGGCTGCCGAAACCCTTCGCGGCCTGGGGCATCGGCGGTGACTTTCGAGGCTATGTCGAGCCCCTGCTCGATTCGCTCCCCGTAGCGGCACTGATCGACGGCGCCGTGCAACGTCACGGCGACCGCCATGGGCGCCTCGCGGCCGAAGCTTACGATCCCGCGCGGCATGGAGATCTGCTCATCCTCATCTGCAGTATCCGCTATCGCGACGACATTCTGCGCGACCTGGCCGCGCTGGGCATTCCTCCCTCGCGCATCGTGAGCCTGGACGACGTCTTCGGAACGACCGAACCATGAACCGCGACACGCGGCACTGCCCGGTCTGCGGTTGCGACCAAACCGTACCGCTGTACATGAACACCCTGGCCGCACTGGACGGGCTGGACATGAGCTATCGTGTCGCCCACTGCGCAGCTTGCGGATTCGCCTTCGCCGACCAGTTGGCGTCACCGGCGACCTATGCTGCCTATTACCGCTCGCTATCCAAGTACGATATCGCCCCGAGTGCCGCCGGCCTCTCGCCCGCCAACTGCCTGCGTAGCGACGCGGCCGTGGCCCTGCTCCGCCCCCACACCAGACCCGACGCACGGATTGCCGATCTCGGCTGCGGATCCGGCATGCTGCTCGACGCTCTCCGCGCGGCGGGCTGGTCCCGCTTGGCCGGCATCGATCCCGCGCCCGGCGCACCGGAACAGGCCCGTCAGCAATTCCAGCTCGATTGCGTCCAGTGCGCAACGCTCGATCAGGCCCCATGGCTGCTCGACTTGCCGGCCATGGACGTGATCTGCGTGACCGGTGTGCTGGAACACCTGCCGCGCCTGCGCGACGATCTCGCAGCCTTGACCGAGGCCATCGGTCATGGCACGCACATTCTGGTCGAAGTGCCAGCGATCGAGCGTTTCGCAAACCAACCGTTTGAACCCTACGGCGAATTTTCACTGGAACACATCCAGTATTTTTCGTCGGAAAGCCTGATGAAGCTCTTCGCGACGTTTGGCTTCAGCGTTCTCTCATCAACTCTGGTCGACCTGCCGCCCGGCTACTGCGACAGCCGCTTCGCACTCTTCGCCCGCGACCCCGCTGTCGCGATGCCCACCGCGCCCGCAGCGATCACCGACGGCATCGAAGGCTATATCGCCCGATCGGAAACCATGATCCAGACAGCGATTGCGCGCATCACCGCCTGCCCGGCGAAATCATTGGTGATCTACGGCGCCGGGAGCCACACGGCGCGCCTGCTGCCGCGCCTCCTGGAGTCTGGCGAGACCCGACTCGTGGGATTGGTGGATGGCAACCCGAACCTGCACGGCAAGCATCTGGGGCCGTTGCGCATCGAAGCGCCCGCGGCACTCGGTCGCTACCCGGAGGCGACGATTGTGGTTTCCGCATTCCGCACGCAGCAAGCGATCAGCGATCTATTGCGGACATCCAGTCCGAACCCGGTGCTAACCCTGTACTGAGGCGTAATGACAGATGCAACAAGCTCGCCACTCCATCTTCGAAACAGCCTGCGGCGACCTCCGCGTCCTGCTTGACCGGCATCCCCTGCCGGAGTTGGCCGGGATCCGCTTGTTTGCCACCGGCTGTACCGGGTTCTTCGGCTATTGGCTGCTGGCGGCGCTGGAATGCCTCAACCGGAACGGCCAGGCCATCGAGGTAGTCGCCCTGTCGCGCGAGCCGCAGGCTTTCCTCGACCGCCATCGCGAGTTCCGCGGCCTACCCTGGCTGTCGTTCGTGCAAGGCGGCGTTGCCGACTTCGACCTGCCGGGCGGCCGCTTCGATGGCGTCATCCATGGCGCCACCGACTCCTCGCCACACGCCGCCGCCAACCCGTCCGCGCTGCTGACCGCCATGATCGACGGCATGCGCCAGGTACTCGATGTCCTCGCCGACCGAGGCTGCCAGCGCTTCCTGCTGATCAGTTCGGGCGCGGTGTACGGCAACCAGCCGGCCTCGATATCCGCCCTCAGCGAAGACGACGGCCTAGCCGGCGATGCCATGAATCCGGCCAATGCCTATGGCGCAGGCAAGCGGATCATGGAAATGCTCTGCGCCTGCGGGGCAGACACGAAGCTACCCGCGCCAGTGGTCGCCCGCTGCTTCGCCTTTCTCGGCCCACACCTTCCTGCCCATCTCGCGCCCGCCCAGTTCCTGCGCAACGCGCTTGCAGGCGGGCCCATCGTCCTGCGCGGCGACGGCTCGCCGCTGCGCAGTTACTTGTACGCCGCCGATCTGGCGGTATGGCTCCTGACGCTGCTGGCCAGGGGTAGCGCAGGCCGCGCCTACAACGTCGGTGGCTCCGAGGCAATCAGCGTCGGGGACCTCGCGCGAGTCATCCGCGACACCGTCGCGCCCGGCGCAGCCATCGACATTCTCGGCGCCGACATCGGAGCGCCGCGCCATCGCTATCTGCCGGACACCCGCCGTGCTCGCGAGGAACTGGGGCTGGAGGCATGGACGCCGCTGCCCCGGGCCATTGTCCGCATGGCCGCGGCGCTCGATCCGGCATCCCGATGAAACCCACGAACATCTTGTCTTTCGCTGCTCCCCGGCGGCTGTGGCAGAACAGCCGGAAACTTCGCTTCCTGATCATCGGCGGCTGGAACACCCTGTTCGGCTACCTGAGCTTCTACGTCCTCTATCTGCTGGCGGCCGACCGGCTGCACTACCTGATCATCGCCGTCATCGCCCACTTCGTCGCCGCGACCCAGTCCTACGCCATGCAGCGCCGCTTGGTTTTCCGTTCCGGCGCCCCCATCCGCGCTGAATTTCTGCGCTTCAACGCCAGCCTCATCGGTACCCTGCTGTTCGGTCTGCTGGCCATGTATCTGCTGGTAGAAGCTGCCGCGCTGTCACCTTTGATCGCCCAGGCTATCGTCATCCTGGCGAGCGTGATCCTCAGCTATGTGCTGCACAGTCGCGTGTCATTCGGTCCGGCCCCGGATCGGCGGGAACCGCCTTCGTGATTCATGTCCCCAGGGATTTCGACGAGCGCCCTTCCTTCGCGGCGCCCGACCGCCTGACCCGGATTGCCTTGGGCTATCTGGCGCTGCCGGCGTTTCTGTATTTCCCAGGGTGGTTCCAACCGGCACCCGCCCTGATCCTTACCATGCTGCTCGGCTACGCCTGCTGGCGAGCGTTGGGCGCTCATGCACTGGCCTCGACGCCCTGGCCACCGAAACGGCTGATCGCTCTGGCCCTGCTAGTCGCAACTGCTTGGTCGGTGTTTGGCGGCGCCGGGCATTTTTTCTACGCCAACGCCCACGACTGGATCATCCGTGATGCGGTACTGCGCGATTTGGTGGTGGCACCCTGGCCCCCCACTTATGCAGCCGGTGATGAGGACTTGTACATACTGCGTGCGCCGGTGGCTTACTTTCTTCCCGCTGCCGCCATTGCCAAGCTAACCGGTCTGGCGACCGCCGACAAGCTGCTGTGGCTATGGACCGTGATCGGCATCACTGTCTTCTTTCTACTACTGCCGCTGCGGCATATCACCCTGGTACGCTCGACCGTGGCGCTGTTGATTGTCGTGCTGTTCAGCGGAATGGATATCGTCGGCTACATGTATCCGGACTTCTACTGGGGCAATGTTCCACTCCCCGGCGCGTTCATCGACTGGTGGATCAAGCCGCCGCCGTTGGCCAGTTACTGGTCGAACACCTCCAACCTGTTCTGGAATCCCAACCACAGCCTTCCGGCATGGATTTCCATCGCCCTGTTCTACCGTCACTGGCGTCACCCGCGCTTCCTTGTCATCGCGTTCCTGCTCATTGCCGTGCTTCCCCTCTGGTCCCCCTTCGCCCTGATCGGCATGGCGCCCTTTCTGCTGATGCTGGCTCTGCGCTGGTGGTTGCAGCGTCCCCGCCATGCTTTTGACATCAAGGCCATTGCCGCCTGCCTCACCGTCTTCGGCGTGATCTTCATCACGCTGGTGATCCCTCCCAGCGGCATTCAGTACGGCATGACGCTCACCACGCCGCCGGAGCGTGGCAGGTGGCTTTACCTGAACAACCTCAACCACTTGTTGACCTATCTGGAAAACTACACGCTGTTCGTGATCTTCGAGTTTGCGGTCATCGCGCTGCTGGTCGCCCGGGCGGTCGACCGGTGGCTTTTCGCGACCGCCGTGCTTACCCTGCTCATTCTTCCACTGGTGAGCATCGGCCCGGGCAACGATCTCGCCATGCGTGGTTCCATCCCCTCGCTGGGCATACTCTGCATCGCCGCCGTCAATGTGTTCGCGTACCCGACATCCGGCACCGGGCCGCATCGACGCTGGCTGCTGGGACTGGTGCTGGCTGTCGGCGCGGTGACCCCGTATTATGAATTCTCCCGCGCAGCGAGTTTCAAACCCTGGGCGCCCAATCCGGATTTCACCCTGATCGACGCCAACAATGGCGGTATCGCTCATCATTATCTGGTCCAGCGTGGCCGCTCGCCCCTGGTGGCAGCGCTGAATACGGCGGAGCCACTAGCCAATGCGGTGGACTGGCTGCATTACTGCGAGGAAACCCATCCCCGCAACAAAGCCAATCGACCTTATGTCGCCTACACCTGGCGCAGCAATCGCAACGATGATGAAGTCCATAGCGAAAGAGAACGGATAAAGTAGACTGCATAGTCGGCATGCAGGCTATCGACCCAAGGCGAACTCCGAAAGCAAACCCAGATGCCCCTGATTTCGATCATCACGCCCTGCTTCAACGAAGAAGAAAACGTCGACGAGCTGCACCGGCGCATCGCCGCCCAGTTCGCCGGCATTCCCGATTGTGACTACGAACATGTCTTCATCGACAACGCGTCCACCGACGGCACCGTGGCCGCGATACGCCGTCTTGCCAGCGCCGACTTTCACGTCAAGGCCATCGTCAATTCGCGCAACTTCGGGCACATCCGCTCGCCGATGCACGCCCTGCTTCAGGCGCGGGGCGACGCGGTCATCACCATGGCGTCGGATCTGCAGGACCCGCCGGAACTGATCCCGGCATTCATCGCCAAATGGCGGGAGGGGTTTCGGGTCGTAGCCGGCGTAAAGCCGCAGTCGCTGGAAACACCACTGATGGCGTTTGTGCGCCGCTGCTACTACCGCACTATCGGACAAATCGCCGATGTCAGGCTGATTCCCAACTTCACCGGGTTCGGCCTCTATGATCGAAGCATTGTAGAGATTGCCCGGCGTTACGACGATCCCTACCCCTACTTTCGCGGCATGGTTGCCGACATCGGATTCCCGCATGCGGAAATTCAGTATGAAAAGCCGCTGCGCCTGAGGGGAATCACCAAGAACAACTTCTATACCCTGTATGACTTGGCCATGCTGGGCATCACCAGTCACTCGAAGCTGCCGCTGCGCCTAGCGACGATGACCGGCTTTGCGCTGTCGGCCTTGAGCCTTCTGGTAGCCGTCGGCTACTTCATCTACAAGCTGCTCTACTGGAACTCCCTGTCGATCGGAATGGCCCCGGTGCTTATCGGCATGTTCTTCCTGGCCTCGGTCCAGCTCTTCTTCATCGGAATCCTGGGCGAGTACATCGCGTCGATTCATACCCAAGTACAAAAGCGCCCATTGGTCGTGGAGCGCGAGCGGATCAACTTCGATCGGGCGCCGCCACGTGACTGAAAGTCGCGCAATGCAGCGGCTGCTGGCGATCGATGAGGCCAACTCCGTCCGCGCGCCGGACGGGCTCACCGCAGCGACCCTGATCTACATCGCCCTGCCCAATTTGATTTTTCTTGCGGGCTGGTTGCGCCCTGCTGCCGCGATCCCGATGCTGGCCCTGACACTGATCGGTCTGATTCAGTTCCTGCGGCGCGAGGACATGCACTGGAGCATGCCGCAGTCGCCCGGCGCCGGCGCGGTCATCGTCTTGGTTGCCTTCGCCTGGGCCAGTCTTGGCGGTGCAGGACATTTCTTCGCGGCCAACAGCGATTGGCTGACGCGCGACAAGGTCCTGGGCGATCTGACCTTCTCCGACTGGCCGCCGGCCTACAGCGTGACCGATGGTTATCCTCACATTCTGCGCACCGCCATGGGCTTCTTCCTGCCGGCAGCAGTGGTCGGCAAACTGGCCGGCATCGGCAGCGTCGATCTCGCGCTGTACTTCTACGCAGCGCTGGGCTGCAGCCTGTTCCTGCTGCTCCTGCCGTTGCCATCCAGGCCCGGCCAGCTGCTTCTTGGTCTGCTGGTGGTAACGATTTTCTTCAGCGGCATGGATTATCTCGGGGTAGTGCTCGCTACCGGTTCGCCACCCATTTTTCCGCTGCGCATCGAATGGTGGGTTCCGTTTTCCTATCCTTCGTTCACCGGGCAGGTGTACTGGGCGCCCAATCACGCAATTCCGCTGTTGCTGGTGGCGACGCTGTTCTACCGGCACTGGGGTCACCATGCATGGCCGGCGCTGTTCGTCGTCCTGCTGCCGCTGACAGTCATCTGGACGCCCTTCGCCGTGGCCGGCATTCTGCCGTTTCTGGCGCTGGCCACGCTGCGCTGGTTTGCGCTGGGGTATAGACCCGCCGACAGCCGCATCACGCTTTGGCAACTCGCCGCTGCGGCGCTCATGACCTGGCTCACCGTGCGCCTGATGACGCTCGACATAGCGGCCATTCAGAATGCGCCGGGCAATGAGGTCGCGCACAATCCGGACGGCCTGGTCCTCGATTACCTGCTGTTCATCCTCATGGAGTTCGCCGTCCTGGCGCTGTTGCTGGCGCGTGGCTTGCGACATTCATACGGATTGTTCTGGCTTGCCTGCGCGATCCTCGCCGTGCTGCCGTTGTATCACTACGGGCCCACCAACGACACCATGCTGCGGCTATCAATGCCCAGCCTGGTCTTTCTCCTGCTAATCACGCTCGATCAAATTCAGCATTGGGCATCACGTCGTGCCTTCCCCGCATCCGCGTGGGTGATCGCCATCGTCCTGCTAATCGGCGCCTGCACCCCGTTTAATGAAATGTGGCGCGCCTTCTTCTTCAAGCGCAGCACGCCCGACTATGGCCGCAGCCTGGTGGAGGGAAACCGGAACATCGAACCGCCACATTATGTCGGACGACTGGATCGGCCAGATCTGATCGCCGTACTGCGAGCGCCGACTCTGGTGCCGGGCGCAGCGGACCGAAAACCTCAGGGCTTCGGTGGCACTCCGTCGGCGCCCAAACCCGAATAGCGCAAGAAAGCGCTTTCCAGCGTCAGCGTTGGTTTGACTTCGATCAGCGTGTGGCCGGCGTTCTCTATCTCGCGCAGGATCGACCACAGTTCGGAGCGACGCAACTCGACAAACCAGCGCCCGCCGCTCTCTGCCGTCATGCCGGAAATGGGGCGTGCGCCAGAAGAACGCACGGTCACCATCTCGTCATCGCCCACCAGCTCGTTCGGCGACTGGATCGTCTTGAGTTCGCCCTTGTGGATCATGCCGAAGCGATCCGCCAGACGTTCAACGTCGTGCAGCACATGGGAGGTCAGAAAAATGGTGCCGCCCTGCCGGTGATACTCCGAAAGAATCTCGACCACGTCGCGACGACCAATGGGGTCGAGCCCGGACAGCGGTTCATCCAGAATCAATAAACGCGGTTCGACCGCCATGGCATGTGCCAATGCCGTACGTTGCGCCATGCCCTTGGAAAAGCCGCGTACCACCTTGTTGGCCGCCTCCCCCAGTCCGAAACGTTCCAGCCAGCGCATGCAGTGGGTGTCCGGCCGGTCAGGCTTGCGGCCATGCAGGACAAGCCCCATGGCCAGGATTTCCATCGGCGTCAGGTAGTCCGGCAGGCTGGGATTTTCCGGCACATAGCCCAATCCGCGCCTTGCTTCCGGATGCCTGACATCGATATCGAACAAGGCAGCCGAGCCCGCCGTGGGCAACATCACACCGGTGAGTATCTTGATCGTGGTGCTTTTGCCGGCACCGTTGGGACCGATGAAGCCGAACACTTCGCCTTCCTCAACCGTCAGCGAAATTTCCTTGAGCGCCTCGAAGGGAGGCGCAGCCCAGTTGCGCGGATAGGTCTTGCGCAGCTCGTGAATGTCTATGGCATGGGTCATGATCGGGGAGGTGAAGTGCGCAGCACGATTTCGCCCTGCGGGTCGAAGCCGAAGCCGAAGCCGAACGGGTCTGCCGGCAGCGCGGAGAGAATGCCGGAACGGACTAGTTCCTGCAAATTGGGCACCGGCTGGCCAAAGCGCTCACGGTAAATCACCGCTGCCGTCCGCAACTGCTGCAGTTGGCGCAAGCGCACCACGCGCGTTTCGAGATAGATGCGGAAATCCTTGCGCCGCGCCTCCTTTGCCATGGCCTCGACCACGCGAATCGCCAGTTCCGTATCCTGCGCCTTGTCCATCCAGCGCGCCGCAAGATTCTGCATCGTCAGGCGCTGATCGGGGTCGGGCAACTTTTCAGCGGCTTCCCTCATCCAGGCGGCAGCGCCGACCGGATCGTGTTTGTAATACCACTGATTGAACGCGTAGAAAAAGCTAGGCTGGTAATCGAAGAATCGCGTGCGACTGGCGCGCGCCAGAATGGTCTGCGCGGCGTCCATCTCGCCGTACTGGGCCAGAACCGCGAAGGCAATGTAGTAGTTGTCCTCGTGAGCCGGATTCAGCCAGGACACGTCTTCCTGCACCTTGGCCAGAATCCGGAATTCGTCGGGCTGCATTTTGTCGGTTGCTACCACCATCGCACGAATGGTGGCGAGGTTGGCCGCC
>JANXRC010000084.1 GCA_025353195.1 Rhodocyclaceae bacterium
CTGCTGCCACGGTCGGTGCCCCACCCGCCGAGACGGCCGCGCCACCTGGCACGGCCAGCGCTTCACCGCCCTCGACACCGCCCCCGGCCACGCCGTCTCCGGTAGCCATCGCTCCATCAGCCACGCCGCCTGCCAGCGCCGGCACGCCTCCGCCGGCACCGGCCGCAAACGTGGCGCCCGCCGTCGCCACGCCACCACCACAGCCGGCCAAACCAAAAGTCGGACCGCTCACCCTCGAACGACTTGAAGCAGGAAACGCCTGGCTGGAACAATTGCCGGATGATCGCTGGTTCATTCAGATATTCGCCACGGATGCGGCTCGACACGGGGAAATAGAGGCCTTGCTGAAGAGACTCGCCGGAAACGCTTTTGAAATGAACAACGTCCATGTCTATTACTCCGAGCTCAGTGGCAAGCCGCGCTACGGAGTCATGTACGGCAACTATTCGACGCGGGAAGCTGCAGCGGCAGCGATACGCGGATTACCCATGCCCCTGCGGACGAACAAGCCCTACCCCCGTCAGGTCGTGCGACTTCGCTAAGGTGCTTATTACGCTGAGAACTGAAGCAGCTCAGTCCATTAAATCATTGACTTGGATCGCAAATACAATGTGTTATCCTAGCTCCAATATGCCGATCTGATCGGGGATTCCTTTGCGCCCATCACTAGTGATTCCACCGTTCCCAGTTGCGCTGGCTGTCAGTCTCATCCTGGCGGCATGTAGCAGCATTCAGCCACAGCCCCCCTCCGCAGGACATATCCGTGCAGAAGGCCAGGTCGCCCCCAGCCCTGACATCCCGCAACCGATAGCTACGACGGTCATGCTTGCGCGTCCCAGGCCGGCGGCCAAAGCCGAGTCGTACTCGGTATCCGTACGCAACATCCCGGTTCAAGACCTGCTCTTCGCGCTGTCCCGCGATGCGAAGCTTAACGTCGATGTCCATCCCGGCATCAACGGAATCGTGACCATCAACGCCATCGACCAGACCTTGCAGCAAATCCTGACGCGCATTTCCAAGCAGGTCGACATGCGCTGGGAACTGGACGGCCCCAACTTGGTGGTGATGCCGGACTCCCCGTTCCTGCGCAACTACAAGGTCGATTACGTAAACATGTCGCGCGACGTCAGCGGCACGGTCTCGATCAATACGCAGATTGCATCGACCAGCACCAGCGCGACCAGTGGCGCCTCGAGCGCCGGCGGCGGCGGCAACAACTCCAATACCTCCGTCACGAGCACAGCCAAGAATAATTTCTGGCAATCGCTGGAGAAGAATCTGAAGGACATCCTGCACGAGACCGACAAGATCCTGCCGGAAGGATCGAGTGACACCATCATCGAGCGCTCGGATCAGCAAGCCACCACCGCCGCCGCCGTCGGTACTCAGAGCGGACAGACTTCCGCTTCAAACCGGCCGGCCAATTCACCGGGAAATTCAAGCGCCAGTGTCGCCGGCAACGCGCAACAGCAGGGCACCACCACCATCAAGCGCAGCACATTTCGCGAAGCCGCTTCGATCATTGTGAACGCGGAAGCCGGGGTCGTGGTTGTTCGCGCCACATCCAGGCAGCATGAAAAGGTTCAGGAATATCTCGATCTGGTGCTGACCAACGCGCGACGTCAGGTGATCATCGAAGCCACCATCGCCCAGGTCAGCCTGAACGACAATTACCAGCAGGGCATCAACTGGCAGAGCCTGCGTTCCCTGAGGCCTGGAGCGCCCCAGGCGGGATTTTCCGCCGGCCAAAACCGGACCGGACTGGTAGCCGGCGCAGTGCCGGATCCTTTCGCAGCGGCAGCGGGTTCATTCAGCACGGTTAGCGGTACCGCCCCTGGCGCGTTCGCTTTCCTGCTCAACTACGTTGCACCCGGACTGGGCCTTTCCTCGACGCTCACCCTGCTCGAGACGTTCGGCAAGGTCAAGGTCTTGTCCAGCCCGAGAATCAGCGTGCTCAACAACCAGACGGCGATGCTCAAGGTAGTGGACAACATCGTCTATTTCGTGATCAAGAACGACACCACCACCACCACCACCGGTTCGACCAACAACTTCACGTCGACGCCCCAGTCCGTGTCGGTCGGACTGGTCATGAGCGTGACGCCGCAAATCAGCGAGAATGGAAGCATTCTGCTCAACGTGCGGCCGACCATCTCCAGCCTCAAGGGTGCAGGAAAAACAGACCCGACGCCGGGCCTGGCAGTTCCAAACATCGTCCCCGAGATTCAGACGCGTGAGTTGGAGTCGATGCTGCGCCTGTCGGATGGCGAAGTCGCCGTGATGGGCGGACTGATGGAAGACAGAATCGACTACAACACCAATGAAATACCGGGTCTGGGCGGCATTCCCGTCGTCGGTAATTTCTTCCGTAACCGTAACGACACCAGTACCAAGACCGAGCTGGTCATCTTCCTCAGGCCCACCATCATCCGCGATCCGAGCGTCAATGGCGACTATCGCAGCTACCGCGACCAGTTGCCCGGCAGGGAGTTCTTCACCGGCAAGACTGACGCGCAGCAGCGCGAAGCGCAGGGAGCAGGCATTCAATGAGCCTGCTCATGGACGCACTGAAGAAAGCTGAATTGGCCAAGCGTCAGGGTCAAGGCGATGGCGCCGGCGGCCCAAAGGAGATGGAGGCCGAGACCGCAGGAGAACTCGAACTGCATCCGATGCCCGGCTCAGCTGCGACCGAGCCAGCGGCAAGCGCGCCAGGCTCAGAAAGCGATTCATCCGCTGCGAAACTGCCGCACCTGCCTTCGCATCTCGAAGAGCTTGACGAGCGGTTTCTTGCCGAGGCCGCGCAGGCGGCATCTGCGCGATTGAGGGCCTTGCCGTCACACCCCCTGGGCGCGCCGCTCGCCGATCAGGCTGCCGCTGCCGACACGCCGTCCCCCACACCTGCCGCTGCCGAACCGCGGCAGGCGCAGTCTGCACAGGGCGCCCCGCAGAGCAGGCTGGCGGCGCAGAATCTGTTCGCCGCCAAACAACCCGACAAGCCGCCGGCGCGCAAAAGCTTTGCGATTGCGGTCGGCGCAACCACGGTCCTGTGCGTCCTGGCCATCGGCGGATACTTCTGGTGGCAGTTGCAGCCGAAGCCCGGCCTCGTCGCCAACCGGGCCCCGCCGGCGCCATCCCCGGCCGTGGTTTCGACACCCCCCGCCGTAGCACCAGCGCCGACTCCTGCAACGCCGCCCGTTGCTCCGAATTCCGGCTTGCCGCGCGCCGCGAGTCAGGCAACTGCGGCGCCAGAGGACAGGGAAGACAATTCCGCTCCGGTCGCCGCCAAAGCTCCGACCCAGGAGCGTCGCGCCTCGCGTGCCGTCCCGCCAGAGCCGGACAGCCCGATCCGCGTAACCAAGGCGCCGCTGCACGTCAATCCCGCCTTGATGCGAGGCTACGATGCCTTCAATCGCGGTGATCTCGCTTTGGCGCAGATCGAATACGAGCGCGCACAGAAGTCCGACCCGCGCAACACGGATGCCCTCCATGGCTTGGCGGCCATCGCCGTGCGCCAGGGCCGCGTCGACCAGGCCGAGTGGCTGTATCGACAGATTGCCGAGGCCGATCCGCACGATGCGGTGGCCATGTCGGCCCTGATCAACAGCCGCGGACAGATCGACCCAAACACCGCCGAGAGCCGACTGAAGAGCCTGTCGGCGACGCAACCCGAACTCGCGGCACCCCATTTTGCCTTGGGCAATCTCTATGCGCGGCATGGCCGCTGGAACGAGGCTCAGCAGGCCTACTTCCGCGCCTACAGCGCTGAACCGGACAATCCCGACATCCTGTACAACCTGGCGATCAGCCTCGAGCACATGCGCCAGAACAAGCTGGCCGCGCAGTACTACAGTCAGGCCATCGCCGCCGCGCAGACCCGACCCGCCGGTTTCGACAAGGCCCAGGCGACCGCAAGGCTTAACGCCCTGCAGCCTTGACGCCGGCGCGCAGAGCGAGGATGTTGCGCGCAACAGGACTTGCCCTTGCAGACAGATGCGGGATAATGATGCTTGTATGAACGCACCCGTCAGTCGTCGCCCCATTGGCCAGATCCTCATCACGCATGGCGTGATCAGCGAGGATCAACTTCGCATTGCACTGCTGGAGCAGATCAAGTCCAACCAGCCGGTAGGCAAACTGCTGGTTGCTCTGGGTTTTGTCTCCGAAGCCACGCTACGTGACGCGCTCGGCGAATCGCTCGGCCACAAGTCCGTGGATCTGGCGAATTCGATCGTCGATGCCGACGCCCTGCGCCTGGTGCCGAGCGAATTGGCCAAGCGGCACAAGTTCCTGGCGCTCAGCTACTCGCAGTCCGAGCAGCGGCTGAAAATCGCGATTGCCGATCCCAACGACATTGTTGCCCTGGACAAGCTGCGCACGCTGATTCACCCGGACCTGGTGATCGAAACGCTGCTTGCCGGCGAATCTGAAATCGCCCGCGCCATCGATCAGTATTACGGTCACGAGCTCTCGATCGACGGCATCCTGCACGAGATCGAAACCGGGGAAATCGACTATCAGAGCCTGCACTCCTCCGGCGACGAGTACAGCCAGCCGATAGTGCGGCTGGTGTCCTCGCTGCTCGCCGACGCGGTGGAGCAAGGCGCTTCGGACGTGCACTTTGAGCCGGAACAGAATTT
>JANXRC010000117.1 GCA_025353195.1 Rhodocyclaceae bacterium
GTTTCCTCCTTTGATTAAGTCCAACTAAACCACCTGAGTTCGAGCTCCCTGTATCGGGAAGTCACTACAAACCCAGATATCTGTGCCACAGCGCCTGGTCCGCGCCGAGTTGTTCCGAACTGCCCTGCCAATGTACCCGGCCACGTTCGATAATGTAATGGCGATGCGCGATCCGCACCAGCGTGCGCACATATTTGTCTATCAGCAGGATCGCCAGTCCAGCCTTGTTGAGTGCCGTCAGGCAGGTCCAGATCTCGTTGCGCACCAAGGGTGCCAGGCCTTCGGTGGCCTCGTCCAGAATCAACAGGTGAGGGTTGGTCATCAGCACGCGGCCGATCGCCAGCATCTGCTGTTCGCCGCCCGAGAGCTGGTTGCCCATGTGCTGCTGGCGCTCGGCCAGCCCGGGAAAGAATTCGAACACCCGTGCCAGTGTCCACGGTTCGGCTGCGGCACTGCGGTTGGAGGCCCAGGCGACGAGGTTTTCGCGCACGCTCAAGTTGGGAAATATCTGCCGGCCTTCGGGCACCAAGCCGATACCGGCGCGGCCGATACGGTCCGCGCTCAGGCCATCGATGCGTTCGCCGCGAAAACGCACCGTGCCCGCGGAAGGGGCTATCAGTCCGACGATGCTCTTGATCGTCGTGGTCTTGCCCATGCCGTTGCGTCCGAGCAGGGTCACCATTTCGCCGGCGGCGATCGTCAGGCTGATGCCGAACAAGGCCTGGCTGGCGCCATAGCAGGTCTCCAGGGCCTCGACTTCGAGCAGGGCGCTCATGCTTCGTCCTCGCCCAGGTAGGCAAGCCGCACTTCGGCATCGGCGCGGATTTCCGCGACCGATCCGGTGGCGATGATCCTGCCGGCGACCAGAACCGAAATGCGGTCGGCAAGTCGAAACACCGCGTCCATGTCGTGCTCGACCAGCAGCACGCTGTAATCGCCGCGCAGGTCTTCGATCAGCTTGACCATGTGCGCAGACTCCTCGCCTCCCATACCGGCCATCGGTTCGTCAAGCAGCAGCAGCCTGGGTCGTGTCGCCAGGGCCAGCGCCATCTCCAATTGACGATGTTCGCCATGTGAAAGCGCAGCTGCGGTGCGTTGCCCCAGATCGCCAAGCCCCACGCGGTCGAGAATGTCCTGCGCCGCATCGGCGAGTTGGCGCTCGTCCGCTACCGGCTGCCAGAAGCGGAAGCTCGAACCGCTTCGGGCTTGCACCGCCAGAGCGACATTGTCGATGACACTGAAGTTGGGGAACAGGCTGGTGATCTGGTAGGAGCGCGCCAGGCCCAGTTCGGCCCGCTGGTGAGGCGCCAGCCGGGTGGCATCGACGCCGGCAAACAGAATGCGTCCGGCGTCGGGTGCCAGCGTTCCGCATACCTGGCCGATCAGCGTCGTCTTGCCGGCACCGTTGGGACCGATCACGGCATGAATCTCGCCCTGGCGTACGTCGAGGTCGACGCCGTCGGTGGCGGCCAGGCCACCGAAGCGCTTCACCATGCCGCGAATTTCGAGCAGGTTCATCGCTTTGCCGTCCACAGTCCGGCAATTCCGCGCGGTGCGAAGAACACCACTGCCAACAGGATCGCGCCGACGCCGATGGCCCAGTGCTTGGTGAACGCGGACAGGGCCTCTTCAATTATGAGGAATGCCGCGGCCCCCGCTAGGCCGCCCCAGATATTGCCGAGACCGCCGAGGATCACCATCACCAGCGCGACGCCCGACTGCTCCCAGTGCATCATGTTCGGGCTGACGTAACTGTTCTGGTTCGCCATCAATGCTCCCGCCAGGCCGGCGACGGCGCCGGCGATGACGAAGGCTGCAAGCTTGTAGCGATATACCGGATAGCCCAGCGATTCCATGCGGGCCTCGTTGTCCTTGATACCGAGCAGGACCCTGCCGAAGCGGGCGGCGCACAGGCGTTGGTAGAGCATGAAAACGGCGGCCGACAGGGCCAGTACCACGTAGTAGAAGTGGCTGTCGATGGCGAGGTCGAGACCGGGCAGCGAAGAGCGCTGCGACAAGGACATGCCGTCGTCGCCGCCATAGGCCTTGAGGGACAGCGCGACGTAGAACAGCATCTGGGCGAAGGCCAGGGTGATCATGATGAAATACACACCGCGCGTACGCAGACTGATTGCGCCGATGATCAGGGCCAGGGCAGCACTCAGTGCCATCGCCAGCGGCCAGGCGAGCAGGGCGTAGTTACCGACCCCGCGCCATTCCGTGGCGAGTATGCCGACCACGTAGGCGCCGGCGCCGAAGAAAGCGGCATGCCCAAGGCTGACCATGCCGCCCAGTCCGACCAGGAGATTGAGGCTGGTGGCGAGCATGGCCATGATCAGGATGCGGCTGGCAAAGCCGACGTAGAAGTCCTGACCGAAGGCTGAAGCGACCGCGGGCAGCGCCATGGCGAGGACGAACGCAGTCAGGGGCGCCATGCGCCGCCATCCCTTGTCAGGCATCATCCGCGCGATGGGAATAATCCCTGCGGTTTCCAAAACAGCACCATGACCATCAGCAGATAGATCGATATGGCGGCCAATGACGGGCCGGCGGCGTCCGCCACCGAGGGCGGGGCGAAGGCACGCAAAGTGGAAGGAATGAAGGCGCGGCCGAAGGTATCGACGACACCGACCAGCAGGGCGCCGACGAAGGCGCCGCGGATCGAGCCGATGCCGCCGATCACGACCACCACGAAAGCCAGGATCAGGATGTTCTCGCCCATCCCGACCTGAACCGCCAGCAACGGCCCGAGCATCGCCCCGGCAAGAGCGCACAACGCGGCGCCGATGCCGAAGACGAGGGTGAACAGGCGGCGGATGTCGGTACCCATAGCCGTCGCCATCTCCCGGTTCGATGCGCCGGCGCGTACCAGCATGCCCATGCGCGTGCGCGTTACCAATACATACAGCAGCATCGCCACCAGAACGCCGACGGCGATGATCAGCAGGCGATAGGCCGGGTAGGTGACGCCGGGCAGCACCGCTACCGAGCCCGAAAGCGCTTCGGGCACGTTGAGTGTCAGCGACTGCACGCCCCAGATCGCCCGCGTTGCTTCATTGGCGATCATGATCAGGGCAAAGGTTGCCAGCATCTGACTGAGGTGGTCACGGCGATAGAGATGGCGCAGGACACTGACCTCCAGCACCATGCCGATGACTGCCGTGGCGATCACCGCCAGCGGCAGCCCGAGCAGGAACGAACCCGTGGCCTGGGTCAGGGTGGCGGCAAGATAGGCGCCAATCATGTAGAGCGAGCCGTGCGCCAGATTGATCAGGTCCATGATGCCGAATACCAGCGTAAGTCCTGCCGCCAGCAGAAATAGCATCAGGCCGAACTGGATTCCGTTCAGGCACTGCTCGATCAACAGGACTCCGCTCATTCGATCTCCGCCCCCTGTCCTGCGGTCACATCTTGCAATCGGCGACGTAGGCGTCCGGATGATCCTTGAAGATCGTTGCCACGGTCTTGTTCACCAGCCGTCCCTTGTCATCCTTCACCACCTGGCGCAGGTAGTAGTTCTGGATCGGGAAATGATTGCGGTTGAACTTGAAGGCGCCACGCACCGATTTGAAGTTGGCGGCCTCCAGTGCCTTGCGCAGTGCCGCCTTGTCCTCGATCTTGCCCTTGACGTCGCGCACGGCGGCGTCGATCAGCATCGCTGCATCGTAGCCCTGCGAGGCGTACTCGTTGGGCAGGCGGTTGTACTTCTTCTCGAAATCGGCGACGAATTTCTTGTTGGCGGCATTGTCGAGATCGATGTTCCAGTGCGCCGTATTGAGCGCGCCCAGTGTCGGTTCGCCGACGGCTGCCAGCGTGTCCTGGTCAAAGGACCAGCCGGTGCCTACCAGAGGGAATTCCTTGTTGAGCCCTGCCTGGTTGTATTGCTTGATGAAGTTGACGCCCATGCCGCCGGGCAGGAAGAAGAACACGGCGTCCGGCTTGGCGGCGCGCAACTGGGACAATTCGACGGCATAGTCGAGCTGGCCGAGCTTGGTGTAAACCTCGCCGGCGTAGGCGCCCTTGTAGTAGCGCTTGAAGCCATTGACCACAT
>JANXRC010000131.1 GCA_025353195.1 Rhodocyclaceae bacterium
GGTCTGGCAGTAGCGGCACTTGCCGCACATGCTGACGAAGGAACTGACGACGTGGTCGCCCAGTGCGAAGCCGGTGACGCCTTCGCCCAGTGCCACGATGCTGCCGGCGCCTTCATGGCCGAGTACCACCGGCGGCGGGAACGGGATGGTGCCGTTGGTGGCGGACAGGTCGCTGTGGCAGACGCCGCAGGCGGCGAGCTTGATCATCACTTCGCCTCGCTGCGGTGGGTCGACACTGACGGTTTCGACGACGACGGATTTGCCGATTTCGCGGCAGACGACTGCGCGGGCTTGCTGGGTCATGATGAGTTCCTCATGGAAACAATGAAACTGCGGGTATGTTATTCCTTGTACCAGACCAGTTGCTGGGTCGTGGCCAGCAGCGCGCCGTCCGTGCTCCAGACCTGGCCGTGGTGATCGAAATGGCCGTCGCTGAAGGCCTGGGCCTGGGCGACGGCCAGCACCGGCGCGGCACCCTGGCGGATCAAGGCTTCTTCGCCGGCATGGAAATAGATGTTGATGGATACCGTGCCGATCGGCACGAATTCGGGCCGGCGCAGGAAGATGCGCGGCAGGAAGCTGTCGCACAGCGCGGTCAGCGAAGCGAAGTCGAGCGGCCGCGGCGGCAGGTCGGAGACCCAGACCTGGCTCAGGCTGTCTTCGTTCACGGCAAAGGGCGTGCCGCGCACGATGCGGAATTCATAGCGCTGAAGAAATCCCGTGGCTTTGCGCGGCGGCGCCGGCGGGCAAGCTTCGGCGGGCGGTACCTCGGGTGGTGCGGCTTCGACCAGGCTCCAGGTTTCGCGGCGCTGGGCGCAGATGGCGATGGCCTGGGCCAGCACGCGGCCGGCTTGCGATAGACGGATGGCCCAGTGCTGGCTGCTGCGATTGGCGCGCACCAGTTCGGTTTCGATCAGATAGTCGCCGGCTGCGATCGGGGCGAGGAAATTGAGCGTGAAGGCCAACGGCGTGCCGCGCCGCTCGGGATGGTCGAGCATGGCCTGCATCATGGCGCCCGCCGTTACGCCGCCATAGGGGCTGACCATGTTCCAGTAGTCTTCGCTGGTGCGGCCGTGCAGCCGGTTCGGTGTCTCGGCCGTCAGCGCGATGGCGGTGTCGAAAGGGTGCCGGCTCATGTTCAAATTTTGCGCGAACGCCCGCTCCAGTAGGCATCACGGATCTTGCGCTTGACCACCTTGCCGTTGTCGTCGCGCGGCAACGCGGTCACGATGTCGATGCGGCGCGGCACCTTGTAGCCGGCGATGCGTTCGCCCAGGGCAAGGCGGATGGTATCGGCGTCGAGCGTGGCGCCGGTTTCGGCGACCACCTGCGCCGCCAGCGACTCGCCGTATTCGTCGTCGGGGATGCCCACCACGGCGCAATCGGCGACGCCGGGCATGGTGATCAGGACGTGCTCGATCTCGGCCGGATAAATGTTAACTCCGCCCGAGATCACCATGTCCGAGGCGCGGTCGCAGACGAACAGGAACCCTTCGTCGTCGAGATAGCCCATGTCGCCGACGCTGATGAGTCCGTCCCGTTCGATGGCTCGGCGGGCGGCGTCGTTGCCGTGATAGGTGAAATCCGAATAGGCGGGCTGGTGTACGTAGATAGTGCCGATTTCTCCGGTGGGCAGGGCGCGGCCGGCGTCATCGAGGATGCGTATCGCCGCGCTGCCGACGGCCTTGCCGGCACTGCCGGTCTTGCGCGCCGCCTCGTGCGGGGGCATGACGGTGATGTACCCGGTTTCGCTCGACGCGTAGGCCTCGAAAATCACCGGTCCCAACCAGTCGATCATGGCCTTCTTCACCTCCGGCGCACAGGGCGATCCGGTCGAGGCGACGAAGCTGAGCGAGGAAAGATCGTAACGGCTGCGCACCTCCGCCGGCAAGCGCAGCAGGCGCACATACATGACCGGCACCAGGTAGGCGGTCTCGATGCGGTGGCGTTCGATCAGCGCCAGCGTGGTCTCGGCGTCGAACTTCTCTTCCAGTACGAACAGGGAACCCTGCAGCAGCGACTGCTGGGCGAAAGAGCTGGGGGCGCTGTGGTAGAGCGGCGCCGAGACGAGGCTGCGGACTCCGGGGTAGATGCCCAGCGCATCCTTGGCCACTTGCGCGGCCAGCACCTGCTGCTCGGGCGTCGGCGGCAGGCGCCGCACGCCCTTGGGCCGGCCGGTGGTGCCCGAGGTGTAGGCCATGTGGCCGCGCGGCGTGCGCGCCGGGCCGCTGTAGGGAGTCTGCCTTGCCAGCCATGTGTCGAAGTCGGCTTCGCCGGCTTGTCCTTGATTTACGACGATCACCTGAACGTGAGCCGGAATCGCGCCGGCAATTGCCGTCAGCAGGTCGGGCTGGATGAACAGCACCTTGGCGCCGCAGTCGGCAAGGATGAAGCCGGCCTCGTCGGTCTTGAAGTGCCAGTTGATCTGGCAGTACCAGGCGCCGGCGATGCGGCAGCCCTGGATGATGTCGACATAGGCCGGATCGTTCCTCAGCATCACCGCTACCACGTCGTCGTCATTGACACCAAAGCGGGCCAGGCCGCCGGCCAGCCGCGCGGCGCGTTGGTCGATCTCGGCGCCGGAGCGCTCAAGCGTTCCGCAGATCAACGTCGCGGTCATGCCGTGTGCGACGGCTGGGACGAAAGGGCAGCGAAGCGCTGCAGATGCGTGTCGGTGTCGCCGAAGGTCATTTCGATTGCGGTGAGACGCTTGAACCAGTGGCTGAGGATCAATTCGTCCGTCATGACCATGCCGCCGTGCAGTTGTACTGCATTTTGGGCGATGAAGCGGCAGGCCTGGCCAATGGTCACCTTGGCGGCCGAGAGCGTGCGCTGGCGCGCTGCCTGGTCTTCGCTGGTGCAATGCATGGCGGCCAGATAGCTCATCGAGCGCGCCTGTTCCAGGTGCATCAACATGTCCGCCATGCGATGCTGCAGCGCCTGGAAGCGGCCGATCGGCTGGCCGAACTGCTGGCGGGTCTTGAGGTATTCGGTGGTGGCGGCGACCGTCGCTTCCATGATGCCGACGGCCTCGGCGCAGAGCGCGGCGAGGCCGATGCCGAGCGCCGCATCGATGGCATTCTGCGCGCCGCCGGCGTCTATCCTGGTTGCCGGTGCATTGCTCAGCACGAGGTCCGCCGCGCGCTGGCCGTCAAGCGTCGGGTAGTCGCGCAGGCTGACGCCTTCGGTTCCCGGCATCACGGCAAAAAGTCCCGTATTGCCCTGCGCCGTTTGCGCCGAGACCAGCAGCAGGTCGGCGCAGCCGCCGTGGGCGACCACTGCCTTGCGGCCGGAGAGGCTGCCATCGAGTTCCGCTACAGCCTCGTTGCGCGCATCGACATGCGCGAGCACGACAACGGATTCGCCGGTGGCGATATTCGGTAGCCATTGTTCCTGAAAGTCGGCGCTGGCAACACGGCGAATCAGCGCCGGCGCGATCACCGCGGCGGCCAGGTAAGGTTCGAGCAGCAGGCCGGCACCGAAAGCGCCCATCACCAGCCCGGTTTCCAGCGGCCCGTAGCCGAGGCCGCCGTAGTCTTCATCGACGTTGAGCGCCAGCACGCCGAGATCGGCCAGGGCCTGCCAGACTTCGCGGCTCCAGCCGGCGGGGGCATCGCGGATGGCGCGGCGTTTCTCGAATGTGTAGTCCTTCGCGACAAAACGGCGCACCGTGTCTTGTAGCGCTACTTGTTCTTCGCTGAAGTCGAAGTTCATGTCACAGGCCCATGATCATCTGCGAGATGATGTTCTTCTGGATTTCGTTGGAGCCACCGAAGATCGACAACTTGCGCAGGTTGCAGTAGCCGGCGCCGAGGTTGGCGGCATAGTCGGGGCCGACATCCTGCTGCTGGAAGGGCAGGGCATAAGGGCCGACCGCCTGCATCATCAGCTCGGAAATGGCCTGCTGGATTTCGGTGCCCTTGATTTTGAGGATCGAGGCTTCCGGGCCCGGCGCCTTCTTGTCGCGTTCGGCCGATAGCACGCGCAGGTTGGTGATCTCCAGCGCCATCAGGTCGATTTCGACCTGCGCCACCCGCGTCGCGAACAGCGGATCGTCGAGCCGTCCCTCGGCTCCGGCGATGCGTTTCAGGCGCGCCAGCTCGCGCTTGGCGATGCCGATGCCGGCAATGTTGGTGCGCTCGTGGCCGAGCAGGAACTTGGCATAAGTCCAGCCCTTGTTCTCTTCGCCGATCAGGTTTTCGACCGGCACCCTGACCTCTTCGAGCCAGACTTCATTGACCTCGTGGGCGCCGTCCAGCGTGATGATCGGGCGCACCGTGACGCCCGGCGTCTTCATGTCGATCAGC
>JANXRC010000141.1 GCA_025353195.1 Rhodocyclaceae bacterium
GGGTTCGTTGAAACCGCGGTCCAGCAGGAAGGCGGGTAACGGGAGAAAACCTGGGTTTCCTCCTGTCCCTTCCACTGGATATGTGATCGGCTTTGCCGATTACATATCCATGCCGCCCATGCCGCCCATGCCACCCATGCCGCCCATCCCCATGCCACCGGCCGGCTTGTCTTCGACCAGCTCGGCCACCATGCAATCGGTGGTCAGCATCAGGCCGGCCACGGATGCGGCGTTCTGCAGCGCGAAGCGGGTCACCTTGGTCGGATCCAGTACGCCCATCGCCACCATGTCGCCGTATTCGCCGGTCGCCGCGTTGTAGCCAAAGTTGCCCTTGCCTTCCAGCACCTTGTTGATCACCACGGAGGGCTCGTCGCCGGCATTCGCGGCGATTTCGCGCATCGGCTGCTCGAGGGCGCGCAGCACGATCTTGATGCCGGCGTCCTGTTCGTGGTTGTCACCCTTGATCTTGATTGCAGCGCGGGCGCGCAGCAGAGCGACGCCGCCGCCGGCCACGATGCCTTCTTCAACGGCGGCACGCGTGGCGTGCAGCGCGTCTTCGACGCGGGCCTTCTTTTCCTTCATTTCCATTTCGGTGGCAGCGCCGACCTTGATCAGGGCAACACCGCCGGCCAGCTTGGCCACGCGCTCCTGCAGCTTCTCTTTGTCGTAGTCGCTGGTGGCTTCTTCGATCTGGGCGCGAATCTGCACCACGCGACCCTTGATCGTTTCTTCAGCACCGGCGCCGTCGATCAGCGTGGTGTTTTCCTTCGAGACTTCAACACGCTTGGCCTGGCCGAGATCCTTCAGAGTGGCTTTTTCCAGGGTCAGGCCGACTTCTTCGGCGATCACCGTGCCGCCGGTCAGGATGGCGATGTCTTCCAGCATGGCCTTGCGACGGTCGCCAAAGCCCGGGGCTTTGACGGCAACGGTCTTGAGGATGCCGCGGATGTTGTTCACCACCAGGGTGGCCAGCGCTTCGCCATCGACGTCTTCGGCGACGATCAGCAGCGGACGGCCGGCCTTGGCGACTTGCTCGAGGATGGGCAACAGGTCGCGGATGTTGGAGACCTTCTTGTCGTGCAGCAGGACGAAGGGGTTGTCCAGAATCGCGATCTGCTTGTCCGGATTGTTGATGAAGTAGGGCGACAGGTAGCCGCGATCGAACTGCATGCCTTCGACCACTTCGAGTTCGCTTTCCAGCGACTTGCCGTCTTCGACGGTGATCACGCCTTCCTTGCCGACCTTGTCCATCGCATCGGCGATGATCTTGCCGATTTCGGCGTCGGCGTTGGCCGAAATCGAGCCGACCTGGGCAATTTCCTGGGTCGTGGTGCAGGGCTTTGAAATCTTCTTCAGCTCTTCGACCACGGCGATCACGGCCTTGTCGATGCCGCGCTTCAGGTCCATCGGGTTCATGCCGGCGGCGACATACTTCATGCCTTCGCGAACAATCGACTGGGCCAGCACGGTGGCGGTGGTGGTGCCGTCACCGGCGACGTCGGAGGTTTTGGAAGCGACTTCCTTGACCATCTGCGCGCCCATGTTCTCGAACTTGTCCTTCAGTTCGATTTCCTTGGCGACCGAAACGCCGTCCTTGGTAATGGTCGGGGCGCCGAAGGAGCGCTCCAGAATCACGTTGCGGCCCTTGGGCCCGAGGGTGACCTTGACGGCGTCGGCGAGGATATTGACGCCACGAACCATACGTTGACGCGCGGAGTCGCCAAATTGAACTTCTTTAGCTGCCATTTTCTATATCTCCTTAAATTCTGGGGTGATCAGAGCTCAACTACGCCCATGATGTCTTCTTCGCGCATGACCAGCAGCTCATCGCCGTCGACCTTGACGGTCTGGCCGGAGTACTTGCCGAACAGCACGCGGTCGCCCACCTTGAGCGACATCGGGCGAACCTTGCCGTCGTCCTGGATCTTGCCGTTGCCTACGGCCTTGACTTCGCCCTGGTCGGGCTTCTCGGCGGCGTTGTCGGGGATGACGATGCCGGAAGCGGTTTTCTTCTCTTCTTCGAGACGCTTGACGATAACGCGATCATGCAAAGGACGAATTTTCATGGGGTTGAACTCCTCTTAAACTGGGTTGTTACAGAAAAAAGCCGGTGCGGCCGGGCCGCAGGTCTGAGTCGGGCGGATGGGAAACCATTAGCACTCATCGCCAACGAGTGCTAATAATAGGCCCTAAAGACCGATTCTTCAAGAGGGGAGGCGAAAGAATTAACGCATGCAACTGACTCATCTTCTTGTATTTTCGACAAGCTGCATGGTCCTGGCTACCTGCGGCAAAGGGCGCGCAGGCGCAGACCCGGCACGGTAGGAAAGCCTGCAGCGCAGCGCCTGTCCCGGCGGCGGCTCCTACGGTGCGCAAGAAGCCAGCTGTTGAAGCGGAAGAGAGTAAAAATACGATACGCTCGCCATATTGGACATGCTGGATGTCTTCAAGGGCGATGCGAAGAAGAAGCCCCGAGCAGCTACGTCTGGCCGACATGCGCGCTTGGTGCCGCTCGGCGCATTGATTCCATACTTACCAGATAGAGGATTCAAGAGTGAAGATATCTGCTCAATTGACCATCGTGATGGCCGTGATCTGCTCGATAATTTGTTTCGGAGTCGCAATTACGGGATTTACCTCAATTGGAGAAATTGCGGATCCGGTGCAAGCGGCTGACGGAAGGGGGTTTGCCTGGTTCTGGACCTTCCTTGGCACCATCTGCGTATTGCTGGGCGCGTCCTCGGTTTGGATGATTCGAACGCTGAAACCTGATGAGAATGCCTGAAGCTTTCGCGCCGACGTCGTGACGATCATCAAATGCCCCTACTGCAACCGAGCTGCCATGAGCGCTTGGC
The DNA here is from genome assembly GCA_025353195.1 of Rhodocyclaceae bacterium. Classification (GTDB taxonomy): domain Bacteria; phylum Pseudomonadota; class Gammaproteobacteria; order Burkholderiales; family Rhodocyclaceae; genus Sulfuritalea. Next base: position 2,856 of record JANXRC010000141.1, read on the forward strand.
GCAAGTCCGCGCTTGGGCCCGGGCGAGTGGTTAGCTGTCAGTCGTGCGGGAAGAAGGTGGCAGCACACTGGACAGCCGTCTTCGCGGCGATTCCCGTCTTCCTTGGCGGCTTCATCATGACGAAATCCGCATCCTTGCCCTTGGGAATTGCGGCAGTCGTAGCGGGCATCCTCATCATGGGAATGCTGCATACCTTCCTGGTTCCTCTCGTGCGAGCTGAGGCCCACTCTTCGCCAAAGCGTTGAATCACCGCTCCCATCGGACACGACGATGGCTCGGGATCAGAGGCGGAACCTGTTGATTGTCAGGTATCGACAGTCTCACCTTGGCCTGCAGCCGACCAATTCCAATCAGACCAGCTGATCGTTACGGTAGTCGGTGATGGCCTGTTCGATTTCCTCTCGGCTGTTCATGACGAAGGGACCGTACTGGACTACCGGCTCGCCCAAAGGCCGCGCCGCCAGCAACAGGAAGCGGGCCGGGCCATCGACAGCGCTGATTTCCACCCGTAGCCCGGCGGAGAGCACGCCGGCGTCCTGTGCCGACAAGAGGCGGGAATCGCCGGCCGGACCGATCGCCAGGCTGCCTTCATAGGCATAGACGAAGGTGCTATGGGCCGACGCCACCGCTTGAGCGAAGTGCCCGCCGGCTGGCAGGCGCACGTCGATGTAGAGCGCTTCGGTCGATAGACCCTGCACCGGTCCGGCGATCTCGCAGCCCTCGACCACGATGCTGCCGGCAATCACCCGGGCTTCGCCGCCACCGGGCAGGGCCGCCAGCGGAATTTCGTCGGGGCGGATGTCGCGATAGGCAGCCGGCTTCATCTTTTCCACCGCCGGCAGGTTGATCCAGAGCTGGAAGCCGCGCATGCGCCCGCTCTCCTGCTGCGGCATTTCGGAATGGATGATGCCGCGCCCGGCGGTCATCCATTGCGCGCCGCCGGGCAACAGGTCGCCGCGATTGCCCAGATGGTCCAGGTGCAGCATGTGCCCATCGAGCATGTAGGTGACCGTCTCGAAGCCGCGATGCGGATGCGACGGAAAGCCGGCAATGTAGTCGTCGGGGTCGTCGGAGGAGAACTCGTCGAGCATCAGGAACGGATCGACGCGCGTCGATTGCGACTGGCCAAGGCTGCGGCGCAGGCTGACGCCGGCGCCATCCGAGGTGGCGACGGAGCGAATGATCTGTTGCAGGCGGCGAACGGACATGGCGACTCTCCGAGTGATGATGTCAGCAAGGTGGGCCCGGAACGTTTATCACGAGGATACCGTCCGCGCCTTGGGCGCGGACATAAATCGCAAGTATCATCGTAGCACTTCAGTGTTGCAGAAAGAGCCGCAATGAGTTTCTTGATCCTCGGTTTGATTGTTTTCCTCGGCACCCATTCGCTGCGCATCTTTGCCGGCAACTGGCGCGAGGCGCAGATTGCCCGGCTTGGCGAAATGCGCTGGAAGGGCGTGTACTCACTCATCTCTGCCGTTGGTTTGGGGCTGATGATCTGGGGCTACGGCATGGCTCGCGCGGACTCTCCCGTGCTATGGGCCACGCCGATCTGGACGCGGCATCTGGCCGCCTCGCTGACCCTGCCGGCCTTCATCCTGCTGGTGGCGGCCTACCTGCCGGGCAGCCACATCAAGGCCGCTGTCGGCCATCCGATGGTGGCCGGCGTCAAGCTCTGGGCGCTGGCCCATTTGCTGGCGAACGGCAAGCTCGCCGCCGTCGTTCTGTTCGGCGCCCTCCTGCTCTGGGCGGTGCTGGACTTCATCTCGGCGCGACGGCGCGATCGGGCTGCGGGCCGTACCTATACGGCCCTCGGCTGGTCGCGCGACATCACGGCGATCGCGATCGGTCTCGTCGCTTGGGCGCTATTCGCCGTCTACGGCCACGCCTGGCTGATCGGGGTGCAGCCCTTCCGCGTCTAAACCTCGAAGGCGTCGCCGGTGGCTTCGACCAGTTCGCGGGTCGGGGTGGCCTTGTCGATGACCACCGCAACCTTCGGCGGATCGAAATCGAGCGGCATCGACCAGGACGCAGCCATCACGTTGCGCCGCCCGGCATGAGCGCTTAACACCAGCACGGTGAGACCGTGGTTGAGCAGCCGGCAGGCCTTGGCCGGCGGCACCGCGATGCGTTCCCTCATGCCCGGTGTCCCTCAGCAGCGCGCTTTACGGCCAGCTCGACGAACCATCGCAGGCTGTCGGGATTGGCCATGGCGTCGGGATTGGCGATCTTGTCCAGGGCATGGCCGAGCAGGAGCTTCTTGACCGGCAGTTCCATCTTCTTGCCTGACAGCGTGCGCGGAATCTCGGCCACCAGGAAGATCTCGTCGGGCACGTGACGCGGCGACAGGGCGACCTTGATCCGCTCGCGCAGCATGGCTTCGAGTTGCGGCGTCAGTTCGTGGCCGGGGCGCATGACGACGAACAGCGGCATCCATGATTCGCGGCCGAGAAACTCGAGATCGACCACCATGCTGTCGAGCACTTCGGGCAGTTCTTCGACGGCGCGATAGAGTTCGGAGGTGCCCATGCGAATGCCATAGCGGTTGATCGTGGCGTCCGACCGGCCATAGATGATGGCGCCACCGCGCGGCGTGATGCGCAGCCAGTCGCCATGGCGCCAGATACCGGGGTACATGTCGAAGTAGCTCTCGCGGTAGCGGCGATCTTCCGCATCGTTCCAGAACTTCAGCGGCATCGATGGCATCGGCGCACTGCAGACCAGCTCGCCGACTTCGTCGATCAGCGCCCGCCCAGCCTCGTCGAAGGCCTCCACCTTGGCGCCCAGGCACCGGCACTGCATCTCCCCCAGATACACCGGCAGCGTTGGCACGCCGCCGACGAAACAGCCGGCAAAATCGGTGCCGCCGGAGATGGGGTTGACCCAGATGTCGCGCCGCACATGGTCGTAAATCCACTGATAGCCTTCCGGCGGCAGCGGCGAACCGGTCGAGCCGACGGCACGGAGACGCGACAGATCGGCGACCTGATTCGGTTCGACATGGGCCTTCAGGCAGGACAGGAAGAAGGCCGCGCCGGCGCCGAAAAATGTCACACGGGTTTCGCCGACGAAACGCCACAGGGCATTCCAGTCCGGCCAGCCCGGGTTGCCGTCGTAGATGCAGATGGTGCTGCCCAGCAGCAGGCCCATCATCTGGCAGTTCCACATGATCCAGCCGCTGCTCGAAAACCAGTGGAAGCGATCTTCCGGACCGAGATCGAGATGAAAGGCGCCGAGCTTGACCTGCTCGACCACGATGCCGCCGTGCGAATGCACGATCGGCTTGGGCAGCCCCGTGGTGCCCGAGGAATACACCACCCAGAGCGGATGATCGAAGGGCACGTGTGCGACCTGCAGCGGCGCAGTGCCGGCGGTTGCTGCGGCCCAGGAGATGCAGCGGGCGAACTCGGCCGGATCGGCCTGCGCATCGATGCAAGGCAGCAGCACCATGTGGTCGATGCTGGGCAGTTCGGCCAGCAGTTCATGAATCAGCGCACGACGGTCGTGGGGCTTGCCGCCATATCGGTAGCCATCGACCGCGATCATCACCTTCGGTGCAATCTGGCGAAAACGGTCGAGCACCGCAATCCGTCCCATGTCGGGCGAGCAGGCCGACCAGATGGCGCCCAGGCTGGCGACGGCAAGGAAGGCCACCGCGGTTTCCGGGATGTTGGGCAGATAGGCCACCACGCGGTCGCCGCGCGTGACGCCCATGTCGCGCAGGCTGGCAGCCAGCGCGCCGACCTGGCGCTGCAGTTCGGACCAGCTCAGCTCACGGTCGATGCCGGATTCGTTGCGCGAAATGATGGCCGGTCGCTCTGCCGTGGCATGGCGGAACACCTGGTCGACATAGTTCATCGTCACCCCGGGAAACCATTTCGCGCCGGGCATCCGCGCATCGGCCAGGACCCGCGTGCGCGGCGTTGCGGCTGGAATCGCGAAGTAATCCCAGACGGCGCCCCAGAAGCCTTCGAGATCATCCACCGACCAGCGCCAGAGCGCGTCGTAGTCGGCGAAATGCAACCCGCGCGTGACCGCCAGCCATTCCGTAAATGCGGTGATCTTCGCCGCACCGATCGCGGCGGCCGATGGCCGCCACGCCGGTTGTAGCGCGCTTGCGGGATTTTCCATGCCTGATCTCCCCTCGTCTTTTCGCTCGATTCTATATGTCGCCCGCTCGCAAAGCGATATCTCGGGCGTACAAAGCCAAGGCGCGAGCCGGGGACGGTATCCTCGCGATAAGATGTGGCCATGCGCAACGTATTCTTCTCCCTGCTTTGCCTGTGGGCGCTGCAGGCCGCCGCCAGCGATTTGCCCGCTCCGGTGGCGCAGGCGCTGAAGGGCGCAGGCATTCCCGTCGCGGCCACCGGCGTCTGGGTGAGCGAGGTGGACGTTCCTAGGCCGCGCCTGGCGGTTAATGCCCGCCTCGCGATGAATCCGGCGTCGACCATGAAGCTGGTCACCACCTTTGCCGCGCTAGATCTGCTGGGGCCGGCTTATGTCTGGAGAACCGAAGCCTTTGCCAGCGGCACGCTGCATGAGGGCGTGCTGACCGGCAACTTGCACCTGCGTGGTGGTGGCGACCCCAAGCTTACCTACGACCAGTTCGAGCGCCTGCTGCGACAGATCCGCGCTCGCGGCATCCGCGAAATTCGCGGCGACCTGGTCCTGGACCGCAGCGCCTTTGCGATCAGCGCGGCCGATCCCGCACGCTTCGATGCGCAGCCGATGCGCCCCTATAACGTCGCTCCCGATGCCTTGCTGGTTAACTTCAAGGCCGTCACACTGCAGCTGATTCCCGATGCAGAAAAGAAGACCCTGACGGTCACCATGGAGCCGGCGCCGACCAATCTCGACCTCATCAACAAGATCACGCTGGGCAACGGCAACGGCTGCGGCGACTGGAAGGAGCGTCTGCGCGCCGACGTGTTCAGCCACGACCTGTCCACGCGACTGGTGCTGACCGGCGCGTTCCCCCAGAGCTGCGGCGAACAGCGCTGGAACATCGCGGTGCAGGAACACCCGCAGTTCGTGCTCGGCGTCTTCCTCCAGCTCTGGGCCGAACTCGGCGGTTCGCTGACCGGCGGCGTTCGCGAAGGCGCCGTTCCCGTCGATGCGCGCGCAGTCGCCGTGTTGCCATCGCCGACTCTCGCGGAAGTGGTGCGCGACATCAACAAGTTCTCCAACAACGTCATGGCCCGCCAGCTGTTTTTGACGCTGGGCATGGAAGGCGGGCGCCGGCCGGCGAGCGCCGAAGATGGTGCTACGGCAATCCGTTCCTGGCTCGACGGGCGGGGCATGGGCGTACCCGAACTGGTGCTGGAGAACGGTTCCGGCCTGTCGCGCCGCGAGCGGATATCCGCCGAAGGGCTGGGGCGCGTGCTGCAGGCGGCGTGGCGCAGTGCGGTGATGCCCGAGTTGATGGCCTCGTTGCCGGTGACTGCCACCGACGGCACCATGAAGAAACGCCTCAAGCAAAACGGCGTCGCCGGCCAGGCGCATATCAAGACCGGCTCGCTGGAAGGCGTGCGCAGCATCGCCGGTTATGTGCTGGACAAGACCGGGCGGCGCTGGATCGTGGTGTTCTTCGTCAACCATCCCAACGCCGGGGCCGCGCAGCCAGCGCAGGATGCCCTCCTGGAATGGGTGTACGAGCGGGGCGGGACGTGAAGCGCATCGTACTGCCGGCCGCAGGTTTCGCCTGCATGGTGTTGCCGATCGAAGCACTGCGTACCCCGGTCGCGTGGTGGCACGGCGAGTTGCAGCCCTGATCCAGGATAGCTGTCCCTGCGGTCGTCCGCTGGCCTACGCCGCGTGCTGTAGCGTCCAACATGCGGGCAAGCCCGCCGCGGATGCCGAGTCGCTGATGCGCTCGCGCTACAGCGCCTATGTGCTGCAGCTGGAAGACTATCTGCTGGCCACCTGGCACCCGTCCACCCGCCCGGACGCGCTCAACCTGACCACCGCGCCGCAGCCGAAATGGCTGGGGCTGCAAGTCAAAGCGCATACAGGAACAGGCCATACGGCAACCGTCGAATTCGTCGCCCGCTGCCGCATCGGCGGACGCGCGCAGCGGCTGCATGAGGTCAGCCGCTTCGTGCGCGAGGATGGCCGCTGGTACTACGTAGATGGGATAGTTGATGCGTGAAACAAGTTGTTGCAATTCTCCGTTGAACCAACGGCCGCCACCCCCATCTACATGTGCATACTGGCAATCAGAGCAACGGAGATGAATATGCAGTCAGATACGATCTTGAATTTTCTTGCCGATTCGCGCCGCTACCTCGGCGCCTGAGGCATGGCGTTCCCCGGCGGCTGGTTTCCCCTTCCAGCCGCCCGAAGGCCTCACGTGTGTGGGGCCTTCGCCTTTATGTCCCAGGCCTCCGGGCCGGGGACGGTATCCACAGTGAATGCAGGAGCCGCAAATGACCCAGCCAGCCGCAAGCCTCATGGATGTTCTCGCGCCCCCCGAAAACCGCTGGCTGAAGGCGCTTTTTGGCCGCAAGGCCGATCTGCCGGCCGGCGTGCACGTTGTTCGGTTCGGCAGCGCCGACGATGACCTGGCCGAGGACGGCGAGGCATCGGGCGTGAAGGCCCGTAAGCAGAAGATGGCGGCCTGACGATTTCGTTTCGGGTTGCGGCCGGGGTCGGCCCGTGGGCCGCGAGGGTTAGGGAGACTTCGCGGGCGCGCCATGAGCCGTGTAACGCAGCTGCGTCAGGTCATAGCCCTGCCTTGCCGCCGCCTTGAGGGCATCGTCCAGCTGGTGCTTCGGCAGTTGTGGCGTCCGCGACAAGACCCAGAGATACTTCCGGTTGGGATTACCGACCACTGCCCAGCGATAGTCGGCATCGAGTCCGAGCACCCAGTAGTCTGAACGGAAGGGCCAGAAGAACGACACCTTGAGGCGGGCGTTGTTGCTGTCCGCCACAGCCCAGGCTTTGCCTCGCGCATCATCGAATCCGCTGTCGGTGCGGCAGCGATTGGTGACCGATACCTCTCCGTCCGGCGTCAGCGCGTATTCGGCGGTGGTGTCGCCAACGCAGTTGCGCTGGAAGAACATGGGGAAACTGGCGATTTCGTACCACTTGCCGGCGTAGCGCGCGAGCTCCACCTCCGGCACGCTGGTCACCGGCGTCTCGGCGCGCACTGGCAGCGCCAGGCAGGCAAGGCTTGCTACAAGCGCAAGGGGCAACGCGAGGCGCATCACCAACGCCCGCTCAAAGCAGCCGTTCGATGTCGCCCGCCATGTCCTCCGGCTTGTGCGCCGAGGCGTAGCGATCGACCACCTTGCCCTCGCGATCGACCAGGAACTTGGTGAAGTTCCACTTGATGCCTTCGGTACCGAGCACGCCGCGAGCGCCCGCCTTGAGGAAGGCGAATATCGGATGGGTATCGTCGCCATTGACATCCACCTTGGCGAACATCGGGAACGTCACGTCGTAATTGAGGCTGCAGAACTCGCCGATGGCGGCTTCGTCGCCCGGCTCCTGCCCGCCGAACTGGTTGCAGGGAAAACCCAGCACCACCAGGCCGCGCTTGCCGTACTTCTGCCACAGCGCCTCGAGTCCGGCGTACTGCGGCGTGAAGCCGCAGCCGCTGGCGACATTGACGATCAGCAGGACCTTGCCCTGGTAGTCCTTCATCGACTGCTTGCTGCCATCGAGCCTTTTGGCAGACAGTTTATAGAACGCACTCATCATTTTTTCTGGTCGAGCTTGACCGCGTAGCGCTTGAGGTCGGCCAGGCGCACCACTTCCAGCGCAGCATAGGACGTCGCTTCAAGCACCACCTGCGGCGCCATGCCGGCCTGCAAGGCTTCCTGCCAGCGTGCAGAACACAGGCACCAGTGATCACCCGGCTTGACGCCGGGAAATTCGAATTCCGGGTGGGGGGTGGACAAATCGTTGCCGCGCGACTTGGAGAAGGCCAGAAACTCGGCGCTGGCGACGATGCAAACACCGTGGTTGCCGACATCTTCTTCGGTCACCTGACAGTCACCGGTGCGGAAAAATCCCGTCATCGGATCGGTGCTGCACGGCTGCAGCACGCCGCCCAAAACATTCTTTGCCAGATCATGCATGTTGTTCTCCAGGAGCTTCAGGATCGTTGACCACAGACTGTACTATAGGCTTGCGCAGCACAAAAAAAAGGCCCGCGAACGGGCCATTTTCGTTGCCCTGTGAGCGGCCCTACAGCCCGGCGTCCGCCTTCAGCGCCGCTGCCTTATCGATGGCTTCCCAAGTGAATTCCGGCTCGTCGCGACCGAAGTGGCCGTAGGCCGCAGTCTTCTCGTAAATCGGCCGCAGCAGGTCGAGCATCTGCACGATGCCCTTCGGTCGCAGGTCGAAGTGCTTCTTCACCAGCTCGGCGATGGTGGCGTCGGCGATCTTGCCGGTGCCTTGCGTCGTGACCCAGACCGAGGTCGGCTCGGCGACGCCGATGGCGTAGGAAATCTGCACCAGGCACTTGCTCGCCAGGCCGGCGGCGACGATGTTTTTCGCCACGTAGCGGCCGGCGTAGGCGGCGGAGCGGTCGACCTTCGACGGGTCCTTGCCGGAGAATGCGCCGCCGCCGTGGGGGGCCGCACCACCGTAGGTGTCGACGATGATCTTGCGCCCGGTCAAGCCGCAGTCGCCATGCGGGCCGCCGACGACAAAGCGGCCGGTGGGATTCACCAGATACTTGATCTCGCCCTTGATCAGTTCCTTCGGCAGCATCGGCTTGATGATTTCCTCGATCACCGCTTCGCGCAGCTGCGACAACTCGATGTCCGGCGCATGCTGGGTAGAGACCACCACGGTGTCGATGGAATGGGCTTTGCCGTCCTGATAGCGGATCGTCACCTGCGATTTCGCGTCGGGGCGCAGCCAGGGCAAGCGACCGTCGCGACGCAGCATTGACTGGCGCTCGACCAGGCGGTGCGCCAGGTAGATCGGCAGCGGCATCAGCACCGGTGTTTCGTCGCAGGCGTAGCCGAACATCAAACCCTGGTCGCCGGCGCCCTGGTTCAGGTTGTCGTCGTAAGCCTTGTTCACGCCCTGGGCGATGTCGGGGCTTTGCTTGTCGTAAGCCACCAGCACGG
>JANXRC010000149.1 GCA_025353195.1 Rhodocyclaceae bacterium
GCCTTCACGCGCCAGGCCGAGCTTCCCCGCTACTCGCGCATGGTATCGGTGGCCGAAATCAGCAATCCGAAGAACGATTTCAATCTCAACTTGCCGCGTTACATCGACAGCACCGAACCAGAAGACTTACAGGACATTGACGGCCATCTGCGGGGTGGCATACCGATACGCGACATCGACGCGCTTGATCGATACTGGCAGGTCATTCCGAGTGTGCGCGCCACACTGTTCAAGAAAGCGGACCGCCCCGGTTACAGCCAGCTTAGGGTTGCTGCCAGCGATATCAAGGCCGCCATCTTTGGCCATGTGGAGTTCACCGCCTTTAATGAATTCGTAACCAAGTTGTTCGCGAAATGGAAGGCGATGAACACGCCGCGCCTGAAAGGTCTCACTCAAGAAAGCAAACCCAAGGAGCTGATTGAAACGCTTTCCGAGGATCTGCTCGGCACCTTTGAGAAAGCCCGGCTGCTCGACCCCTACGACGTGTATCAGCACCTCATGGACTACTGGGCCGAGACCATGAAGGACGATGTATACATGATTGTGAGCGATGGCTGGCGCGAAGCCGCCAAGCCCCGGCTCATCGTTGATGAGAAAGGCAGCAAAACGAAGGAGAAGCCAGATTTCACGGTCGGCAGGCTGAAATACAAAGCCGAGTTGATCCCGCCCGCGTTGGTCATCACCCGCTATTTTGCTGCCGAGCAAGCGGCCATCGAGAGCCTGGAAGCCGAGGTCGCGGGCATCCAGCAGGCGATGGAGGAAATGGCCGAAGAGAACAACGGCGAGGAAGGACTACTAGAAGATGCGAAGAACGACAAAGACAAGCTCACCAAGGCCTCGGTGACAGCGCGGCTAAAGGACATCAAGGGCGATGCAGACGCCACCGACGAGCGCAAAGTATTGAAGCACTTCCTTACCCTGATCGAAAAGGAAGCTTTTACCAGCGCGAGGGTCAAAGCCGCAGAGGAAGATCTCATGGCCAAGGTCGCGGCGCGGTATGGCAAGTTCACCGAGGAGGAGATCAAAACGCTAGTGGTGAACGACAAATGGCTGGCCATGATCGCCGCCGCCGTGCAGGGCGAGCTGGATCGCGTGTCGCAAACGCTCACAGGCCGCATTCGCGAGCTGGCCGACCGCTACGCCACGCCGTTACCGAAACTCACCGATGAAGTCGCAATTCTCTCCACCCGCGTGGACGAACACCTTAAACAGATGGGGGCGATATGGAACTGACGCCCACAGTGCGCTCGGCATATCATGAATGGCCGGAAATGACTGTTGAAGAATTAAAATCTCCTGCGGATAACGCACTTGCGACTGGCCCGTTTGGCTCGAGCATTGGCTCGCGCTTCTTCGAGAAGCAGGGTGTTCCCGTCATTCGTGGAAACAATTTGAGCACCGACGGAAGCACACAATTTGTTGACGATGGGCTCGTTTTCATTTCAGAAGCTAAGGCGGCTGAGTTTCGGCGTTCAACTGCGACAAAAGGGGATCTTATATTCACATGTTGGGGAACGATCAATCAGGTTGGCTTGATTGGAAGGCAATGTGCTTTCGACCGATACATCATCTCAAACAAGCAGATGAAGTTTACTCCCCATACAAGTAAGGCAGACAGTATTTTCCTTTACTATCTTTTTTCGAGTCCGGCGATTCAACGCACGATTATCAGTCAGAGTATTGGGAGTTCAATTCCTGGTTTCAACCTGGGCCAGCTTCGAAAGATGCGCCTCAGAGTCCCATCCCTCCCCGAACAACGCGCCATCGCGGAGGCGTTGGGCGATGTGGACGCACTGCTTGGCGCGCTGGACCAACTCATCGCCAAGAAGCGCGACCTCAAACTGGCCGCCATGCAGGAATTGCTCTGCCCAAAAAGCGGGTGGGTCGTCAAAAAATTGGAGGACGTTGCCGATGTGATCGATCCTCACCCAAGTCATCGGGCACCTCCTGCGGTTCCAGGCGGAATTCCCTTTGTCGGTATTGGAGACTTGAATGAAAGCGGGGATCTAATCGGAACCAAGATTCGGACAGTCGACCCATCTGTGCTCGATGAGCATATGGAACGGTATGACTTGAATGAGGAGCTTATAGGGCTGGGGCGAGTGGCCTCTATTGGGAAAGTTGTGAAACTCAAAAACACAAGAGCAAAGTATGCCATTTCCCCAACGCTAGGTGTGATCAGGGGAACAAAGGTACGGCGTGACTACTTACTCTGCGCTCTGAAATCTCGGGCGGTCACTGACCAGTTCAATAGGATCATGAGCGGTTCGACCCGCTCATCTGTGGGCATGGTGGTTCTGCGCAGGCTTGACATAGATCTGCCGGCCGATGAGGCTGAGCAAACCGCCATCGCCAAGGTGCTGTCGGACATGGACGCGGAATTGGCAGTCCTCGCGCAGCGCCGCGACAAGACACTCTCCCTAAAGCAGGGCATGATGCAGGAACTGCTGACCGGGAGGACCCGCCTGGTGTGAGACATTCCCATGGGGGGGGGGACTTGCACTTTCCGCAAACAGGCATTTGCAGATAGGGAACGGCCTGATTGCAGATGGTAAAATTCGAAATATGAAATAAATCATTGTTCTACAATGGTTTTGAGGCGTATATTGCAGATCGCTGTCAATAGGCTTTGGAGATCTTTCCGACCATGGCTCGATTTGTTCACCACGATTTGGGGCTGCTGAACCCGGCCTTTACTTCGCCGTTGCTGGACGTGCTCACCGATCTTGAGTACCTGCGCCGCCTGGAGATGCGAGGCACTACGCCCTTTCCTGTCTTCCTTCAGCTCAAACATGTGTTCCACCTGCTTGAAAGCTTGGCCTCGGCGCGGATCGAGGGCAACCACACCACGCTGGCGGACTACATCGAAACCAAGGTGCGTACAGCTGCCGAAAAGCCAACTGACACCCTGCGTGAAATCACCAACATCGAATCCGCCATGACCCACGTGGAAGAGGCGGTGCAACCGGGCGAGCCGATCAGCGAACATCTGATCCGCAACCTACATGCGATGACGGTGGAGGGGCTATCGCGCGAGGGGGACCGTACACCCGGCGCGTACCGCAGCGGGCCGGTGGCCATCGCCGCAGCCGAACACTTGCCGCCCGAAGCCATCCATGTGACTGGCTACATGCAGGAACTGGTGGCGTTCATCAACCGGGCCGATGCGCCCAAGTACGATTTGATGAAGGTGGCCCTGACACATCATCGATTTGCATGGGTTCACCCCTTTCGCAATGGCAATGGCCGAGTGGTGCGGTTGCTCACGTACGCGCTGCTTGTGAAATATGGCTTTCGCGTTAGCGCAGTAGGGCGTCTGCTGAACCCGGCGGCCGTATTCTGTGCCGACCGCAAACGGTACTACGCCATGTTGGCCGGGGCCGATACTGGAACCGAAGCTGCGCTGGAGGCTTGGTGCATTTACGTGCTTACGGGCATCCGAGATGAACTGACCAAAGTGGATCGCCTTGCGGATTACAACCACCTACAGAGCCAGGTCCTCTTGCCTGCCCTGGCTTACGCTAGGCAACGGCAACTGGTGACTTCGGCGGAAGAAGCGATATTGTCCATCACCATCAAGACCGGCGTGGTGAAAGCGGGAGATCTCTCGGACGCCATGCCTGGGCTGAACGCGACCCAGCGCACCTACCAGATCCGGAAACTTGTAGCCAGTGGCATGCTGCAGCCGGTTCAACCGGGGGCACGCCAATATGCCATCGGATTCAGTCACAACATGCTGCTGCGAGGCGTGATCCGGGCATTGGCGGACCAAGGATTCATTCCACCCGCACTCTCGGCACCCGATGAACCTGCGCGGGCGGAGCCATGACTACTTCCCCATTCAGTGCAGTCGGCCAACCCGAACGTGCTACCCAGAATCGCGTCATAGCCTTATTCCGCGATGAACTTGGTTATCGCTACCTCGGAGATTGGACTGACCGCGGCGGCAATAGCAATATCGAGGAAAGTTACCTCGCTGCCTACCTCGGCAAGTGCGGCTACAGCCCTTCGCAAATTACAAAAGCCACCCACGACCTGCGCACCGAAGCGGGCAACCCCAATCGCAGCCTCTATGACAACAACAAAAAGGTCTACAGCCTGCTGCGCTATGGCGTGCCTGTAAAGATCGAGGCGGGCAAGGTCACCGAGACCGTGAAGCTCATCAATTGGGAGCAGGCCGATCTGAACGACTTCGCCATCGCAGAGGAAGTCACGCTGCGGGGAAACCTCGAACGGCGGCCCGACCTGGTGCTCTACGTCAACGGCATCGCCTTAGGCGTGATCGAACTGAAGAACAGCCGCGTCTCTATCGGCGATGGCATCCGGCAGAACCTTTCCAACCAGCAGCCGGAGTTCAATGAATGGTTCTTCAGCACCGTGCAGCTCGTTTTCGCAGGTAACGATTCCGAAGGGCTGCAGTACGGCGCCATAAAAACGGAGGAGAAGTATTTCATCAAGTGGAAGGAAGATGAGGCGGACGACAGCCGTTTCAAGCTGGATAAGTATCTGCTCAAGATGTGCAGCAAGGCCCGGCTCATCGAACTGGTGCATGATTTCGTGCTATTCGACGGCGGCGTGAAAAAACTGCCCCGCGTTCACCAGTATTTCGGCGTGAAGGAAGCCCAGAAACACGTCAATGCCTACAAGGGCGGAATTATTTGGCACACGCAGGGTAGTGGTAAAAGCATCGTGATGGTGCTGCTGGCTAAGTGGATTCTGGAGAACAAGCCCAACGCGCGCGTGGTGATTGTCACCGACCGGGACGAGTTGGATAAGCAGATCGAAAGTGTCTTCACCGAAGCCGGAGAGCCGATCAAGCGCACCAGCAGCGGACTCGACTTGATGAGCCAGCTCGGCCAAGCTTTGCCGCGCCTGCTCTGCTCGCTGGTGCATAAGTTCGGGCGCAAGGGAGTGGACGATTTCGACGCGTTCATCAAGGAACTGGCGGCACAGCCATGCCAGACGGTTGGCGAGCTGTTCGTCTTCGTGGACGAGTGCCACCGCACGCAAAGCGGCAAGCTGCACCGCACAATGAAGGCACTGCTGCCCAGTGCGGTATTCATCGGTTTCACCGGGACTCCGCTTTTGAAACAGGACAAGCAGACTAGTTTTGAAGTCTTCGGTGGCTACATCCACACCTACAAATTCAGTGAAGGGGTGGAGGATGGGGTAGTGCTCGACTTGGTCTATGAAGCCAGGGACATCGACCAATGGCTCGGTTCGGAAGACAAGATTGATGCCTGGTTCGACGCCAAGACCAAGGGCTTGAACGAGTGGCAGAAGGCCGCTCTTCGAGAGCAGTGGGGCACGATGCAGAACGTGCTCAGCTCCCGCTCGCGCATGGAACGCGTGGTGCAGGATATCGTGTTCGACTTTGGCGTGAAACCGCGCCTGAGCAATCAGCGAGGCAATGCCATCCTCGTGGCGTCAAGTATCTACGAGGCCTGCAAGTACTTCGAGCTGTTTCAGAAGACCCCGTTCAAGGGCAAGTGCGCCGTGGTGACCTCCTACAACCCGCAGGCGCAGGACGTCACGCTGGAGGAGACAGGCGCCAACACCGAGACGGACAAGCAGTTCCTATACAACACCTACACGAAACTGTTGGAAAGCGTGGAAGCACAACCGGGCAAATCAAAAACCGAGACCTACGAGGACAAAGCCAAAAAGCTGTTCAAGGAGCAGCCAGCCAATATGAAGCTCCTCATTGTGGTGGATAAGCTGCTCACCGGTTTTGATGCACCAAGCTGCACCTATCTCTACATTGACAAGAGCATGCAGGACCACGGGTTGTTTCAGGCGATTTGCCGTGTCAACCGGCTTGACGGAAACGACAAGGATTTCGGCTACATCGTGGATTACAAAGACCTATTCCCAAAGGTGGAGAACGCGATCGCGGTTTACACTTCCGAGCTGGATCACAGCGCGGGTGGTGCCGACCCCGAAATTCTGCTGCAAGACCGGTTGACCAAGGGCCGCGAACGACTTGACAACGCGCTCGAAGCGGTCGCGTTACTTTGCGAGCCCGTGGAACCACCAAAGGGAGAGCTGGAGCACATTCACTACTTCTGTGGCAACACAGAGATCGCTACATCATTGGCCGAGCATGAACCCCAGCGTATCGCGCTCTACAAGGCCACAGTGGCGCTTGTGCGGGCCTACGCCAATATTTCGGACGATCTTGATCGTGCTGGATACAACACTTCCGAGATCGACCACATCAAGAAAACCATCGAGCGGGCCTTGAACCTGCGAGAGATCATCCGCAAGGCGAGCAACGAGACAATCGATCTGAAAGCCTACGAGGCGGACATGCGCCATCTCATAGACACCTACATCGAAGCTGGTGAGCCGCGAAAGATCTCTCCATTTGATGACATGCCGCTACTGGAGTTGATTCTGAAGTCGGGCATTGCCAACGCGGTCGCTAGCCTTCCCAATGGGATAAGGGGCAACAAGGATGCTGTCGCAGAGACGATCGCCAATAATGTCCGTAGCAAGATCATCAAGGAGCAACTCAATGACCCGGCCTACTACGACCGGATGTCGAAGTTGCTGGAAGAGATTCTTGCGGACCTTAAAGCTAAGCGCCTGGACTATGAGCAGTACCTCCAGCGCATCGCTGAGCTAGCGAAGCAAGTCCAAAGCGGCCAAGCCGACGATACACCCGAGGAACTCAAGAGAAGCCCAAGTCTGCGCGCGCTCTACAACAACTTGCAGGTGAGTGGCGAACCCATATATGGGGACGCTGCCTGCGAGACGCCGACGGCATATAGAGCTGTGGAAGATCCAAGGCTCTCGCTTGCCTTGGCAATCGATGAGACGGTGAGGCGGGTTCGCCCTGACGACTGGCGCGGCCATCAGGCCCGTGAAAACGAGATCAAGCGCGCACTGTTGCCACTGCTATTCAACAATGCCCAGGAAGTCGAGCGCGTCTTCCTAATCATCAAAGCTCAGAAAGAATACTGATGGTCACGCACATCGACCTTGGTGGGATCGTTCTGGATGTCGTGCAAAAAGACATCAAGAATATCCATCTAAGTGTTTATCCTCCGACCGGCAAAGTGCGCATCTCGGCCCCATTGCGGATGGGCCTCGACACGATCCGACTATTTGCGATCACCAAACTCGGTTGGATCAGACAGCAGCAGAAGAAGCTGTGCGAACAGGAGCGTGAGAGCCCCCGCGAGTATCTGGACCGCGAGAGCCACTACGTCTGGGGAAGGCGCTACCTGCTCAAGGTGATCGAGGAAGATGCAGCCCCTAGCGTTCGGATCAGTCATGCCAAGTTGCTGCTATGCATTCGCCCCGGTACCGACGAGACAACTCGGGAAGCCATTCTGGCAGGCTGGTATCGCCAACGCCTCAAGGCCGCGGTTCTGCCGCTCATCAAAGCATGGGAGCATCGGCTTAAGGTCGCGGTAAACGGATTCTACGTGCAGCAGATGAAAACCAAGTGGGGTAGCTGCAACCCCGCAGCTCGTACCATTCGGCTCAATACCGAACTGGCAAAGAAACCCAAGGAGTGCCTTGAGTACATCATCGTGCACGAGATGGTTCACCTGCGCGAACCCACGCATGGGCCGAGGTTTATAGCGCTGATGGATCGCTTTCTTCCAGATTGGCGAGACACGCGCGATCGGCTCAATCGCCTTCCTGCAAGGCACGAGCGGTGGAACTACTGAGGGAAACGATCCTTGCCGGAGTGATCAACCAATTATGTTGCTTCGCGCGGGCTTCCTTTCTTGAGGATGAGAACCGGAAGTTGAAGCAACTGGTTGGGGAACTGACGCTCGACATTCAGGGGTTAAGGCACCTGCTCGCAAGAAAATTCTGAAGCCCGGGGATCGCAGGGAGGCCGTACAGTGTTTGCGGATGGATCTTTGGATGAGCGAGCGCCGGGCCTGCCGGGTAATCCAGATGG
>JANXRC010000170.1 GCA_025353195.1 Rhodocyclaceae bacterium
TGGTACCGTGGGTGCTGCTGGTACCGTGGGTGCCGCAGGCATTGCGGCTACGGCGACGACCGAAGGCAGTGTCACACCACAGGTCGCGATCAGCTTGTTGATATAAGCCAAGCCTTGATCGCGCTGCGGCTCGGAGTAGAAGACCGTGGTGGCGATCACTTTGGCTTTGGCGGTAGCGAGCTTGTCCACCATGTCAGCCATGATCTCCCGCGACCACGGCCAGCGGCCAATGTTATCGAGACTGGGCTTGTCGATCGCGATCACGGCGATCTTGTCCGACGGCGTGCGCGACGCGGCCGCCACACCCATGTCATAGGCCTTGCGTTCCAAGCCCTGCAGCAGGTCGCCATTGCCAAGAATCAGCACAATGATGGTGACCACAACACCGAAGAACCAGTCACTCTTCCAGAAATCTGCCTTCTTCATCGGTCGCTACCCTGCGTGGGAGGCCTCATTAAAACAGGACAATAAGCCTAATTCTTACAGTCCTGCATCAACTCCGTCAATCAATTTCACGACACTGGCCCTTTGTCCGGGTGGCCATATTTGGATTGTATGCGCAAAAAAGCCGCTCCGGCTTGCACCGGTGCGGCTTTTGAGCGGTCTATGCGCCGTATCGCCAGCGCCGACTTTGCTACTTCAGCAGTGCCTTGAGCAACTTGCCCATTTCAGACGGGTTACGCGTCACCGTGAAGCCGCACTCTTCCATGATTGCCAGCTTGGCATTCGCCGTATCGGCGCCACCGGATATCAGTGCTCCGGCATGGCCCATGCGTTTGCCGGCCGGCGCCGTAACGCCGGCGATAAAGCCGACGATGGGCTTCTTCATGTGGGCCTTGCACCACACCGCCGCATCGGCCTCGTCCGGGCCGCCGATTTCACCGATCATGATCACCGCGTCGGTATCCGGGTCATCGTTGAAGGCTTGCATGATGTCGATATGCTTCAAGCCGTTGATCGGATCGCCGCCAGTACCAACCGCCGTCGACTGGCCGAGGCCGATCTCTGTCAGTTGGGCCACCGCTTCATAAGTCAGCGTGCCGGAGCGGGATACCACGCCGATGCGACCCTTGCGGTGAATGTGGCCGGGCATGATGCCGATCTTGATTTCCTCCGGTGTGATGATACCGGGGCAGTTGGGGCCGAGCAGCAGAGTCTTCTTGCCGCCGGCGGCTTCCTTGGCCCGCATCTTGTTGCGCACCACCAGCATGTCCCGCACGGGAATGCCTTCAGTGATGCAGATCGCCAGATCGAGGTCGGCTTCGCAGGCTTCCCAGATGGCGGCGGCTGCGCCGGCGGGCGGCACGTAAATCACGGAAACGGTGGCGCCGGTTTGCGCCTAGGCTTCCTTGACCGAACCGAAGATCGGAATGCCGAAAATCGACTCGCCGGCCTTCTTCGGATTCACGCCGGCGACAAAGCAGTTTTTGCCATTGGCGTATTCCTGGCATTTCTCGGTGTGGAATTGGCCCGTCTTCCCGGTAATGCCTTGGGTGATGACCTTGGTGTCTTTGTTGATCAGGATGGACATAGTGATTCCTTAGTGCTTGACGGCGGCGACGATCTTCGTCGCGGCGTCGGCCATGGTGTCGGCGGAAATTATCGGGAGGCCGGAGTCCTTGAGGATCTGCTTGCCGATGTCATCGTTGGTGCCCTTCATGCGTACCACCAGCGGTACGCTGAGATGCGTTTCCTTGGCCGCGGCAACTATGCCGGTAGCGATCGTGTCGCATTTCATGATGCCACCAAAAATGTTGACCAGAATGCCATTGACCTTGGGGTTCTTCAGCATGATCTTGAAGGCTGCGGTGACCTTCTCGGTGGTGGCGCCACCGCCGACGTCGAGGAAGTTGGCCGGTTCGGCGCCAAACAGCTTGATGGTGTCCATGGTCGCCATCGCCAGGCCTGCGCCATTCACCAGGCAGCCGATGTTGCCATCGAGCGAAATATAGGACAGGTCATGCTTTGAGGCCTCGATTTCATCGGCATCCTCTTCATCCAGATCGCGATAGGCGACGATCTCGGGCTGACGGTAAAGCGAGTTGGAGTCGAAGTTGAACTTGGCGTCGATTGCCTTGATGTTGCCGTTACCTTCGAGAATCAGAGGATTGATTTCCGCCAGGCTGGCGTCGGTTTCCATGTAGCAGGTGTACAGCTTCTTGAAAGTGTCCACCGCCTGTGCCACCGATCCATCCGGCACGCCAATACCCTTCGCCAGTTGAGTCGCCTGCGCATCGGTGAGCCCGACCAGCGGATCGACGAAAACCTTGATGATCTTTTCCGGCGTGTTCTTCGCCACTGTCTCGATGTCCATGCCGCCCTCGGAGGACGCCATCAGAGCCACCTTCTGCGTGACGCGGTCGGTCAGCGCAGCGCAGTAGTACTCATGTTTGATGTCGGCACCTTCCTCGACCAACAGGCGGCGCACTTTTTGTCCCTCGGGACCGGTCTGGTGCGTCTTGAGCTGCATGCCGAGAATGGCTTTTGCATAAATCCTGACTTCGTCAAGACTCTTGGCGACTTTCACGCCGCCGCCCTTGCCGCGTCCACCGGCATGGATCTGAGCCTTGACCACCCATACCCGGCCACCGAGTTCCTCGGCAACCTTGACCGCCTCATCGACGGAAAAAGCCGGCTTGCCGCGCGGAACCGTCACGCCGAACTTTTTCAGGATTTCCTTGCCCTGATATTCGTGGATCTTCATGCGTCTTCCTTGTTGTAGGTGCTGCGTTGATCGGGGGCCGGCATTGATTTGTTCAACTAGGTGCCGGTCTTGTTGCTGCGGAACCAGCGCGGGTAATACCGCCGGACTGTCTCCGAAGTGGTTTCCAGCGCGTGGCACTGGTCGAGCTGAAAAGGCTTGACGCCCGGCGTGCGCCCGGCAGTCTCCGGCACCTCGCTGGCAAAGGTCTGTATCGCCGCCGTCGGCAGCAAATTCAGCAGCTCGGTGAGATGGGAACAACCGCGCACGGTGGCAAACAACTCGCCGACCTCGCGCCGGAAGCCCCTGAACAGATTGCGCCCGATCAGTTGCCGATAGGCCGGAGCGATGGTGTCGCAGCCGCCCGGATACGGCACAGTATCCGAACTGGCCGCGGCATCATGAATGTTCATGTCACGATCGATTGTGACGCGCACCCACAAATCGTGCACCGGATCGCCCTTGAGGCGTACCCCGGAAGCAAGGTGGTAATCGTGATCCTTGACGTCGGTCAGACGGGCCTCGATGTCCCACAGCCCGTCGTCGCGTCGCCATCCCTCGAGAAGGATGCGGCGGGTGTGGATCCGCGTACGGGAAACAGCGGCTGCGGGCAACGGCATGGGCGTCTTGAACAGGGAAGGAATGCCGCCCCAAGGGCTGGAATCTAAAGCGGCGCTATTGCTGCGGCGCGAAATACTAACATAAGCTCACTTAATCGCAGCTTACAAGCGCGCTTCTCGACTCCGTCTTGCCCGACAACCAAGCAGGCCCGTGATGCAACCAGCCGGCAGACACCATAATGGCACGGTACACATCACGAAATGCGCATCCGCTCACCCGTAGGAGATTTCGATGACCCGCCCTCGCTTTCTGTTGGCCCTGGATCAAGGCACCTCCAGCTCGCGCAGCATCGTGTTCGACCGGCAAGGCCGGATCGTGGCCGTCGCGCAGCGTGAATTCCGCCAGATATTTCCCCAGCCGGGCTGGGTCGAGCACGATCCCAGGGAAATCTGGGCCAGCCAATTGGGTACCGCTCAGGAAGCGCTGAACGAGGCCGGCATCGGTGCCGCCGACGTTGCCGCCATCGGCATCACAAACCAGCGCGAGACCACGCTGGTATGGAGTCGCCGCACCGGCGAGCCGCTGTGCAATGCCATCGTCTGGCAGGACCGGCGTACCGAGCCCGCGTGCGCGGGGCTGCGGGAGCGTGGCTTCGAAGCTCTGGTGCGCGACCGGACCGGCCTGATCATCGATCCTTATTTTTCCGGCACCAAGCTCAAGTGGATACTCGACACAGTTCCCGGCGCGCGCGCTGCCGCAGGCAGCGGCGAACTGGCTTTCGGTACCGTGGACTCCTGGCTGGCCTGGCAGCTGACGGGCGGCACGGTGCATGCCACCGATGTCAGCAACGCTTCGCGCACCATGCTTTTCAACATTCATCGCAACCAGTGGGACGAGGACTTGCTCGCGATGCTTGAGATTCCGCGTGAACTGCTGCCGGCGGTACATCCCTCCAGTCATGTCTATGGCCATACCCGCGCCGAGCTGTTCGGCGCACCAATCGCCATCGGCGGCATTGCCGGCGATCAGCAAAGCGCGCTGTTCGGACAAGCGTGCTTTGCGTCCGGTCTGGCCAAGAATACCTACGGTACCGGTTGCTTCATGCTCGTGCATACCGGCAAACATTGCCAAACCAGCCGCAATGGCCTGATCGCCACCAGCGCCGCACAAGTGACTGACACGCCCGAGTTCGCCCTTGAGGGCAGCGTGTTTATCGGCGGTGCGGTCGTTCAATGGCTGCGCGACGGCTTGCATGCCATCAAGGGCAGCGCGGCCGTGCAGGATCTGGCTGAAAGCGTGCCCGACAGCGGTGGCGTGATGTTCGTGCCGGCTTTCACCGGCCTCGGCGCCCCTTATTGGAAGCCCGATGCGCGCGGTGCCATCTTGGGCCTGAGCCGTGGCACCACCGTGGCGCACATCGCCCGCGCGGCGCTCGAAAGCATCGCCTTCCAGAGCGCAGCGCTATTGCACGCCATGAGTCGCGATCTGGCGAACAGCGGCGGCGTGACCGAGCTGCGCGTCGACGGTGGAGCCTGTGTGAACAATCTGCTGATGCAGTTTCAGGCCGACCTGCTGGGGATCCCCGTGGTACGGCCGAAAGTCATCGAAACCACGGCGCTGGGCGCGGCCTATCTGGCCGGCCTGTCCTGCGGCGTCTACACCGGCCTCGACCAACTCGCCGCGCACTGGCAGGTCGAGCACGTCTTCCATCCGACGATGTCGCGCAGCCGCGCCAATGAATTGATGCAGCGCTGGGAGCACGCGGTGGCGCAGACCACGCTGTAGAACCGGCACGCCGCCATCCGCTACGGCGAGGATCCGCAGTGGCGAGGAGAGCGCACTTTGCTCGACCGCCTTGTAGTGCAGTTGTTCCACCAGCGCCGACTCTCGTCAGTTGCCGCGCCGGGTTTCCTGCAGGGTTTTCAGTTCGGGCAGCTTGACCCGCTTTCGATCCGCCTCGACCGCAGTCAGGGCCTCGACCTCCTGCAGCGTGCCATGGCAGCGCTTCACCAGATCGAGGTAGACGCCGGTCCCTTCCACCTTCCAGGCCATTTCCAGTTCGGTCAATTCGCGCAGCACCTTGGCCGGGACCCCGGCCGCCAGCATGCGCGGCGGTATTTCCATGCCGGCCTTGACGAAGCTCTGCGCGGCGACGATCGCCGATTCGCCGACCACGGCGTTGTCCATCACCACCGCGTTCATGCCGACCATGCCGTTCCTGCGCACGATGCAGCCATGCAGGATGGCACCGTGTCCGATGTGGCCGCTCTCCTCGACGATGGTATCGCTGCCGGGGAAGCCGTGCATCACGCAGCAGTCCTGCACATTGGCCCCGGCGCCGATGAACAAGCGGCCGAAATCGCCCCGCAGGCTGGCGCAGGGCCCGATGTACGCACCGGGGCCGACAACGACGTCCCCGATCAGCACCGCCGATGGATGCACGTAGGCCGTCGGGTCAACCACCGGCACGATGCCGTCAATCGCGTAAACCTTCATTCGGTTCCCTCCAATTCTGGTACCCCCGGATACTGCACATCACAGCAGCGTGACCCATTCCTGAGCCCAGTTCAGCGCCTCCTCGTCGGGCAGCGGCTGGGTACAGGCATCGATCTCGAGCCGCTCGCCGACCTTCCTCGCCCCGCATGCGGCGAACAACGCATCCATGTCCTTGCCAGCCCTGCAGAAGGTGGCCTTGTAAGTCTGGTCACCGAGGGCTATCACGCCGTAACGCAGATGGGAGAGATCAGGTGCTTCTCCCCTCAGGCGCTCGGCCAGCGGAATGATGTTGTCGGGCAACTCGCCATCGCCATGCGTCGAAGTGCACACCAGCACCGCATCGCGTCCCTCGAGGTCGACGCTGCCGGCGTCCGCCTCGGCAGCCACTTCGACTTCGTGACCGAGAGCGGGCAGATTGTCCGACAGATGGTCGGCACACATTTGGGCGTTGCCCGACTCGGTGCCGACGATGATCAGTATGTTGGCCATTCCGCTTCCTCAAACCTTTTTGTCGCGAGGGGATGGCGACGTGATACATTTTGATTGTACATCGCAGGGCGTTTCTGTGTCATAATCAATTTGATACTATTTCAATATTTCACATTGCTGGTATTGTATCCCTTTGGCGTGCGCCGCGAAATGCTTCTATAGTCCGGACGCAGAGTAAGGGTGCAATTTGTGGAGCGTGACATGCAGAAACAGGACAAGGATTTTCTCGATCGCATCGCTGCGGGTCATAAGATAGGAGCCCCCCAGGGTGATGTCCTGCGCTGCGCGGGAGGTCCGGTGCCAATCGACTACCGCAGCGACTTAATGCGCCTGGTGGTCGTCTTCGCCGACTCCGAACTGGCCGGCGCGGCCGGATTCTGCCCTTTCATCAACCGCGGGCCGGGGTTGCGCGAACGCATCGTCGCGGCGAAGATCGTCACCGAGAAATATGTTCACGCCGAGATGGCGCTCAAGCTGCTGCAACCCTTCGGCGTCAACCCCACGCTTTATGTTGGCTCCCACGCGTGGGACTCACGCCTTGATCGCCATATCGATCTTGAAACGCGGCGCGTTGGCGGCGACAAGCGGCTGAATGTTTTCCACTATCCGCTGGAAGGATGGGAAGATGCCGTCGTCTTCAACATGCTGATGGGTGCAGCCACCGCAATCCAGTTGGCGGAAATGGCGCAGAGCTCCTACTCGCCGCTGGCCGCAACGATCGTCCTCATCCTCCCGCGCGAACAGGAACATGCGCAATTGGGTGAAAGTGGCGTCGCCCAGGCCATGGAACGTAGTGGCAGCAAGGCCGCGGTACAGGCTGCCGTCAACTACTGGTATCCACGCGTCGTGGCCACCTTCGGCCGCGTCGATTCGGATCATGCCTCGATCTACATCCAGTACGGCTTGCGCCGCCGCAACAGTACCGAGATGCTGAACGACTGGAAAGCGCAATCCGCAGCCGCACTCAAGCGCCTCGGCTTGTCCATCCCCAACTGATCGACCTCCGGAACACTGCCGATGAACTACCAGAACATAATTTTCTCGCTCGAAGGCGGCATCGCCCGCGTCACGCTTAACCGCCCCGACCGACTCAACAGCTTCACCGCGGAGATGCACCTGGAGTTGCGTGATGCGCTGGTCCGGACACGCGACGAAGGTGCTCGCGTGCTGCTCCTGACTGGAGCCGGACGCGGCTTCTGTGCCGGGCAGGACCTGTCCGAACGCAACGTCATGTCGGGCAGCGACCCGGTCGATCTCGGCTATACCATCGAGACCTACTACAGGCCGCTGGTGCTGAGTCTGCGTGCACTCGAAATGCCGGTGATCTGCGCCGTCAATGGCGTCGCCGCCGGAGCCGGGGCCAGCATCGCGCTGGCCTGCGATCTGGTGCTTGCCGCGCGTTCTGCCTCCTTCATCCAGGCCTTCTGCAAGCTGGGCCTGGTGCCCGATGCCGGCGGCACATGGGTGCTGCCGCGTCTGGTCGGCACAGCCCGCGCCATGGGCCTGGCGATGCTCGGCGACAAGCTTTCCGCGGAGCAGGCCGAAGCCTGGGGACTGATCTGGAAATGCGTCGACGACGACAAACTGATCGCCGAGGCCGAGAAACTCGCCATCCATTTCAGCACCGCACCGACCAAGGGGCTGGCGCGCACCAAGCAGGCGCTCTACGCCAGCAGCGGCAACACCCTGGAGCAGCAACTCGATCTGGAACGCGCCAGCCAGCAAGAACTCGGCTTTGGCCACGACTATGGCGAGGGCGTTGCCGCCTTCATGGAAAAGCGCAGCCCCAACTTCAGGGGCGACTGATGAGTCTGACACCACAGGAGGTCGCCGAGCGCTGCACCGAGATCATGTGGCCCGACGACCACGCCGCGCGCGGTCTCGGCATCACCATCGGCAGCACCACCCCCGGCGGCGCCACCGTGACCATGACCGTACGCCAGGACATGGTCAACGGACACGGCATCTGCCACGGCGGATTCATCTTCGCGCTGGCCGACACCAACTTCGCCTACGCCTGCAACAGCTTCAACCATCGCGCGGTGGCCGCCGGCGTCGATATCAACTTTGTTGCCCCCGCCCATCTCGGCGATACACTTACGGCCATCGGCAGCGCGAGGCATCAGGGTGGCCGCAGCGGCATCTACGATATCGAGGTCACCAACCAGAACGGCAAGACCATTGCCCTGTTTCGCGGCCGCTCCACCCGCATCAAGGGCCACTTCTTCGAGGAAAGCGATACAACATGACCAAACAGGCATTCATATGCGACGCCGTGCGCACGCCGATAGGCCGTTACGGCGGGGCGCTCTCCTCCATCCGCACCGACGATCTGGGCGCGCTGCCGATCAAAGCCCTGATGGCGCGCAATCCGACAGTAGACTGGAACCTGGTCGAGGACATCATCTACGGCTGCGCCAACCAGGCCGGCGAAGACAATCGAAACGTGGCGCGCATGGCCGGCCTGCTGGCCGGCCTGCCGGCCGCAGTGGGCGGCGCCACCATCAACCGCCTGTGCGGCTCAGGCATGGATGCCATCGGTACCGCCGCTCGTGCGATCAAGGCCGGCGAGGCAGCGCTGATGATCGCCGGCGGAGTGGAAAGCATGAGCCGCGCCCCCTTCGTCATGCCGAAAGCGGAAAGTGCCTTTTCGCGCAGCAATGCGGTGTATGACACCACCATCGGCTGGCGTTTCATCAACAAGCTGATGAAGCAGCAATACGGCGTGGACTCGATGCCCGAAACCGCGGATAACGTCGCTGCCGAATTCGGTATCGGGCGTGGCGATCAGGACGCCTTCGCCTTGCGCTCGCAGCAGCGCTGGGGGCTTGCACAGGCTGCCGGGCGCTTCAATGACGAGATCGTGGCGGTGCAGATTGTGCAGAAGAAAGGCGAGCCGAAAATCTTCGACACCGACGAACACCCGCGTCCCGACACCACCCTGGAACAACTGGCAAAACTCAAGGGCATCAACAGACCGGAACTGACTGTAACGGCAGGCAATGCTTCAGGCGTGAACGATGGCGCTTGCGCGCTGCTCCTCGCTTCCGATGCGGCCGCCAAGACGCACGGGCTGACCCCGAAAGCGCGCGTAGTCGCCATGGCCACGGCCGGCGTGGCGCCGCGCATCATGGGTTTTGGTCCGGCCCCGGCAGTGAAGAAGCTGCTGGCGCTCACCGGGCTGCGGCTCGATCAGATCGATGTCATCGAACTCAACGAAGCCTTTGCCGCCCAAGGCCTGGCGGTAACCCGCGATCTCGGGCTGGCCGATGACGATTCCCGGGTCAACCCCAATGGCGGCGCGATTGCGATCGGACATCCGCTGGGGATGAGCGGCGCGCGCCTGGTGACCACGGCGATGTACCAGTTGCACCGCAGCGGCGGTCGCTACGCGTTGTGCACCATGTGCATCGGCGTCGGTCAGGGCATCGCCGTCATCATCGAGCGGGTCTAGGCCCCCGGCTTGGCGCTGACAGTCGTCGGCGCCAAGCCGGAAACCAGGAGGTCGCTTCGAACTGTCGGTCGGGACCCGACTCCTCTGGCTGTTGCCGTCCCTCGCTGCAGTTGCTGCCGCGGCACTTCGCGCCGATGAAACAGGCGTTGTCACCGCACTTCGACCGAATTGATCACGGACTCTATTGGCTCCATTAGAACGTTTGATCTAGGTCAAAACGTAGCCCTGCTACCCGGAAGATACTCGCCCGGTCCCAACGGGGAGGTCCGCATTGAATGATATCGGCTTGAATCATGCATCCGGGAAATCGGCAGCGCTGCTCGCATGCCGCGCAGGCTTTTGGCGATGCCACGGATTGAGCCCCGTCAAACCGGACGCAAGCCTCGAAGTGCTCGTCAACGGGGCAAGCGACAGCGGACCGGCGGATGCCGGCAAATACCAAAATATCTCAATGGCCAGGCTGGCCAAGGCCGGTCCTATATGAAGGCAAGCGCAATGTCCAATTTCGAGATCGTGGCACGAGAAGATTTCTCGGATGTCACTTACCTGCTTGAGGTGCACCACCCCCTGATGGCCAAGGCCGCCAAGCCGGGACAGTTCGTTATCGTGATGCTCAACGAGCAGGGCGAGCGCATTCCCCTCACCATCGCGGACTTCGACGCCAAGAAGGGCACGATCACGCTGGTGATCCAGGCGGTAGGCAAGACAACCCGACAAATGCAACAGGAATGTCAGGTCGGCACCTCACTTTACGGAATGGTTGGCCCGATGGGCGTACCCAGCCCGATCAGTCACGCCAAGAAGGTGGTGTGCGTCGGCGGCGGTTTGGGTGTGGCGCCCATCTTTCCGCAAGCGCGCGGTTTCAAGGAGGCCGGCGCGTACGTGATCGCGGTCCTTGGCTTTCGGAACAAGGATCTGGTGTTCTGGGAGGACAAGTTCAAGGCCTGCTGCGACGAACTGATCCTGTGCACCAACGACGGCTCGGCGGGAATGAAGGGAATGATCACCGACGGCATCAAGGTCGCACTCGCTGGGCACCCCAACATCGAAGAGTTCGTCGCCATCGGCCCGCCGGTGATGATGAAAGCGTGTGCTGAGGCCACACGGCCGCACAAGATCAAGACCATGGTGAGCGTCAACCCGATCATGGTCGATGGCACCGGGATGTGCGGCGGCTGCAGGGTAAAGGTTGGCGACGAGGTCAAATTTGCCTGTGTCGACGGGCCGGACTTCGACGGTCATCTGGTCGACTTCGACGACCTGATGCTGCGGCTGCAGCGCTACACCAAGGACGAAAAGGCCGCCCACGAGCGCTGGTCGGAAAGCTGCCGCATGACCAGAC
>JANXRC010000200.1 GCA_025353195.1 Rhodocyclaceae bacterium
CCCTGCGACGCATCCAAGGCCCAGCTCTATGCGCTGCGCGACCATCTCGGCTTCGCGCGCAACGTGGTGGTGCAGGCGACCTGCCACGGTGCCGACAATCGCGCCATGGTCGATGCGCTGCTGCATTCCGGTGGCAAGGCGCGCGGAATTGCCACGGTGCGGCGCTCGGTCACCGACAGCGAACTGCAGCAGATGCACGCCGCCGGCGTGCGCGGCGTGCGCTTCAACTTCGTCAAGCGCCTGGTGGATTTCACGCCGAAGGATGAGCTTATGGAAATCGCCGCGCGCATCGCGCCGCTGGGCTGGCATGTGGTGATCTACTTCGAGGCCGTCGATCTGCCCGAGCTGTGGGACTTCTTCACTGCGCTGCCGACCACCATCGTGGTCGACCACATGGGCCGCCCCGACGTCAGCAAGCCGGTCGATGGTCCCGAGTTCGAACTCTTCGTCAAGTTCATGCGCGACTATCCGAACGTCTGGAGCAAGGTCAGCTGTCCCGAGCGGCTGTCCGTCACCGGGCCGAAGGCGTTGCGCGGCGAGCCGGGTCTGCAACAGGGCGCCTACCGCGACGTGGTGCCCTTCGCCAGGCGCATCGTCGAGACCTTCCCCGACCGCGTGCTGTGGGGCACCGACTGGCCGCATCCGAATCTCAAGGACCACATGCCGGACGACGGCTTGCTGGTCGACTTCATTCCGCACATCGCGACGACATCCGAATTGCAGCGCAAACTGCTGGTTGACAACCCCATGCGCCTCTACTGGCCGGAGGAGAAGAAATGAAGAGAAGAGAAGCTTTGACCCGGATGGCCGGGGCGGTCGGTGCGACTCTCGCGGCCGCCACGGTTGTTCGTGCCGCAGATGGCGCGGACGAGGCGAAAAAGCTGGCCCCGTCGGGCCTTGCCCCCGACCGGAACACCAGGACGCCCGGCTTCAAGGCGCCGCCCGGATCATGCGATACGCATTGCCATATCTTCGGCCCCGCCGCACGTTATCCCTACTCGCCGAAGCGCAGCTATACGCCCTTCGATGCGGGTCTGGACGACTTCCGCGAGGTGCATGCCAGGATCGGGATCGAGCGCGCGGTCATCGTCAATGCCTGCCTCTACGACATCGATGCCCGGGTTGTGGTGGATGCGATCTCCGCCAGCGGCGGCCGTTATCGCGGCGTCGTCAATATCGACGACCGGGTGTCCGACGCGGAACTGAATGCGCTGCACAAGGCCGGCATCCGCGGCTGCCGCTTCAACTTCGTCAAGCACCTGGGCGGCTTCCCGGACATGGCCGTGTTCGACCGCAGCGTCAAGCGCGCCGCCCGTCTCGGCTGGCACGTCGTCCTGCATTTCGATGCCAAGGACCTGCCCGATTTCTACCCGCTGCTGGACGGCCTGCCGCTGCCCTACATCATCGACCACATGGGACGCGTGCCGGCCAGGGACGGCCTGGAGCAGAAGCCGTTCAGTATCCTGGTAGACCTGCTGCAACGCGACAAGAAATGCTACGTCAAGCTTAGCGGAGCCGACCGCGTCTCGTCCACTGGAGCCCCCTTTCACGATGCCGTACCCTTCGCCCGGCGCTTGGTCGAGACGGCGGCGGACCGGCTGGTATGGGGCAGCGATTGGCCGCATCCGAACGTGAAGGCCATGCCCAACGACGGCGATCTGGTTGATCTGATTCCACTGTTCGCGCCGGACGCCGGGATCCAGAAGCAGATCCTGGTCGACAACCCGATGCGCCTCTATCAATTCGAAGCCTGAGAACAGGTATCGCTCGATGACCGCCACCACCGCGACACTTTCGCCGCCCGCCGCCAAGCGCCGCCCGTGGTATCTCACGCTGTGGATCCAGGTGCTGGTCGCGATGGTGATCGGCATCCTCGTCGGGCATTTCGCGCCGCAGACCGGCACCGCCATGCAGCCGTTGGGCGATGCGTTCATCAAGATGATCCGCATGCTGATCGCGCCGATCATCTTCTGCACCGTCGTTCTCGGCATCGCCAAAATGAACGACATGACGCGGGTCGGCCGCGTCGCGATCAAGGCGCTGGTCTATTTCGAGGTGCTGACGACCATCGCCCTGATCATCGGCCTGCTCATGGTCAATCTCTGGCAACCCGGCGCCGGGATGAACATCAGCACCGCGTCGCTCGACGCCGGTTCGGTGAAGGGCTACATCGCCCAGACGCAGACCCAGGGCGTGGTGCCGTTCCTGATGAACATCATTCCCGGCACGGTGGTCGGCTCCCTGGCCGAAGGCAACATCCTGCAGGTGCTGTTTCTCTCCGTGCTGTTCGGCGCGGTGCTGACGGTGCTCGGAGAGGCCGCCAAGCCCTTGGTCGACGTCCTCGAGATCGTCTCGAAGATGCTGTTCGGCGCCGTCGCAATTGTCATGTGGGCCGCGCCGGTCGGCGCCTTCGGGGCGATCGCGTTTACCGTCGGCAAGTATGGCGCCGGATCGCTCGTCTCGCTGGGAAACCTGCTGGTCTGCTTCTATGTAACCTGCCTGGTTTTCACCTTCTTCGTGCTCGGCCCGATCTGCCGGATTTGCGACTTCAGCCTGCTGAAGCTGATACGCTACATCTGGGAAGAGATCCTGATCTGCCTGGCCACCACGTCGTCGGAAGTCGTTCTGCCGCGGATGATCGAAAAACTCGAAGCTTGCGGTTGCAAGCCGAGCGTGGTCGGCCTGGTAATCCCGACCGGCTATTCCTTCAACCTCGACGGCACCTGCCTTTATCTCGCTGCGGTAACGGTTTTCCTGGCACAGGCGACCAACACGCCGCTCGACCTCTATCAACAACTCGGATTGCTTGCGGTACTGTTGCTGACGTCGAAGGGTGCGGCAGGGGTGGCCGGCGCCGCCTTCGTGGTGCTGGCCGCGACCCTGTCCACCGTCGGCACGATCCCGGTCACCAGCGTCGCCCTGATCCTCGGCGTACATCGCCTGCTGGCCGAGGGCCTGGTGCCGACGAACCTGATCGGCAATGCGGTGGCGACCATCGTCGTCTCGAAATGGGAGGGCGCGCTCGACGAAGGACAGCTGGCGCGCGTTCTCGACGGACATTCGCGAAAGGCCTGACATGGCACTCGACAAACCCTACCAGGATGTTCCCGGCACGACAATCTTCGACGCCGAGCAGTCGCGCCTGGGCTACCATCTCAACCAGTTCTGCATGTCGCTGATGAAGGCGGAGAACCGCGCCCGCTTCAAGGCTGGCGAGCGCGCCTATCTCGACGAATGGCCGATGACCGAGGAGCAGAAGCAGGCGGTGCTGGCACGCGACCTCAACTGGTGCATCCGCGTCGGCGGCAACATCTACTTCCTCGCCAAGATCGGCGCCACCGACGGCAAATCCTTTCAGCAGATGGCCGGCAGCATGACCGGCATGAGCGAGGTGGAGTACCGCGACATGATGGTCAGTGGCGGTCGCTCGGCCGAAGGCAATCGCGTGGTCGGCGAGGATGGCGACGCCCAGGCACACCGCCAGCCGCAGGGCAAGTCGCAGCAGAAAGCGGGAGCCTGAACATGGCCAGTATCACGGCAAGCGTCTATACCTCCCACGTACCGGCCATCGGCGCCGCGCTCGATCTCGGCAAGGCCGGCGAGCCATACTGGCAGAAGGTTTTTTCCGGCTACGACTTTTCCAGGCAGTGGCTTAAGGACAACACGCCCGACGTCATCTTTCTAGTCTACAACGACCACGCCAACGCCTTCAGCCTGGAGATGATCCCGACCTTCGCCATCGGCTGCGCGGCGGAATTCGCGATTGCCGACGAGGGCTGGGGGCCGCGCCCGGTGCCCGTCGTCAAGGGCCATCCGGAGCTTGCCGCGCACATCGCACAATCGGTGATCCAGGACGATTTCGACCTCACCATCGTCAATCGCATGCCGGTGGACCACGGCCTCACCGTGCCCTTGTCGCTGATGTGCGGCCAACCCGCGGCATGGCCGTGCCCGGTGATTCCGTTCGCGGTGAACGTGGTGCAGTACCCGGTGCCGTCGGGCCGGCGCTGCTTCAATCTGGGCCGCGCCATCCGCAAGGCCGTCGCCGCCTTCGACGCGCCCCTGAACGTGCAGATCTGGGGCACCGGCGGCATGAGCCACCAGTTGCAGGGGCCGCGCGCCGGCCTGATCAACCGCGAGTTCGACAATGCCTTCCTCGACCGGCTGATCGCCGATCCGGCCGGCCTGGCAAACATGCCGCACATCGACTACGTGCGCGAAGCGGGCTCGGAAGGCATCGAACTGGTGATGTGGCTGATCGCGCGCGGCGCCATGAGCGACAATCCACCGCGTGTCGCGCACCGCTTCTACCATGTACCGGCGAGCAACACCGCCGTCGGCCATCTGATACTGGAGAACATATGAGCAAGGCAATTCGAGTTGCGCTGGCCGGCGCCGGCGCCTTCGGCATCAAGCACCTGGATGCCATCAGGCTGATCGACGGCGTCGAAGTGGTATCGCTGGTCAGCCGCGATCTGGACAAGACAAAGGAAGTCGCCGCCAAGTACGGTATCGGCCACGTCAGCACCGATCTGGCCGACAGCCTGGCGCTATCGGGCGTCGACGCGGTGATCCTGTGCACGCCAACGCAGATGCACGCGGCGCAGGCCGTCGCTTGCATGCAGGCGGGCAAGCACGTGCAGGTCGAGATCCCGCTGGCCGACAGCCTGGCCGGCGCCGAGGAGGTGCTGGCGCTGCAACGGCAGACCGGGCTGGTCGCCATGTGCGGCCACACGCGCCGCTTCAACCCCAGCCACCAGTGGGTGCATAACAAGATCACCGGTGGCGAATTCAACGTTCAGCAGATGGACGTGCAGACTTACTTCTTCCGCCGCAGCAACATGAACGCGCTGGGCCAGGCGCGCAGCTGGACCGACCACCTGCTGTGGCACCACGCGGCGCACACGGTCGACCTCTTCGCCTGGCAGACCGGCGGCACCATCGTCGCTGCCAACGCGCTGCAGGGACCGATCCATCCGGGCCTGGGCATCGCCATGGACATGTCGATCCAGTTGAAGAGCAGCACCGGCGCCATTTGCACGCTGTCGCTGTCGTTCAACAACGACGGCCCGCTCGGCACCTTCTTCCGCTACATCGGCGACAGCGGCACCTACATCGCGCGCTACGACGACCTGATCGACGGCAAGGACAACAAGATCGACGTGTCCAAAGTGGACGTCTCGATGAACGGCATCGAGCTGCAGGACCGCGAGTTCTTCGCCGCGATCCGTGAAGGCCGCGAGCCGAATGCCAGCGTGGCCCAGGTGCTGCCCTGCTACCGCACCTTGCACAAACTCGAGCAGCAGTTGAATCAGGGTGCCTGAAATGCAGCAGCGCCGCCTCGGCCCCTTCAGCGTCTCGGTCCTCGGACTGGGATGCATGAACCTCAGCCACGCCTACGGCACGGCGCCAGCGCCCGAGGCGGCGGAGGCGCTGCTATTGCAGGCGGTCGAGCGCGGCATCACCTTTTTCGACACCGCCGCGCTCTACGGCTTCGGCACCAACGAGACGCTGCTCGGCCGCGTGCTCAAGCCGCACCGGCAGAACATCCTGCTGGCGAGCAAGGGTGGCATGGCCGGCGTCTCGGGCCGCCGCGTCATCGACGGCCGGCCGGAAGCCCTGAAGCGCAACTGCGAGGAAAGCCTGCGGCGTCTGGAGACCGATGTCATCGACCTCTACTACCTGCACCGCTGGGACAAGCAGGTACCGATCGAGGACAGCATCGGCGCGCTGGCCGATCTGGTGCGTGCGGGCAAGATCAGGAGCATCGGCCTGTCCGAAGTGTCGGCGCTGACGCTACGGCGCGCCGATGCCGTGCACCCGATTGCGGCGCTGCAGACGGAATACTCGCTGTGGACCCGCAATCCCGAGATCGCCGTGCTGGAAACCTGTCGCGAACTGGGCGTGGCCTTCGTCGCTTTCAGCCCGCTGGCCCGCGCCTTCCTCACCGGCATGCTGCAAGATCCGGAGGCGGAACTCGAGGCGAAGGACATCCGCCGCCAGATGCCGCGCTTCGATGCCGCCAACTACGCAAAGAACCTCGACCTTCTGCCCGGGTATCGCCGCATCGCCACCGAAGTCGGTTGCACGCCGGCCCAGCTGGCGCTGGCCTGGCTGCTGGCGAAGGGTGAGCACATCATTCCGATCTTCGGCACCCGGCAGCCGGCGCACCTCGACGAAAACGTCGGCGCCGCCGCCGTGACGCTCGATCGCAGCATTGTCGAGCGGCTCGACGCACTGATCAACCGGCAGACGGTAACGGGGCCGCGCTACAACGCGGCCACGCAACAGGAAATCGACACCGAGATATTCCCGGAGGCATAGGACAAACCATGAACACAAGCAAACAGAAAAGAGTGATTCCCGCCACCACGATGTTCGACGGGGATCAGGCGCGCAAGGGCTACGCACTCAACAAGATGTGCTTTTCCTTCAACACGGCCGGGAACCGCGCCGAGTTCCTCGAGGACAAGGAGGCCTATTGCGACAAGTACGGCCTCAACGAGCAGCAGAAGACGGCCGTGCTCAGCCTGCAGGTGCTGGACATGCTGGCGGCCGGCGGCAACGCCTACTACCTGGCCAAGCTGGGCGGCATCTTCGGCCTCGACATGCAGGACATCGGTGCGCAGCAGACCGGCATGACCAAGGAAGCTTTCAAGGCTAAACTCATTGCGGCGGGTAACTAGACATGGCCAAAATCGTCGGCGGCATCAGCGTCACCCACGTGCCCTACATCGGGCGCGCGATTGCCAACAACCTGCAGCAGGATCCCTACTGGAAGCCCTTCTTCGACGGTTTCCCGCCCATCCACAACTGGCTGGCGAAGGTCAAGCCCGATGTCGCCGTGGTCATCTACAACGACCACGGGCTGAATTTCTTTCTCGACAAGATGCCGACCTTCGCCGTCGGTGCCGCGGCCGAGTACAGCAACGCCGACGAGGGCTGGGGCATTCCGACGCTGCCGCCCTACTGCGGCGAGCTGGACCTCTCCTGGCACATGATCGACTCGCTGGTCGAGGAGGAGTTCGACATCACCACCTGCCAGGAAATGCTGGTCGACCATGCCTTCACGCTGCCGCTGGAACTGCTGTGGCCGAACAAAAAGTCCTGCCCGCTGCGCACCGTGCCGGTTTGCATCAACACCGTGCAGTTTCCGCTGCCGAAGCCGGCGCGCTGCTTCAAGTTCGGCCAGGCCATCGGCCGCGCCATCGAATCCTGGGACAGCGATGCGCGCGTCGTGGTGATCGGCACCGGTGGCCTCTCGCACCAGTTGGACGGCCAGCGCGCCGGCTTCATCAACAAGGAATTCGACCTGATGTTCATGGAAAAACTTATCACCGATCCACTATGGGTGACGCGCTACTCGATTCCCGACCTGGTCGAGCTGACCGGCACCCAGGGCGTCGAACTGCTCAACTGGCTGACAACGCGCGGCGCTCTTCTGGGAGAAGTCGCCAAGGTGCATTCCAACTACCACATTCCGATTTCCAACACGGCGTCCGGCCTGCTGGCCATGGAAGCCTTGTAATCAGACAGAGAGAAAGAACATGCGAACACAAGTCGCCATAATCGGTGCCGGTCCCTCGGGGCTCATCCTCGGCCAGCTGTTGCACAAGGCCGGCATCGATGCCATCGTCCTCGAAGCGCAAACCCCCGACTACGTGCTGGGGCGCATTCGCGCCGGCGTGCTGGAGCAGGTTGCGGTCGACCTGCTCGACGAGGCCGGCGTCGGCGCGCGCATGCACGCCGAGGGCCTGCCGCACAACGGCTTCGACCTGCTGATCGGCGGCGTCCGCCACCGCATCGACTTGCACGGTCTCACCGGCGGCAAGCAGGTGATGGTGTACGGCCAGACCGAACTGACCAAGGACCTGATGGACGCGCGCGCCGCCGCCGGCCTGAAGACGGTGTACGAGGCGAAGGACGTCAGCGTGCATGATTTCGATACCAAGCACCCGCGCGTCCGCTACATCAGGAACGGTGCGATGCATGAAATCGAGTGCGACTTCATCGCCGGCTGCGACGGCTTCCACGGCGTCTGCCGCGCCAGCGTGCCGCAGAACGCCATCGCCAATTTCGAACGCGCC
>JANXRC010000205.1 GCA_025353195.1 Rhodocyclaceae bacterium
CCGTGCTTACTACCGCGACGACCTCGCTTTGACGCAACTTGAAACCGCGTTGCGCATTTTCTTTGAAGGCAACGACTTCGCTTCCGTCATTACTTTGGCTGGTGCCGCCGATGAAGTATTTGGCAAACTTCTCGCGTCATCGGGTCGGGATAACTCACTCGAAGTTCTAAAAAGGGCCGTCGCCGAAATCCACCAAAAGATGTATGGGGAACCCATTCAACTAAGCGAAATTGCTGATCGTGCAAACCGGGCCAAGAACAGCCTCAAGCATTGGAACAAAGTACAGCCTCAGATTATCAAAGTCGATCTTGCCCAAGAAGCAAAGGACATGCTTTTTCGCGCGATCGACAACTATTGGGCGCTAAAGGAAGATCTAACGCCTGCAATGGAGCGATTCCAACGTGAAATCCTGGCTGCCTAACCCGGTGCTAAGCCTCGCTCCCTTCGGTCGCTGGACGCTGCGCGATAAAGCTGCGCAGCGCCGGTTAGCTCTACGGTCGACGCCAGCATGAATCACCGTCCTGGAGTCTGTCTGCCGAGAATTCCGCTTCGCGGGTCGGCAAGCACCGGCTCCCGGATCCGTTGCGAACGGAGCATCGCTCTGGTGCCAACAAACAACGACGCGTAATGCAAAGCGAAATCCAGGCTTTCCATCAGCAAGTCAATCACGCCCGATTTCATGGTCAGGCCGCGGGGCACTACGAGAGTTTCTTTTTGCGAGCCAATCATCCGACTCGGCCGCTCGCGTTCTGGATCCGCTACACGATCTTCAGTCCCCGAGGCTGCCCCGCGAATGCGGTGGGCGAACTCTGGGCGGTATTCTTCAACGGCGAAACCAATCGGCATGCTGTCGCCAAGGAGGAATACCGCCTGGCAGACTGCCTGTTCGATACAACGGCGTTCGGGGTCCGCATCGGCAATGCAACGCTCGGCCCGCATAGTCTGCAGGGGGCGATCGAGAGCAAGGGACAGGCGCTGGCCTGGGACCTGGCGATCGAGGGCGACTCGGCGCCGATCCTGCTGTTGCCTCTCAAGCTGTATCAGGGCGGCTTTCCCGCCGCGAAAAGCCTGGTCAGCTTGCCGCTGGCGCGCTTTAGCGGCGAGTTGTCGGTCAATGGTGAGTCGATGGATGTTGCGGATTGGGTCGGCAGCCAGAACCACAATTGGGGCAGCCGTCACACGGATCTGTACGCATGGGGCCAGGTGGCCGGTTTCGATAGCCATCCGGAGAGTTTTCTGGAGGTCGCCACGGCACGCTTGCGCATCGGCCCGTTGTGGACGCCGCCCCTGACGCCGCTGGTGCTGCGCCACGGGAGAAGCGAATACGCCCTCACCGGGCTGGTCCAGGGGCTCAGGGCGCGCGGTTCGTTTCGCTATTTCAACTGGGAATTCAAATCGGAAAATGCCGAAGTCGCCATCGACGGCGTGATATCGGCTCCGCGCCAGGCATTTGTCGGCCTCGAGTATCGCAACCCGCCGGGGGGCGTCAAACACTGCCTCAACAGCAAGATCGCATCTTGCACGGTTCATTTTCGGGACAAGCGCAACGGCGCCACCGAGCTACTGGAAACGAAGAGCCGCGCCGCATTCGAGATATTGACCAGCGACCGGAACCACGGCGTCGCGATTTCAGCGTAGGCATCCAGGCAGTCTCGACGGCCGGCGTACAATGTTTTTCTCGGGGTTGCGGAGGAGTTGCCGTGAAATATCTGATCGAGAAGCAGGGCAAGGAAGTCGTGGTCCGTTTCGAGCAGCTGGGCGATCAGGCCCAGGCGGTGATCGACGCCATGGGGCGCTGCCGGCAAAGCGCGTGGGCCTGCCCTTCAGGCGAGTGCATGAAGATCGCCGACATGGAGACCTCTGCCGACGGGGATGGGCTGGCGGTCAGGCTGAAGCCGCGGCCCGATGCCGAACTCAGCGTTGCCGGTCTCGGCGAGTGCCTGAAATACCAGTTGCCCAAGGATATCCAGGGCTGATTGCGGGGCCGCTTGTTGTTCGAGTGCGCCGGCAGGGTCGGGCCCGAATCGGGCCTGGCCGCGCGGTCCAGCGCAACTTTCAGACTTGTAGTGCGGACAGCAGATCCTGTTCCAGCCTTACCAACGTGGCCGTCTGCGCCAGTTCCGCGCCGCTGATGAGGAACACGTCTTCGACGCGTTCGCCGAGGGTGGCGATCTTCGCGGTGTGCAAGGTGATGCCGTGTTCGCCGAGCACCCGGGCAATTGCATACAGGAGCCCGGGACGGTCGGCGGCGCTGATCGACATCAGGTATTGGCTGCCGCGCTCGTCGGCGCGAATTTCCACTTCCGGCGTTACCGGGAAGTGGCGCACCTGCCGCGACAGGCGCCCGGTGACGCCGGCCGGAAGCGGCGGCAGCGTGTTGAGCTGTTCGGTTATGCTGTGTTCGATCAGGGCGATCATGTCGCGATAGGGCTGGGTCGCGTCGAAGGCGAAAATCACGAAGCTGTCGAGCGCATAGCCATGGCGCGTGGTGTGGATCTTGGCGTCGACGATGCTGTAGCCGAGCTTCGCGAAGAAGCCGCAGAGGCGCGCAAACAGCAGCGGCTGATCCTGCACATAGACCATCACCTGCAAGCCTTCGCCCATCGGGTTGAGGCGCGCGCGTACCACCGGTTCGTGGTTCGACGGGCGATAGTACAGGGTGCGCGTATGCCAGGCAATTTCATCGGCGGCGTGGCGCATGAAATAGCCGGTGTCGAGCTGGCTCCAGAGATCGAGTTCGACATCCGGACGCAAGCCGTGGTAACGCAGGATGCGGCGCGCCTGTTCCTGCCGCTCGGAGACACCGGTGAGCTGGAGCACCGCAGTGCCGCTGAGGACGCTCGCGGTCATGCGGAACAGATCCTCGAGCAGCTTGCCTTTCCAGGCGTTCCATACCTTCGGGCTGGTGCCGCGAATGTCGGCTACCGTGAGCAGGTAGAGCGCGGTAAGCCGACGTATGTCGCCAACCTTGCGGGCAAAGGCGAGGATCACCTCGGGATCGGCCAGGTCCTGTTTTTGCGCCACTTGTGACATGGTCAGGTGGTTCTCGATGAGAAATGCCACCAGCTCGGCATCGGCGCCGGTAATGCCATGGTCGCGGCAGAAGCACGCGGCGTCCCGTTTCCCGAGTTGCGAGTGATCACCCCCGCGACCTTTGGCGATGTCGTGGAACAGGGCCGCGATGTACAGCAGCCAGCGATTCTCGAAGCCGGTCATCAGCCGCGAACAGAACGGGTATTCATGGGCCAGCTCGGGCATGGCAAAACGCCGCAGATTGCGCATCACCTGCAGGATGTGCTGATCGACCGTGTAGACATGGAACAGGTCATGCTGCATCTGGCCGACGATGTGGCCGAAGGCGGGTAGATAGCGACCCAGGATGTCGTACTGATTCATGCGCCGCAGCGGGTGGATCAGATGTTTCTGCTGGAACAACTGGAGAAACAGGGCGCGGTTTTCCGGATCGCGGCGAAACGCGGCATCGATGCAGCCCTGCGCGCGCCACAGGGCGCGCATGGTGCGCGGCGTCATGCCCTTCAGCTCCGAACGCTGCATTTGCAGCAGGAAGCATTCGAGAATGGCGCGCGGATAGCGCTGGAAGACCTCTTCGTCGCGTACGTCGAGGTGCTCGCGCACCATCTGGAAGTGGGTATCGATGATGATCGGCGGCCCCTGCCGCGCGGGCAGCAGGCGATCAGCCAGCACCTGCATCACCAGCGAATTGAGCTGCGTGACCAGCTTGGCATTCTGGTAGTAGCGCTGCATCAGCACTTCGGAGGCGCGTTTGGCATGGGTCGCGCCGATGCCCATGGCCAGAGCAAGCTTTTCCTGATGATCGAACAGCAGCCTGTCCTCGCGGCGGCCGGCCACCAGGTGCAACTCGATGCGCAGGTCGCGCAGCAGCCCGTCGGCACGTTCGAACTGGCGCACCTCGGACGCCGTAATGAGCTCGGCCACTGCCAGCGATTTCCAGTCGTCGCCGATGCCCGCTGCGCGCGCCACCCACTGGATCACCTGCAGATCACGGCGGCCGCCGGGGCCCTCCTTGCAGTTGGGCTCGAGGCTGTACGGCGTGTCGTTGAACTTGGCGTAGCGCTCGTCCTGCTCCAGCTGTTTGGCCCTGAAGAAGACCGCAGGTTCCAGCGAGGCGCGGTAGCTACGCTCGAAATCGTCGAACAGCGTCCTCGCTCCGGCCAGATAGCGCACCTCGAGCAGCGAGGTCTTCACCGTGATGTCGCTTTCGGCCTGGTCCAGACACTGGCTGATGCTGCGCACGCTGTGGCCGATGTCAAGGCCGATGTCCCACAACAGGCCGATCAGTTGCTCGAGCTGCGGTGCCGCGTGCGACTCATGGGTCGGGTTGTCACCGTCCGGCAGCAGGATCAGCAGGTCTACGTCGGAGCCGGGATAGAGTTCGCCGCGCCCGTAGCCGCCAACTGCGGCCAGCGCGCAGTTGGCGGGCAGGGCCAGCGCGGTCCAGACTTCCTGCAGCACGCTGTCCACCAGTGCCGCGCGGCCGCCGAGCAGGGCCGGGCCGCGCTTGTTTTCGCGCCAGGCGGCGGTCAGAGCCTGCTGTCCCTCGGTCAGGCGCCGCCGCGTCGACGCGGCCAGTTCGCGCAGTTCGCTCATGCCGCCGCCGGAGCCCGGGCCAAGGCTCAGGGATTGATCCGGATGTGGGGCGGGCAAGGTGGCGTCCCGGCCGAGAGCGTCAGTACCTCGACGCCGGTTTCGGTGACGCAGACCGTGTGCTCCCATTGGGCAGAAAGACTGCGATCCTTGGTGACGATGGTCCAGCCGTCAGGCAGTTCCGAAATTGCCGCCTTGCCGGCGTTGATCATCGGCTCGATGGTAAACACCATGCCGGGCACCATCAATGGCCCAGCCGTTGCACTGCCGTAGTGCAGTACCTGCGGTTCTTCGTGAAAATTGCGCCCGATGCCATGGCCGCAGAACTCCCGCACGACGGAAAATCCGGCTCCTTCCGCGTGCTTCTGGATTGCCGCGCCGATTGCGCCCAGATGCACCCCGGGCCTGACCTGTGCAATGCCGATCCACATGCATTCGTGCGTCATCGACACCAGTCGTCGGGCGAGAATCGACGTTTCGCCGACGCAGAAACTGCGACTGGTATCGCCATGCCAGCCATCCTTGATGTTGGTGATGTCAAGATTGACGATATCGCCTTTCTTCAGCGGGCGGTCATTGGGAACGCCGTGGCAGACTTGATGATTGATGGATGCACAGATCGATTTTGGATAGGGCACGTAGCCTGGCGGCGCGTAATTGAGCGGCGCCGGAATGCAGCCCTGAACATTCACCGTGTAGTCATGGCAGAGGCGGTCGAGTTCGGCGGTGGTGACGCCGGGCTTGACGAAGGGCTCTATGTAGTCGAGAACTTCGGCGGCGAGGCGACAGACTACCCGCATCTGGGCGATGTCTTCAGCGGTCTTGATGGAAATGGCCATGAATGCCGGACAGGATTGGAGAACAGCATTTTACCCGCAGGCCACCTGCGGCGGTTGTTGGCAGTGGGAATCTGACGCGGCTTCGCCGCCGGGGCTTCAGAAGAACAGCCGCTCGCCTGCCCTGTAAAACTCTACGGAGTAGGCTACCTGTCCTTGTGGGTATTCCTTGGTGGCAATTGATTTCTTCTCGACCTGGTAGGCAAGTTCTTCCGAAAGACGGCCGTAGGCTGTCGCCATCCCTTCGACCAGACGACTGCCCGGGTAGGCGTTTAGCATCAGGTGGTACGGCGGGCAGGTCTCGCACATCCGCACCGAACCGACAATCGGCGAGCCGATGATGGTGAGGTCGCCGACAATCGGCGTCAGGTAGCAGGGACCGGCATCTACGCCAATGGACAGGCCTATTCCGGCCGGTTCGTTGCGCATGTTGGCAACAAACGCCGGGTAATAGTAGGTGCGGAAATTGTCCATCACCGAACAGCAGAAATCGAGCACGGTATCCATGTGCTCGGCAAACGAGTCCTCCTTCAGCCAGTAGCAGATGAAGCCGTCCCCGGTGAACTTGTCGAACCAGCCGCCATGGTAGTGCAGCACGGTACGGAACTCGGCAACGAAATCATCGAGGATCTTGGCGTAGGCCGGAATGTCGATGGATTCCTTTAGCACGCAAGACGAACGCCGGATATCCACCGTCAGCACGATGGCTTCAATTGCCGAAACTTCATTGATCGATTTCCGGATCGCGGGAGAGACATTGCTTCGTGTCGGATCAAAGCGATCAAGCGGAGCGTGGCTGCGAAACTGGTGCTCAATGTCCCCCGCCTCGGCAGCAAGA
This sequence comes from Rhodocyclaceae bacterium, assembly GCA_025353195.1. Classification (GTDB taxonomy): domain Bacteria; phylum Pseudomonadota; class Gammaproteobacteria; order Burkholderiales; family Rhodocyclaceae; genus Sulfuritalea. Next base: position 6,301 of record JANXRC010000205.1, read on the forward strand.
CGATTCATGGCAGAAAGGCTCACGGATTAAACGTCCTCCAGGTTGACCTGACGCAGGGACTCGAATCCGTTTTGGATCGTTCCCTTTATATCGTTTGGCATAGTTTAGCTTGATTTTCACCCGATCACCGGGCTGCAGGCCAGGAAAAGCTCTTGGCAGCTTGTGTCGGCGCCCTGGAGGCGGCTATAATGCTTGGCTTGTCCGGGGTGGTCCCGGGCAAAATCCACACGCCCGGCGCCGATAGGGTGGCTTCCTGCACAGAATCAGCGCGAAGCAGCACGGCCAGGCGGAGGTTTAACCCATATCGGAGATAGTTCTATGAGCACTACCATGCGCCAGATGCTGGAGGCCGGAGTTCATTTCGGCCACCAGACCCGTTTCTGGAACCCCAAAATGGCCCCGTACATCTTCGGCCATCGCAACAAGATCCACATCATCAACCTCGAAAAGACCCTGGCCAAGTATCAGGAAGCCATCGCTTTCGTGAAAAAGATGGCGGCCAAGAAGGGCACCATCCTGTTTGTCAGCACCAAGCGCCAGGCGCGCGAAATCATCGCCGAGGAAGCCCAGCGCTGCGGCATGCCTTTCGTCGACGACCGCTGGCTCGGCGGCATGATGACCAACTTCAAGACGCTGAAGCTTTCCGTCAAGCGTTTGAAGGATCTGGAACAGGCCATGCTGGACGGCAACTTCGAGAAACTGTCGAAGAAGGAAACCCTGACCCTGCAACGCGAAATGGACAAGCTGAGAAAGTCCATTGGCGGCATCAAGGACATGGGCGGCCTGCCCGATGCAATCTTCGTTATCGACGTCGGCTATCACAAGATTGCGATTACCGAAGCCAGCAAGCTGGGTATTCCCGTGATCGGCGTGGTCGATACCAACCATTCTCCCGAAGGCGTCGCCTACGTGATCCCCGGCAATGACGATTCTTCCGGTGCGATCCGGCTCTATGCCCGCGGCGTGGCCGATGCCATCCTCGAAGGCAAGAATCAGTCGATCAACGAGGTGGTGCAGCAGCTGGCCGGCGACGACGAGTTCGTCGAAGTCTCGGACGCGGCAGAGTAAAGACGCGAAGCACGGCGGCGCAGAGAATACACGGAGCTGCGTCCTGCTCCGTGCCTCTGTGTCCCGGTGGTGAAAGCACTTGATTTTTGGAGTAGAGCAATGGCGGAAATTACCGCAAGCATGGTCAAGGAACTGCGCGAGAAGACCGACGCGCCGATGATGGAATGCAAGAAGGCGCTGACCGAGGCCGGCGGCGATATGGCGAAGGCCGAGGAAATCCTGCGCGTCAAGCTGGGCAACAAGGCGAGCAAGGCTTCGACACGCATTGCTGCTGAGGGCGTGGTGGCGATACACATTGCTGCCGACGGCAAACTGGGCAGCATTGTCGAGGTCAACAGCGAGACCGACTTCGTCGCCAAGAACGATGAGTTCCTCAAACTGGCGAGCGACTGCGCCCGGTTGGTTGCGGAGAAGAATCCGGCCGACGTTGCGGCACTCTCCGCCTTGGCCATGGGCGAAGGCACGGTCGAGTCCACCCGCGCCGCGCTGGTGGGCAAGATCGGCGAAAACATGAGCATCCGCCGCTTCGTGCGCATCTCGGCATCAGGCAAGCTGGCGTCCTACATTCACGGCGGCTCGAAGATCGGCGTGCTGGTCGACGTGGTCGGCGGCGACGAGAAGCTGGCCAAGGATCTTGCGATGCATATCGCCGCATCGAAGCCGAAGTCGCTGGATTCGTCGGGCGTGTCTGCGGCGCTGCTGGATACCGAGCGTCGCATCGCCATCGAAAAGGCGCGCGAAGCCGGCAAGCCGGAAGCGATGCTGGAAAAGATTGCCGAAGGCACCGTGCAGAAGTATCTGAAGGATGTCACCCTGCTGGGCCAGGTGTTCGTCAAGGCCGAGGACGGCAAGCAGACCATCGAGCAGCTACTGAAGGCAAAGGGCGCATCGGTTGCCGCGTTCACGCTGTATATCGTCGGCGAAGGCATCGAAAAGAAGGTGAATGACTTCGCCGCCGAAGTCGCCGCGCAAGCGGCCGCTGCCGCAGGCAATAAATAGGCGCCGCGCAAGACGATGACTGCGCCGAAATTCCGCCGCATCCTGCTCAAGATTTCGGGCGAGGCGCTGATGGGCGACGATGCCTATGGCATCAACCCGAAAGTGCTCGGCGCCATAGTCAAGGAGATCAAGGCGGTGACGGATCTCGGCGTTGAACTCGGCGTCGTGATTGGTGGCGGCAACATCTTTCGCGGGGTCGGCGGCACGGCCACCGGCATGGATCGCGCCACGGCGGATTACATGGGCATGCTGGCGACGGTGATGAATGCCATGGCACTGTCCGATGCGATGCGCCAGGCCGGGATCAATGCCCGGGTCCAGTCGGCGCTGAATATCGAACAGGTGGTCGAGCCCTATATTCGTGGCAAAGCGATTCGGTATCTCGAAGAGGGCAAGGTGGTGATTTTTGGCGCGGGCACCGGCAACCCCTTCTTCACCACCGATACCGCAGCGGCACTTCGCGGATCCGAAATCGGCGCCGAGATGGTGCTCAAGGCGACCAAGGTCGATGGCATTTACACCGCAGACCCCAAAAAAGACCCGGCGGCGACCCGCTTCACGCGTATCAGCTTTGATGACGCCATCGGACGCAATCTGGCGGTGATGGATGCCACGGCGTTTGCGTTGTGCCGCGACCAGAAATTGCCGATCACCGTGTTCTCGATCTTCAAGCCCGGCGCGCTGAAGCGCGTGGTGATGGGAGAGGACGAGGGCACACTGGTTCACGTCTAGGATTTTAGGAGTGGCAGCATGATTCCCGAACTGAAAAAGACTTCCGAACAGAAGATGCAAAAGAGCCTCGATGCTCTGAAAGCCGACCTGGGCAAGGTCCGCACCGGCCGGGCGCACACCGGAATCCTCGATCATGTCCAGGTTGATTATTACGGTTCGCCGGTGCCGATCACCCAGGTGGCCAACGTAACCCTGATTGATGCCCGTACCATCGGCGTGCAGCCGTGGGAAAAGCCGATGGTGGCCAAGGTGGAAAAGGCGATCCGCGATTCCGATCTGGGACTTAACCCCTCGTCGCAAGGCGAAGTGATTCGCGTGCCGATGCCGGCCCTGACCGAAGAACGGCGCCGCGATCTGATCAAGGTGATCAAGCACGAGGGCGAGAACGCCAAGGTGGCAATTCGCAACCTGCGCCGCGACGCGATCACTCATCTGAAGGAAGCACTGAAAAAGAAGGAAGTTTCCGAGGACGACGAACGCCGCGCCCAGGACGACATTCAGAGGCTGACCGATCGCTATGTCGCGGAAGTCGACCGGGCGCTGGCGGACAAAGAGAAAGACCTGATGGCGATCTGATTCCGGGTCGCTCGGCAGGTTCATTCACAAGTTCTGAGAGGGCGTCATGGCAGGAAAATTCACCAGCTCGACGCAGGCAATTCCAAACGTGGGCGACGTTCCGCGCCATATTGCCATCATCATGGACGGCAACGGGCGCTGGGCCAAGCAGCGCTTCATGCCGCGCGTCGCCGGGCACAAGCGTGGCGTCGAGACGGTGCGGGCGATGGTCAAGGCCTGCATTGCGCGCGGCGTGGACTATCTGACCCTGTTCGCCTTTTCATCGGAGAACTGGCGGCGTCCGGCCGAAGAAGTGTCTTTCCTCATGAACCTTTTTATCGGCGCCTTGCAGGGCGAGATCAGCAAGTTGCACGCCAACGGCGTTCGACTCAAGGTAATCGGCGACCTTTCCGCCTTCGAGCCGCGTCTGGTTGCCCTGATTCGCGAAGGCGAGGCCAAGACCGCCAACAATTTCCGTTTGACGCTGACCATCGCCGCCAACTATGGCGGTCGCTGGGACATCCTGCAGGCCATGAATCAGCTGGCGCTGGCACATCCCGAAAAAGCCGGCTGCTACGGCGAGGCCGATCTGGCGCCGCATCTGATGATGGCCTATGCGCCGGAGCCCGATCTTTTCATTCGCACGGGCGGTGAGCAACGCATCAGCAACTTTCTGCTCTGGCAACTGGCCTACAGCGAGCTTCATTTCACCGATACCTTGTGGCCGGATTTCGACGACGCGGCGCTGGATGCCGCGATTAGTTCGTATCGCCGGCGCGAGCGGCGTTTCGGGCGCACCAGCGAGCAACTCGGCGGGCAGGCGCTCGCCGTATCCCCGGCGCCGACTCTTACGCCACCCGTCACCGACCAAGATGCTTAGAACGCGGGTAATCACAGCGCTGCTATTGGTTGCCGGCCTCGCGCTCATTCTGTTTGCCATGCCGCCGCTGGCGGCGGTGCTGACGTTTGCCGTTGTTGCCGCGCTGGCGACATGGGAGTGGGGCGGCTTGATGAAGCAGGACCAGCCGGCACGGGTGATGTATGCGTTTGTGCTGCTGCTGTTCTGCTGGCAGCTGACGGTAGCGGCGCCCGAACTAGTCCCGGGATTGCTGGGGATATCGGTGGCGTTCTGGATTCTTGCCGTGCCATTGTGGTTTCGCTTCAAATGGGCGCTGGCCGGCAACGACTTCTTCGGCTACCTGATCGGCGCCCTGGTGATTCTGCCGACGTGGGCCGCGATGGTGGCCTTGCATGCGGTCAGCACCTGGCTGATGCTCGCGGTCATGGCACTGGTCTGGGTCGCGGATATTTCCGCCTATTTTGCCGGCCGGGCATTTGGCAAACACAAACTTGCGCCGACCATCAGTCCCGGCAAGACCTGGGAGGGTGTGGCGGGGGCGGTGGTCGGCGTGTTGATCTACGGCGGCATCGTGCTGACATTGTCGCCCTTGAAGGACAAATTGCCGCTGCCGTTGCCGCTTCTGGTCGTGCTGCTGATCCTGCTCACGGCAGTGAGCGTCATGGGTGACCTGTTCGAATCGCTGTTGAAGCGTCAGGCCGGCATCAAGGACAGCAGCAATCTGCTGCCGGGCCACGGTGGAGTGCTCGACCGCATTGACGCGTTGACCTCGACCCTGCCGCTGGCAGCGCTGATCCTGTATTTCGTCCGTTGATGAAGCTGACCATTCTCGGCGCCACCGGTTCCGTCGGCGTCAGCACGCTCGACGTGGTGGCGCGCCATCCGGATCGCTTCGAGGTGGTGGCATTGACCGGACGCAGCCAGGTGGATGTTCTCGCCGCCCAGTGTCGCCGGTTCCGTCCCGCCTACGCGGTGATGGGCAGCGCGGCGGATGCGCGGCGTCTCGCGCTGCTGCTCAACGAGGCTGACTTGCGCACCGAGGTGCTGCACGGTGCGGAAGCGCTGGTGCAGGTCGCGAGTTTGGCCGAAGTCGATGCTGTAATGGCCGCCATCGTCGGCGCTGCCGGGTTACCGCCGACACTGGCGGCCGCGCGTGCCGGCAAGCGCGTGCTGCTGGCCAACAAGGAAGCGCTGGTGATGGCCGGCGCGGTGTTCATGGCCGAGGCGCGTCGTGCCGGTGCGTTGCTGCTGCCGATCGACAGCGAACACAACGCGATATTCCAGTCCATGCCGTACAACTACGCCGGCGACATGGCACGGGGCGGTGTCAGGCGTATCTTGCTGACTGCCTCGGGCGGACCGTTTCGTACCACGCCGCTCGACGTGCTCACCCGGGTGACGCCCGAGCAGGCCGTGGCCCATCCCAACTGGTCGATGGGCAGGAAGATATCCGTTGATTCGGCGACCATGATGAACAAGGGCCTCGAGGTGATCGAGGCGCACTGGCTGTTCAATGCTCCGGCCGACAGGATCGAGGTGGTGATTCATCCGCAGAGCGTGATTCATTCCCTGGTTGATTACGAAGACGGTTCCGTGCTGGCCCAACTCGGCAATCCTGACATGCGCACGCCGATTGCCCACGCCCTGGCCTGGCCGGATCGCATCGATTCGGGCGTGGCCGCGCTTGATCTGTTCGCCGTGGGTCGCCTTGATTTTGAACGCCCCGAACTGGAGCGCTTTCCCTGCGTCGACCTGGCCTATCGAGCGCTGCGCGCCGAAGGCAACGCAGCGGCGGTGCTCAACGCCGCAAACGAGGTGGCGGTGGCGGCTTTTCTCGATCGCCGCTTGCCGTTTCTTGCAATCGCCGAGATCATTGCTGCGACGCTCGATGCCGTGCCACAGGCGGCCCTGCCCGACCTGGCAGCTGTGCTGGAGGCGGACCGTCAGGGTCGCGCGGCAGCCGTTGATATTCTTGCGCGCCGCCAGTGATGCCAGCGAGACACGCCGATGAATCCTGAAATGATGGCCTGGTATGCGGGTGCCTTTCTGCTGGCGCTGGCGGTGCTGGTGGTGGTGCATGAAATGGGCCACTACCTTGCGGCGCGCGCCTGTGGCGTCAAGGTATTGCGTTTCGCCTTTGGTTTCGGCAAGGTGATCTGGATGCGCCGCCGTGGGCGCGACGGTACCGAATGGGCGGTCTCGGCGTTCCCATTGGGCGGCTACGTCAAGATGCTCGATGAACGCGAGGGCGAGGTCGCCCCCGGGGAGTTGCCGCGCGCCTTCAATCGTCAATCCGTAGGCCGGCGTGCGTTGATCGTTGCGGCCGGACCGGCGGCCAATTTTCTGCTGGCGATCGTGCTGTATTGGGCATTGTTCATGTCCGGGGTGACCGAACTCAAGCCTCGTCTCGGCACGCCACCGGTCGATACCCCGGCGGCGATGGCGGGCATTGGAGCGGGAATGACGGTTCGCGCGGTGAATGGCCGGGCCATCGAGACCTGGCAGCAACTGCGCTGGGAGGTCATGCGGCGGGTGCTGGACAAGGAGCCCTTGCGACTGGAAGTCGTCAGTCAGCAAAGGGAGACCGGCGTCTACCGGATCGACAGTGATCGCTTTGATCTGGAGGAACTCGAAAAGGATCCCTTGCGGTCACTTGGACTGGTGCTATACCGGCCGCCATTGCCGGCCGTGGTGGGGAGTGTCCTGCATGACTCGGCCGCCGAACGGGCAGGATTCCGCGACGGTGACCGGGTGCTGTCGATCGACGACAAGCCGATTGTCGAATGGGCCGAACTGGCGGCCATCGCGCGCACTGCGGCGGGACGCCAGCTGAAGTTCGCTATCGAGCGAGATGGCCGGCAACTGGTGCTTTTGGCCGCCCCGCGTCTGGCGGAGGAGGGCGGACAGAAACTCGGACGGCTGGGCCTGATGGCGTCGGGCGGCCATGGGGAAGTCTTTGAGATGACCACGGTCGTCAGTTACGGTCCGCTCGAGGCGGCCAGCCAGGCGCTGACGCAGACCTGGGACACCTCGGTCCTGAGCCTGCGCATGATCGGCCGCATGCTGACCGGCGAGCTATCGTGGAGGAACCTCTCCGGGCCGGTGACCATTGCCGATTACGCGGGGCAGTCGGCACGGTTGGGCGCCAGCTACTACCTGCGTTTTATAGCTCTGATCAGCATCAGTCTTGGCGTGCTCAATCTGCTGCCGGTCCCTGTTCTGGATGGAGGGCATTTGATGTATTATCTCGTCGAGTTTATAAAAGGTGGCCCGGTGTCTGAACGGGTCCTGGAGATTGGCCAACAGATTGGTTTTGCCTTGCTGGCGCTGCTGATGGCTTTTGCTTTCTACAACGATATCAACCGTCTTGTTTCCGGCTAATTTTCGTCCAAACCACATGAAAACAAAGTTTCAGAGGAGGCTAACGCCGGATTTGTCGGCGTTAAGCATAGCGGCCGTAACCAAAAAGAAACTGCTCGCCGGTCTGATCTCTGCTCTGCTGGCCCATTCCGCTTTGGCGTTCGAGCCATTTCAGATCAAGGATATCCGGGTCGAAGGCATTCAGCGCACCGAGGCCGGAACCGTGTTCTCCTACCTGCCGGTCAAGGTGGGAGACACCATGAACGACGAGAAGGCCGCGGCGGCGATCAAGACATTGTTCGCTACCGGCTTTTTCAAGGATGTGCGTCTGGAGATCGACGGCCAGGTATTGGTCGTGGTGCTGGAAGAGCGCCCGGCGATTGCCTCGCTTGAATTCACGGGCCTCAAGGCCTTCAAGCCGGAAGACCTGAAGAAGTCGCTGCGCGAAGTCGGCCTCGCCGAATCGCGCATTTTTGACCGCGCCATGGTCGAACGTGCCGAGCAGGAACTCAAACGCCAGTATCTCGCGCAGGGACACTATGCCGTTGAGGTGACGACAACCATCACGCCGCTGGAACGCAACCGCGTCGGCGTGAATTTCGCCGTCAATGAAGGCGAGATCGCCAAGATCAAACAGATCAACATCATTGGCGCCGGCGCCGTGGCGGAGTCGGACCTGCTCGATCTGATGGTGTTGCGCACGCCGGGCTGGCTGACTTGGTACACTAAGAACGATCAATACTCCAAGCAGAAACTTTCGGGTGACCTCGAGACCCTGCGCTCTTATTACCTCGATCGTGGCTATCTCGAATTCAATATCGAGTCGACGCAAGTGTCGATTTCGCCGGACAAGCAGGACATCTACATCACCGTCAATGTCACCGAGGGTGAAAAGTACACTGTCTCGTCGGTCAAGCTGGCGGGTCAGTTGCTGTTGCCGGAAGACGAATTGACCAAGCTGGTGAAGGTCGTGCCAGGCGAGGTGTTTTCGCGCGAGAAGATGACCGAGACCACCAAGGCCATCAGCGAGAGGCTGGGCAACGAAGGTTATGCGTTTGCCAACGTCAATGCGGCACCGGAACTGGACAAGGAAAAGCGTCAGGTCGCGTTCACCGTCTTCATTGATCCGGGCCGCCGCGTTTATGTTCGTCGCATCAATGTGTCAGGCAACACGCGGACCCGTGACGAGGTGATTCGGCGCGAAATGCGGCAGTCCGAATCGGGCTGGTACGATGGCGACAAGATCAACAAGTCGAGGACGCGGGTCGATCGGTTGGGTTACTTCGATGAGGTGACCGTGGAAACGCCGCCGGTCGCCGGGACTACCGATCAGGTCGACATGGAAGTCAAGGTCAAGGAAAAGCCGACTGGCAACATCATGCTGGGGGCGGGCTTTTCGAGCGCGGAGAAGTTCACCGTGTCAGGTTCGGTGCAGCAGCAGAATCTGTTCGGTAGTGGCAAGCACGTCGGCGTCCAGGTCAGCACCAGCAAGTCGAACCGGGTCTATTCGCTCTCGACCACCGATCCATTTTTTACGGTCGATGGCGTCAGCCAGGGGTTTGATGTGTACTACCGCGATACTGACACCAGCACACTTGCGGTCGGTTCCTTCGGTGCCAAATCGTTCGGCGGCGGCGGGCGTTGGGGAGTTCCCATCGGTGAAGACGATTACTTGAATTTCGGCCTTTCAGTCGATCACACCAAGCTTGCGGTCGATATCAACAGCCCGGTCCGCTATCAGGACTACGTCACGCGTTTCGGCGCGACCGGCAAGACCTTGATGACCACCGTTGGCTGGCAGAAGGATGGACGCGACAGCCTGCTGGTGACCACTCAGGGCTCCTATCGCAGGGCGGTACTCGAGCTTTCGCTGCCGGGCAGTACGGCGACCTATGTCCGTGCGACGTACCAGCACCAGCACTTCTTCCCGCTGGATCGCAAGCTGACCCTGGCGCTGAACGGTGAGATCGGCGTCGCCAGGGCATACGGCAACAAGGATCTGCCTTTCTTCAAGAACTTTTACGCCGGCGGCATCGGGTCGGTGCGCGGCTTCGACTCGAACTCCCTGGGACCTCGCGACCTGGCCACCAATGAGGCGCTTGGCGGCGACAAGCGGCTGATCGGCAACGCCGAACTGCTGTTTCCTGTTCCGGGTATGGGGCGCGACAATTCGATGCGCATGAGCGCCTTTTTCGATGCCGGCAATGTCTGGGGTTACGACAACAAGTTCGGTCTGGACACCATGAGATACAGCGCCGGGGTGGCCCTTGCGTGGAATTCGCCGATGGGTCCGCTGAAGTTCTCCTTCGGCAATCCGTTAAACAAGAAAACTGAGGACAAGGTTCAGCGTCTGCAGTTTCAGATGGGCTCGGTCTTTTGATCTCCTGAGAGTGAGACAGTTATGCTAAAGAAATATATACTTGCAAGTGCCGTTCTGTTGTCGTTCTCTGCCGGCGTCCTGGCGGAGGGCAAGATCGGTTTCGTCAATAGTCAGAAGATACTGAATGACGCCCCGCAGGCGTCGCGCGCGAAGAAGAAGATCGAAAAGGATTTTGAAAAACGCGATCAGGATCTGCAGCGCATTGCCAAGCAGTTGCAGGGGATGCAGGAAAATCTCGACAAGAATGCGGTGACCATGGCCGAGAGTGAACGACGCACCAAAGAGCGCGAGTTCGCCGATCTCAATCGCGATTTTCAGCGCAAGCAGCGCGAGTTCCGCGAGGATCTCAGCCAACGCCAGAATGAGGAAATGGCGTCGATTTTTGAGCGCGTCAACAAGATCATCAAACAGATCGCCGAAGCCGAGAAGTACGACATCATTTTCCAGGAGGCGGTCTACGCCAACCCGCGCATCGACATCACCGAGAGGGTGATCAAGGCGCTGGGCGACGGCACCAAGTAAGACGCCTTGGCCGTGGCGCTGCGGCTCGACCAGATTGTCGCCCGATTAGGCGGCGAAATAGTCGGCGCTGGCGATACGGCGATATTGCGCATTGCGACGCTGGAGAGTGCTGGTCCGGGCGACCTGGCCTTTCTTGCCAATCCAAAATATCGCCATCAACTGGCGACCACCCGCGCCGCCGCGGTGATCATGGCGCCGCCGGCGGTGGACGGGCCGGCAGCGGCGATTCTGACGCCGCAGCCCTATCTCTACTACGCTCGTGTTGCGCAGTGGCTCAATCCGGAGCCTGTGCCCGAACCGGGCGTTCATTCCAGCGCGGTGGTCGACGGTGACGTGGCTGCCAGCGCCAGCATCGGGCCCAATGTGTGGATCGGCGCGGGTGCCAGGATCGGCGCGGATGTGGTGATTGCCGCCAACTGCAGCATCGGCGCCGAGGTCGAGATTGGCGCCGGCAGCCGCCTCGCGGCCAACGTGGCGATCTATCCGGGCAGTCGTCTCGGCGCGCGCTGCCTGGTCCATTCCGGGGCGGTGATCGGCGCCGACGGTTTCGGCTTCGCGCGCGAGGCGGCCGGCGCCTGGGTCAAGATTCCCCAGGTGGGACGGGTGCTGATCGGAGACGATGTCGAGATCGGCGCCGGAACCACGATTGATCGGGGCGCGCTGGGCGACACTGTGATTGCCGACGGCGTCAAACTGGACAACCAGATACAGGTCGGCCACAACGTGCAGATTGGCGCCCATACGGCAATGGCCGGTTGCGTCGGAATCGCCGGCAGTGCGGTGATCGGCGCGCGGTGTACGGTGGGCGGTGGTGCGGTGATCCTCGGCCACCTGCACCTCGCCGATGATGTCAATGTGGCAGCCGGCACGCTGGTGATGAAGTCAATCGAGAAAGCCGGCACCTATAGCGGCGCGGTACCCCTCCTCGAACATGGCGAGTGGCTCAAGAATTTTTCGCGGTTGCGCCATCTTGATGCGATGACCGATAAAATCCGTGCCCTCGAACAACGCCTTGCTGCATTGGAGAAGAAGTCATGAGCACTGCCATCGCAAGCGGGGCGGTCGATTCCCGCATGGATATCCACGAAATTCTGGACTACCTGCCGCATCGCTATCCGATGCTGCTGGTCGATCGAGTGCTGGAAGTGATTCCCGGTGAACGGATTACCGCGCTGAAGAATGTCAGCATGAACGAACCTTTTTTTCCCGGTCACTACCCGCATCATCCGGTGATGCCCGGCGTACTGGTGATCGAGGCAATGGCGCAGACGGCGGCGATTCTGTCCTTCAAGACCATGGACAGCAGGCCCGACGACAAGTCCGTGTACTATTTCGTCGGCATCGACAACGCGCGCTTCAAGAAGCCAGTCGGCCCCGGCGATCAATTGGTGATCGAGGTAAAGCTGCAGGCCAATAAGCGCGGCATATGGAAGTTTTCCGCATTGGCAAAGGTCGATGGAGAGGTGGCCGCGGAAGCCGATCTGATCTGCGCCGTTCGTCCCACGCCCTGATGAGCGTCCATTCCACAGCCATCGTCCATCCCGCGGCGAGGCTCGGCAAGGGCGTCGTGGTCGGCCCCTATTCCGTGGTCGGCGAGCATGTCGAGATCGGCGATCACACGGTGATCGGACCCCACGTCGTCGTCTCCGGCCACACCCGGATCGGCTGCGACAATCGCATCTTCCAGTTTTGTTCCATCGGCGAGCAGCCGCAGGACAAGAAGTACGCGGGCGAGCCGACCCGGCTGGAAATCGGCGACCGCAACACCATTCGCGAGTTCTGCACCTTCAACTGCGGCACCGCGCAGGACGCCGGCGTTACCCGTCTCGGCGATGACAACTGGATCATGGCCTATGTGCATCTGGCGCATGATTGCCAGATCGGCAACCAGACGATCTTTGCCAACAACGCACAGTTGGCCGGTCATGTGCAGGTCGGCGACTGGGCCATCCTCGGCGGTTTCACGGTGGTGCATCAGTTCGTGCGCATCGGCGCCCACAGCATCACATCGATGGGCACCATTCTCCTTCAGGATCTGCCGCCGTTTGTCATGGCCGCCGGCAATCCGGCCGAACCGCGCAGCATCAATGCCGAGGGTCTCAAACGGCGCGGTTTTTCCGCGGCGGCCGTAGCTGCCGTGAGGCGAGCCTACAAGACCCTGTACAAGAACGGCATGAAGCTCGATGAGGCGCGTACCGGCATCGCGGCCGAGTCGACCACCGTTCCGGAACTGGCATTGCTTGCCGATTTTCTCGCCGCGCCCGGGAGAGGGATCATTCGCTGATGGTAAGGATTGCGATGGTGGCGGGCGAAGCATCCAGCGACCAGCTCGGAGCGCATCTCATCGCCGCATTGCGGCAGCATCTGCCGGACGCGCAGTTCTATGGCATCGGCGGACCCAAGATGCAACGCGAGGGATTCGAGTCACTCTGGCCGGCGGAGATGCTTGCCGTCCGCGGTTATGCCGAAGTCCTGCGGCATTATCGCGCGATTACCAGCATACGGCGCCAACTGCTGCGCCGCTTGCTGAAAGACCGGCCGGATGTCTTCATTGGCGTCGATGGATCCGATTTCAACTTGTGGCTGGAAAAGCGCCTCAAGCGCGGCGGAATTCCCACCATCCACTTTGTCAGTCCGTCGATCTGGGCCTGGCGCAGGAATCGGATGAGCAAGATCGTCCAGTCGGTGACCCATATTCTGGCCCTGTATCCGTTTGAGCCCGATCTGTACCAGGGCACCGCGGTCAAATGTAGCTATGTCGGCCATCCTCTGGCCGACGTGATCCCGCTCGAAATAGACCAGCGAATGGCGCGCGAGCGGTTGAGCCTGCCCCCCGATCGGCCGGTGATTGCACTGCTGCCGGGAAGCCGCCAGTCCGAGCTGCATTTCATGGCCGAGACATTTATCGAGACCGCGAAGCTATTGTTGGCACGCTATCCGAGCGTGCAGTTCCTGGTGCCGCTGGTTTCGCGGGAGACGCGGCTGCAATTCGAAACGGCACTGTGGAAACTGAAAGCCGACGAATTGCCCTTTACCCTGATGTTCGGCCACGCAGCCGATGCCGTCACCGCCAGCGATGCGGTGCTGGTTGCGAGCGGGACGGCCACGCTGGAAACGGCGTTGGTCGGCAGGCCCATGGTGATTGCCTACAAAATGTCGCCGTGGTCCTGGCGGCTGATGCGGAGCATGCGCTATCTGCCCTGGGTCGGACTGCCCAACATTCTCGCTGGTCGCTACGTCGTACCCGAGTTTCTGCAGGATGATGCGACGCCGGAGAACCTGGCCCAGGCGCTGGGCAACCTGCTGGTCGATCGTCAGGCGCGCGCCGCCATTGCCCGCGTCTTCGCCAGCATCCATCGCCTGCTGCGGCAGGACACCGCGCAGAAGGCCGCGGACGCGGTGCTGCCTTACTTGCAAAAAGCATGATCCATCTGGTCTGTGGCGTCGATGAAGCCGGACGCGGGCCCCTCGCCGGACCGGTGTATGCCGCTGCCGTAATCCTCGATCCGGCGCGGCCGATAGTGGGTCTGGCCGATTCAAAAAGGCTTTCCGAACGCAAGCGCGAGCGTCTGGCCGTGGAAATCCGCGAGAAGGCGCTGGCCTTCGGCATTGCCTGGGCATCGGTCGAGGAGATCGACAGCATCAACATCCTGCAGGCAACGCTGCTGGCCATGCGCCGCGCCGTTGAAGCGCTTGCCGTGCAACCGGTCGAAGCGCTGATTGACGGCAATCGCTGTCCACCGCTGGCGATGCCGGCTCGCGCCATCATCCGCGGCGATGCCACGGAACCGGCGATTTCGGCTGCATCGATTCTCGCCAAGACGGCACG
>JANXRC010000227.1 GCA_025353195.1 Rhodocyclaceae bacterium
ATAGGTAACAGCCGGAATCATGGCCCAGTTGCGCGACAGGTTGGCACCGGAAATCTTCTTGATGCGCGACAGCGGCTGGACCTCGATCTCGCCGAACTTGGCAAAGTCGATCTTCGGCCAGGGCAACAGGTCCAATCCACCCAAACTCGCGCCACCGGCAGCAGGCGCAGTCGTCACCGCGCCACTGACGACGCCCTTGACATAGGCCTGGACATCGCTTTGCAGGATGCGCCCCTTCGGTCCGCTGCCGGGCACCTTGGCCACATCGACGCCGAGTTCGCGTGCGAAGCGGCGTACCGATGGACTGGCATGGGCCGCCTGGCCGAGCAGTCGCTCTGCAGGTGTCGGCATGGAAACGCGGGCGGGCGAGGGAATCAGTTCGGCATCGCCGGGACGGAAATCGGCGCCAGCACCGGCAGCAGAAGCGACGGGCGCAACCGCCGGACCCGGTGCTATGGGGGCAGCGGCAGGCGCTGCGATTGGCGCTGCTGCCGGGGCGGATGGCTGTGCGGCAACCGCCGTGCCGCCAGCGCCGACTCCTGTTGCAGCGTCCGCAGAATCTATCAGCGCGACCAGAGTGGCTTCGGCGACCTTGTCACCGACCTTGACCTTCAATTCCGTGACGACACCGGATACGGGCGAAGGCACATCCATGGTGGCCTTGTCGGATTCCAGGGTGATCAGCGAGTCCTCGGCCTTGACCGTGTCGCCGACCTTGACCAGCAGTTCGATGATCGGCACGTCCTTGAAGTCGCCGATGTCCGGTACCCTCACTTCAACTATGCTCATGGCTTACACCTTTACCGGGTTGGGCTTGTTCGGATCGAGGCTGTATTTCCTGATTGCCTCGGCCACCTTCTCGCGCTTCACCTGCCCATCGTCTGCCAGCGCCGACAGTGCCGCCAGGGTGATCCAGTAGCGATCAACCTCGAAGAAGTGGCGCAGCTTTTCGCGCGTGTCCGAGCGGCCGAAGCCGTCGGTGCCCAGCACGGTGTAATGGCGCGGCACCAGCGAGCGGATCTGCTCGGCGAAGACCCGGATGTAATCGGTCGCGGCAACGACCGGACCCCGCGTTTCGGCCAGACAGGCCGAGACATGCGCCACGCGCGGCTTTTCAGTCGGATGCAGCAGGTTCCAGCGGGCGCAGTCCTGTCCGTCGCGCGCCAGCTCATTGAAGCTCGGGCACGACCAAAGATCGGCCTCGACGCCCCAGTCGCTCTTGAGCAGGGCGGCGGCGGCAATGGCTTCCATGAAGATGGTGCCCGAACCCAGCAGCTGCACGCGCGGGCCGTTGGACGCGGCGCCCTTCCTGAACTGGTACATGCCCTTCAGGATCGCAGGAGCCGCATCGGCCGGCATCGCCGGATGCTCGTAGTTCTCGTTCATTACGGTCAGGTAATAGAACACATCTTCCTGCTCGGTCACCATGCGGCGCAGACCGTCCTGCACGATCACCGCGACTTCATAGGCAAACGTCGGGTCGTAGGAAACGCAGTTGGGCACGGTGCCGGAAAACACCTGCGAATGGCCGTCCTCGTGCTGCAGGCCTTCGCCGTTGAGCGTGGTGCGTCCGGCAGTGCCGCCGACCAGGAAGCCCCGCGAGCGCTGGTCGCCGGCGGCCCAGACCAGATCCATGGTGCGCTGCATGCCGAACATCGAGTAGCAGACATACACCGGGATCATCTGCACGCCGTGCGTCGAGTAGCTGGTACCGGCCGCGATCCAGTCGGCCATGGCGCCGGCCTCGTTGATGCCTTCCTGCAGAATCTGGCCGTCCTTCTTTTCCTTGTAGAACATCATCTGGTCGGCGTCCTGCGGCACGTAGTTCTGGCCGTCCTGGTTCCAGATGCCGATCTGCCGGAACAGGCCTTCCATGCCGAAGGTGCGCGATTCGTCGACCACGATCGGCACCACGCGCTTGCCGATGATCTTGTCCTTCAGCATGACGTTGAGACCGCGGACGAAGGCCATGGTGGTGGAAAATTCACGCCCGTCGCCGCCGGCCTTCAACAGGGCGTCGAAGGCCGACAAAGGCGGCACCGGCAGGGATTCGGCCTGGCGCCGGCGCGCGGGCAGGTAGCCGCCGAGGGCCATGCGCCGTTCGCGCATGTACTCGAGTTCCTTCGAGCCCTCGGGGAACGTGAGGTAGGGCAGCTTTTCCAGGTCTGCGTCGTTGACCGGCAGCTTGAAGCGATCGCGGAAAGCCCTGACCGAGGTGGTGCCCATCTTCTTTTGCTGATGGGTGATGTTCTGCGCTTCGCCGGCTTCACCCATGCCATAGCCCTTGATGGTCTTGGCCAGGATCACCGTCGGCTGGCCCTTGTGCGCCACCGCAGCGGCGTAGGCTGCGTAGACCTTGTGCGGATCATGGCCGCCGCGGTTCAGGCGCCAGATGTCGTCATCAGACCAGGTCGACACCATCTTCAGCAGTTCCGGATACTTGCCGAAGAAGTGCTCGCGCACGTAGGCGCCATCGCGCGACTTGAAGGTCTGATAGTCGCCGTCGACGCATTCCATCATGCGTTTTTGCAGCAGCCCGGTCTTGTCCTGCGCGAGCAATGGATCCCAGTAGCTGCCCCAGATCACCTTGATCACGTTCCAGCCCGCGCCACGAAAATCGCTTTCGAGTTCCTGGATGATCTTGCCGTTACCGCGCACCGGCCCGTCGAGACGTTGCAGATTGCAGTTGATGACGAAGATCAGGTTGTCCAGACGCTCGCGCCCGGCCATGCCGATCGCGCCCAGCGATTCCGGTTCGTCCATCTCGCCGTCGCCCATGAAGGCCCACACCTTGCGGTCGTCGGTGGCAATCAGGCTGCGGTGCTGGAGGTACTTCATGAAGCGCGCCTGATAGATCCCCTGCAAGGGTCCGAGGCCCATCGAGACGGTGGGGAACTGCCAGAAGTCCGGCATCAGCCACGGGTGGGGATAGCTCGAGAGGCCCTTGCCATCGACCTCGCGGCGGAAATTGTCCATCTGCTCTTCGGTCAGGCGGCCCAGCATGAAGGCTCGCGCGTAGGTGCCCGGTGCCGAATGGCCCTGCGACAGCACCAGATCGCCACCGCTGGCTTCAGACGGAGCACGCCAGAAGTGGTTGAAGCCGATGTCATAGAGCGTGGCCGCCGAGGCATAGCTGGCGATGTGGCCGCCGAGGCCGGAGTCATCGCGGTTGGCGCGCAACACCATGACCATTGCGTTCCAGCGCGCATAATCGCGAATCTTCTGTTCCAGTTCGTAATCGCCCGGCGTGATCGGCTGCTGATCGGCCGGAATGCTGTTGGTGTATTCGGTATTGGCGCTGTAGGGCATGTTGATGCCCGTCTGGTGGCCCAGCGCAATCAGTTGTTCGAGCAGGAAGTGGGCGCGCCCGGGGCCTTCGTGGGCAATCACGGCTTGCAGTGCATCGAGCCATTCGCGGGTTTCCTGCGGGTCGGCGTCGGATGACGCGAGTTGGGGCGCAGCTGACATGACATCTCCTCGTCCTAGAGTTATTGGGTTCCGCTGGACGCGATCTCAACGGACCTGTTTGTTTGCAGCATAGACCTAGTTCGTGATTTTGCTGACAGCGAATTTCCCGCATTGTAAAACACCACTTCACAATACGCAATATGTGGATTTCCACAGCGGTGACGCCCGAACGAGGAAAAATGCCCGGGTGCGGAGGTGCGATCAGGTTTCCGCGGCGCGGCGCTGCAGTGTTACCTTCTGCCGGGCCCGGCTGGCGCGCTTGTCCTTGCGCTGGTGCGCGCCGCCCTTTTTCAGCAACGGATCAAGCGCCAGAAGATTGCGCGGCTTGAGTGGCCGCAGCAGACGCTGCTTGGCGCGCTTCATCGCGAATGGAATTTCACCACCGCGCGCCCATCGGCGATCTGCCGCGGTTCGGGCTTCCAGGCGTGGCCATAGACGATTTCAAAACTGGCCGGCAGGCGCCGGTCGACATCCCGCGGCCAGGCTTTGAGCAGGCGGCGCCATTCGCGCCAACCCTGTTGCCCCAACAGGGCGTCACGCACGCCAAGGTGGCGCTGGTCGGCGAGAAAGGCACGCGGCGTGGCATAGGTAAGCGTGATGACCTCCATGTCCATGACGGGATCGGCGAAGCCGGCGGCCACCAGCATGTCGCCCAGATCGTGCATGTCGAGGAAGCGTTTCGCCGTATCACCAGCGCCGACTTCTGCGGCCGCGGCACGCAACTCCTTCAGTGTGTCGGGGCCAAGCGTAGCAAAACTGAGCAGGCCGCCGGCCTCCAGCACGCGATGAAGTTCGCGCAAGGCCGGCAAGGGATCATCGAGCCAGTGCAGCACCAGGTTCGACCAGATCAGGCCCAGCGTGTTGGCGGCCAGCGGCAAAGCGCGCACATCGGCATTGACCAGCTGTGGCCCGCGGCCGGCCAGGCGCTGCAACCGTGGGGTGCGCCTGCGCACCGCGCGCAGCATGGGCAGCGCGTAGTCGATCGCCAGCGCGAGCTTGCCGCTCGCCGCTGTGCCGTAGCGCCGGTGCAGTTCGCGGACGCCGTCGCCCGTGGCACAACCGATATCGGCGACGCGCTGCGGCGATATCTTTACCAGGTCCAGCCGCGCTGCCATGCGAGCGCCCACTTCGCGGGCGAGGACCGCAGCAGAGTCGTAAGACTCGGCTGCATCAGCGAAGTCGCTGCGCATGGGGAGATCAGGCGGCGGCGAGTCCCAGCCGGGCAAACAGCGCCTCGTCGCGATCGGCTTCGGGGTTGCCGGCCGTCAGCAGTTTGTCGCCGTAGAAGATTGAATTCGCACCGGCGAGGAAGCACAGCGCCTGCAGCTCGTCGCTCATTTCCTGACGGCCGGCAGAGAGTCTCACCATCGAGCCGGGCATGCTGATCCGCGCCACGGCGATGGTACGCACGAACTCGAAGGGATCGAGCGGCGGCGCATTTTCCAGCGGCGTGCCGGGCATCGGCACCAGCTGGTTGATCGGCACCGACTCGGGCGGCGGGCTCATGTTGGCCAGCTCGGCCAGCAGCGCGGCGCGCGCGCGGCGCGTTTCGCCCATGCCGACGATGCCGCCGCAACAGACCTTGAGGCCCGCATCGCGGACCTGGCCCAGGGTGTCGAAACGGTCGCTCTGGGCATGGGTGGTGATGACCTGGCCGTAGAACTCCGGCGCGGTATCGAGGTTGTGGTTGTAGTAGTCGAGCCCGGCTGCCTTCAGGCGCTCGGCCTGGCCTTGCTTGAGCATGCCGAGGGTGACGCAGGTTTCCAGGCCGAGGGCTTTGACCGCTTCGATCATGTCGGTGACGCGGTCCAGATCCTTGTCCTTCGGGCCGCGCCAGGCCGCACCCATGCAGAAGCGCGTGGCGCCCTTGTCCTTGGCGGCCTGCGCGGCGGCGATGACCTCGTCGACTTCGAGCAGGGCTTCACGTTCCACCTCGCCGTGGTGCGCCGATTGCGAACAATAGCCGCAATCTTCCGAGCAGCCGCCGGTCTTGATCGACAGCAGGGTCGACAGCTGGATGGCGTTGGCTTCGTGGTTCTGCCGATGCACCTGCTGCGCCCGGAACAGCAGATCGTTGAAGGGCAGTTCGAACAGGGCGACGAGCGCTTCCGTAGTCCAGCGCAGGGCCGGGGGAGCCGCGGAAACCGTGGTTAGAGGGGTGGCTGTGGCAGTCATCGCTGGGGACTCGCTAGAATACGGAGAGGCGCGAATCTTGGTGGAAGGAACCGGGCTTGTCAATTGCAGCGAACGTAGCCGCGGGTTTGGCAAAAACAGCGCGAAGCTTTGCGGCCACCCTGTTGCCGCAGGATTGCTTCCTGTGCGCAGCCCCCAGCGGCGGCGACTTCCTGTGTCCGTCGTGTGCCGACAGCCTGCCGCGTTTGACCGCCGAGCGCTGCCCGGTCTGCGCGCTGCCGACTCCGGGCGCTAACGTTTGCGGCGCCTGCCTGAAACGAGCACCGCATTTCGACGCCGCGCAGGCAGTTTTTGGCTACGAGTTCCCGGTCGATCGCCTCATCCAGTCGCTGAAGTACGCTCACCGTCTCGCCAGCGCCGACTTCTTCGGCAAGGCGCTGGCGCAGACATCGACGCCGCACTGCCCCGACCTGATCGTGCCGGTTCCCCTCTCGACGGCGCGGCTCAGACAACGCGGCTTCAACCAGGCCCTGGAGATCGCCCGGCCGCTGGCACGAGCGCTCGGCGCACCGCTGGAGGTCAGCCACATTCACCGCCGCCGCGACACTGCGCCGCAAGCCAGCCTGCCATGGAAGGAGCGGACGAAGAACATCCGTCACGCCTTCGAATGCGAAATCGACCTGACAGGCAAGACGGTGTTGCTGGTCGACGACGTGATGACCACCGGCGCAACGCTCGACGAACTGGCGCGAACGCTCAAGGCGCACGGCGCGGTACGCGTCGAGGCTTGCGTGCTGGCGAGGGCGCTCAAGGCCTGAAGGCGGCTGTACAATTAAGCTTTCAAACTCGGAATAGGTATTCATGGCGCTTCGCGATCCCGTCGACAAGAACATGCTGCGCATGGAAGCGAGGCGCTTCGTCGCGCGGTGCGATATTCAGGTTTCATCGATCGAGCGTGCCGATACGCAGCGGGAGATTTTGCGCCTGGCGACCATGATCACGCTGCCCTTCTCGATCGCCGAGGATGAGATGGCGCGGGACGCCCTGCGCCTGATACAACTGCGCGCCGAAGAGCGCTCGCGCGAGCTGATCCAGGAACAGATTCAGAACTTTGTGCGAGCCGAGGAAAACCAGCGCGAGAAACAGAAGCGGGCCATGCTGGAGGCATGGACCAGTCTCACCGGCCCGCTCGGTCACTTGCGCACCTGGGCGCAAAGCAAGCTCATGGCGGCAGAAGGGCAAGACACCTAGGCCGCAACGCCTGGCGCTACGCCGCGGCAAGTCTCCTAGCGCAAGCGCTGTTCGATGTGCTGCGCCAGATCGGCCGGCAACCCGGGCAAGGCACGCGCCTTCTGATAGGCCTCGCGCGCTTCCGGGCCTCGTCCTGCGGCATCCAGCGCTATGCCCAGGCCTGCCCACCAGCGCCCTTCGCTGGGGGCCAGCCGAGTCGCCGCCTGATAGTGCTCCACCGCTTCCGGGACGCGTCCCGCACGGTTGAGCAGCGCGGCGGCAAATCCCTGATACTCGGCACTGCGCTCGCCGAATGCTGCATTTTTCTGCAGCAGCTCCAGTGCGGCGGGTGCCTGGTTGCGCTCCACCTTGAGACGCGCCAGGGACAACGTCGATGCCAGGCGCACTGGAGCCAGTTCCGTCCCCTTGCGTAGTAGTTCTTCCGCATCGTCGAAACGCTTCTCTTCAATCAACAGCGCCGCCAAGGTCTGCCGGGCAGCGGCATGCTCGGGTTGAATCTCCAGCGCGGCACGATAGCCAGCCGCCGCGCCTTCCGCATTGCCCTGGCGTTGCGCCAGAACACCGCGACGGTATTCGCTCTCGGCACGTTCAGCCGGTGACGGCAGGCGCACCTGTTTGTCGATGCTGGCGCCAGCTGGATCCGGTGGCACTTTCGGTACAGCCACCACCAGCGGCCGGGGCGGAGCGGCTTTCGCAACCGATCTCTCCGGCGTCTTCGGCGCGACGACAACCGCCTTGCGTGGCGGCTCGGCGGCAACCGCAGGCGCCGCGGACAATTCGTTGGCCATGCGCAGGGAAGGCAGCGCAACAGGGGCAACAGGCGCAGCTGCCGCGGCGCTGACCGACTCGGCGGCTGCAGCAACTGCTGGCGCTGCGGGTACCGCGGGCGTAGGAGGTACCTCGGACGCCGCTGGTACGACTGGCGTTGGGGGTGGCGCTGGGGCTACCGCCGATACGGCGGGCGCTACAGCTACCGGATGTACGGCAGACATTTCCGGATTGCTGGTTTGCATGCCGTACCACGCCGCAGCGCCGAGACCTGCCGCCACCAGGACCGTACCGAACCATAGCCACGACAAAGCCCGGCGCGGCTCCTGACGCGCTGCCAGCGGCGTCACCGCCGAGGGGAGCGCAGCACGATCGCCGTCGGCGACACGGCGGGCATCCAGGTCACG
Organism: Rhodocyclaceae bacterium; assembly: GCA_025353195.1. Classification (GTDB taxonomy): domain Bacteria; phylum Pseudomonadota; class Gammaproteobacteria; order Burkholderiales; family Rhodocyclaceae; genus Sulfuritalea. The sequence goes on from JANXRC010000227.1 coordinate 8,028, forward strand.
CAGCATCTTGTTGACCAGGCTCATATCACCACCGTTGCCACCAGTGCGCTGCACGCAGGCCTTCGGTATCGCGACCGGCCAGTTTGACGTGGGCGCTGCTCACCTTGGTCTTGCCTTCGCCGTAGGCCAGCAGCATGGCCTTGTGTGCCAGCACATTGACCAGACGCGGCGTACCACTGGACAAGCGGAACAGCAGGCGCGCACTGGCGGGCGGAAAAATGTCTCCATCGCGATGGCCCGCCACGCGCAGGCGGTGGGAGAGGTAATGGGCTGCTTCCAGCTGCTTCAGGCCCGGCATGCGGTAATGGAACACGATGCGCTGACGCAGCTGACGCACGGCCGGATTTGCCAGCTTCTGGTCCAGCTCGGGCTGGCCGAACATCACCACTTGCAGCAGCTTGCGCTTTTCCGTTTCCAGATTTGACAGCAGCCGGAGCGCTTCCAGGCTTTCCAGCGGCATGGACTGGGCCTCGTCGATGCAGATGATTACCCTTTTCCCTTGTGCCGCCATCTCCAGCAGATGCTCGTTGAATTCCTTGAGCAGATGAAACTGGTAGTCCATGCCCTGGAGCTTGAGGCCAAGTTCCTCGGCAATCGCGATAAGCAGAATGCGCGGCTCCAGCATCGGATTCGGCAGGTAGGCCACCACCTGATCGTCGGTCAGGGTTGCCAGAAAGCGGCGGCAGAGCAGCGTCTTGCCGGTGCCGACTTCTCCGGTGATCTTGATGAAGCCCTCGCCCGTATCGAGGCCTATCAGCAAGGTGTTGAGCGCCTCCTGATGGGCGTCGGCGGAATAGATGAAGCTGGTGTCCGGCGTTATGCCAAACGGGAATTCCTTGAGGCCGAAGTGATTGAGATACACGCCGCGCGGAACTACTCTGCAGGCCGGACGGACGACGGGTAAGCCCGCACGCGCTCCTGGACGTCGTTGATGTCCTGCACCCAGGCCCGGTCATTGTCGATCAAGGTGGGCTTGATCAGGATGACCAGCTCGCGCTTGCTCAACGATGAAGCGCGCTGGCCCAGTGCGTTGGCAAAAAAGCCGGTGGTACCCGGCAACTGCGAGCGGTCCGAGGACTGCGCCTGCCGCATCAGGCCGCCGATGGCGACGATGTTGCCGTCCTGGACGCGGACGATGCTGTCGGTTTCATTGATGCTGCTGGCCGCCAACGGCAGCTTGTAGACGCCCAGCGCACCGAGGTCGATCACCTTCTCCTTCTCGGCCACCGTGCTCACCGCCGGGTGCACGTGGAGGATGACGGTGCCGTCCTCGTCGATCTGCGGCGTGACATCCAGCGAAATGCCTGAAAAATAAGGCTGCAGTGTCACGCTCGGCGATGAGACCGAGCCCGTGGTCGTGGTCGTCGTGGACGATGTGACATTGGTTACGAACAGTTCGTCGGTACCCACCTTGAGTACCGCTTTCTGATTGTTGAGCGTGGCGATGCGTGGCGAAGACAGCACGGAGACGGTGCCCTGGCTTTCAAGGAAATTCAGCAGCGCGGCGAAATTGGAGGTCTGGAAGGCGAGGCCGATAAAGCCCTTGCTCAGCGCCGAAGCAGCGATCGAACCGAACTGTCCCGGCGTCACGGAAAGCGTGTTCGGCACCGCTAACGGGCCGACAAGCTGCGCGGTGCCGGCACCCGCCTTAAGCACCGAATCCCGCTGAGTCACGCCGACGCCTGAAAAGCTGTTCGGACCGCTCTTGAAAGCGCCCCAATTGACGCCGGCCTGGAAGTCTTCGGACAGCGTCACGTCGATGATCTTGGCCTCGAGCATGACCTGCCGCTCGGCAATGAGTTGGGTCGCCTTGAGATACTTCTCGACATTGCGCAGTTCGGTCGGCAGGGCGCGCACCAGCACCACCCCCGACGAAGGATTGACGACGACGCTGCGCCCTTCGGTGGCACCGACTACGCTTCTCAGCGCATTATTCAGGTCGCCCCAGAAATCGCTGTCGGTAGTCATGCTGACGCGACTGGTATCGCTGCCACGCGCGGCCGTGGGCGCACCGGCGCCTGCCGGTACCGCTTGGCCGGGCGTTGACGTCACCGTCGAACCAGCACCGCCCGCCATACCAGCGCCACTGGTCATGGAACTGCCGGTGACCCGCAGATCGCTGCTGCCCTGACGCCGGCTGGACAGGTAATTGATTCGGAAGACACGGGTCTTCATGGTGTTGGATTCAATGAAAATGCGCTTGCCCTGGACGCGGTACTCGTAACCGTAGAGTTCGCGGATGGTGTCCAGCGCCTCCATCAGGGTCACATCCTTGAGATTGACCGTGACGCTGCCGCTCACATCGGGCGGCAGCAGCATACTGTAGCGGGTGCCCGACACCAGTGCCATGAAAACCTGCGTCGCCGGGGCATTGACCACCGAGAGATCGAAGCGCGGCTCTGTCGCGGCAGCTTCGATCGCCGCCTGCGGCGCCAGCGGCGGCATGAGCGACTTGTCCGTGACTTCCGCAGATGGCAGCTTGCGTTCGGCGGCAGATTTCAGCAGCACATCGTTGATCTGGCCCAGCACCTCGTTCCCGCCGCGCGGCGCGGCACAGCCGGCCACGGCACCGGAGAGGAGGAGCAGCAGTATCCAACGCGCATCGATTGCGTGTCTCATCATTGCGTGGTTCCAGTTGTCTGCCGCTTGATGGCCGTCTTGTTCCGTGTCGGCATTTTCTCTATCGCGGGCATCACCTTGATGACTTCGCGCCCGCTCTCCCCTTGCAACACTACCTCGCTTTCGCTGATCTTCACCACCCGCTTGTCGCCAAACTTGCCTCCGACCACGACATATTGCCCATTGATCACGGCAGCCGATTTGCGGCCGTGCCGCAAAATTACCGTCTGCACCCCGCTTTCCACCGGCGCGGCAACACTGCCCGTCTCCGGAGTCATGAGAGCCGCGGGCGGGCGCGTTGGATCCGGCACCTGAGCCAGAACGGGCCCCACCCCGAGGAGCCCTGCCAAAAAGAGCGACAGCCAATCGTGACGCATCATACAACCAACCAGTTTCGATCGAGGCTCAAAGTGTAGACACGCAACACCATGATGTTGCGCGGATACTTCTCCACCGTGAGACTGACGCTGTTCCACATTACGCGCTGCGGCATGCGTTCAAGTTCCGCCAGGTAGTTCAGCAGATCATTGTAACTGCCCGCCAGCCTGATCTCGATGCCGTGCTGATAAATGCCTTCGGCCGCCGCCGGCGCTGCGCCCTTGTCCTTGCCTGCATCCCTGGCCGTCTGAGTGGTCGCGCCGGTGGCGGCATCGGTCTTTTCCGCCCCGGTCGAGGCGCCTACCCGGGTCGCGGGCAGCGTCTTCAGGTCGAGGAGCTCCAGGGCACGGTTTTTCGCCAACAGTCCTTCCAGAAAGGCCTGCATCCGTGCCGGCGGCACCATCCCGGCCTCGAAACTGGCGAGACGCCCGCTGATCACCGCAAGTTCCTGCTTCGCCTGCTCCAGGCGCCGCCTGTTGATCGCATCCGGATCTGCGTTCTGCGCCGTGAGCAAGACCACCTGAGCCTGCTGCTGTGCGAGTTCTGCACGCGCCGCGGCTTCCACCCGGCTGGCGCTGCGCGCCTTGACCAGGGACGGATCGATCGCGAAACTGAAGATCAGAAAACCGCCTCCAATCACGAGCGCAGCAGCAGCAATGGCACGTTCACGACGCGTCAGCGCGGCGAACTTTCCGCTCAATTGTGCCCATTGAGCGGACAAGGCACTCATTGCCTGGCCTCCTTCGCATCGACCAGCTTGGGCATCAGGACGAAATCGATGGGAAGCGGCGCAGCAGTCGGTGCTGGCGATACGGCGGCGGCCTGTGCGACGGGCCGAACAGCCGCGGGTGGATCAGCGCGATTCATGGTCAAGGCGGCAAAACTGCGCCCCTGAAATACCTTTTCGGCACCCAGGCGGCGAATGTAGTCGGGCAGTGCGGCTGGATTCAGCATGCTGCCGCGGATTTCCATGTCATTGCCACCGGAGGCAATAGTAAAGCCGGTCAGCCAGAGGCCTTCCGGCACCTGGCGGGCGAAGCCGCGCAGGTACTCGGCAAAACCACCGGTACTGCCGACGGCTCCGCTTTCCAGCAAGCGCGCGATGTCGGCGCGACGGCGCAGCAGGCCCTCGGCGCTTTCCAGTTCGGCGATCAGTTGCGGGTTGGGTTTGCGTGTTGCGGCGGCCTTGGTCACTTCTTCCACGTGCTCCTTCGCCGCCTGGAGTTGCGCCTCGACCGCTGCCGCCGCTTCCTTGCGCGCCGCCGCGTCCTGCCAGGCCCATCCAGCCGCGGCCGCCAGCACCGCGTAGACCACCACGGCGGCAATCGCCACGTTGCCCAGCGTAAGCCGGTCGTGCTGCTTGAGAAAGCGCGGATGGTAGAGGTTGATCTGGGCGCTCATGCCGGCTCCGGTTCATCGCGCAGCGCCCCACCCAGCGCGCGCAGGCATTGGAACTGGCGCAAGGGATCGAGCAGGGCCGGCACGGCGCCGAGGTCCAGTACAGCCGAGACGTCGAGTGGAACGACGTTGATCGTCAGGTTGGCCCGCAGGTAGCTGAGGAAGCCGTCGACGCGGGGAATGGGTGCCACCAGAATATTGGCAAGCGGAATTGCGCTGTACATGCGATCGAAGTTGTCCAGCGAGCGTTGTACGTCCAGCGCGATGCGTTCGAACAGCACGTTGCGCCGCTCGGCATCCGCTGTGATCAACTGGTGCGCGGCAATTTCGACATGGCGCACCACCAGCAGTTCGCCACTCCGAGTAAAGGTGAGCAGGCCTTCGTCGTCGTCAAAGATCAGCGTGGCCAGGCCGCGCCCGTCCTCCTCGAACAAGGCCGCCAGGTTGCGCTGCGATAGTTCGGGCAGATCAATTGCGGCCAGCGGCACCTTGGCTGCCTGGAACGCCTGCACCAGCGGCGCTATGGTCGACTCGGCCGACAGTGCGGCAAACACCTGCGGCGTCCGGCCGTCGGACGGGATGGGCAGCAAATCGATGGCGGCGGTATCGACCGGGAACTCGATCTGATCCTTCAGCTTCCAGCGCATCACTTCGCGCGCCTCCTCGGGCGCACCTGCGACGGCATCGGTCTGGATCAACTGGTATTTGCCGTGGGTGAGCAACGCCGTACAGCGGTAGCGATCGAGCCGCATCGGCCGCCGCAGGGAGCCCAAGGTGGCCGCATCGTCGGCGCCCTTCTCGACCGAGTCGGCCAGCAATACCATAGGCTTGCGGCCACGTTCACGGCGGATATGCACGAAGTCGACCCGCCCCTCCCGCAGCCCGACGGATAACCAGCCTTGTTCAGCTCTTGGATTGAGAAAGTTTGGCACTGGACGCACGGAGACCCATAATCGTCCCGATTATACTAAGCGGCAAGCTGCGGCAAGCGTTGATATCAGGCGGGAAGGGCTCGTAATTGGGTCATTCGGGAGGAATCTGCGGAGCAAGCGGCTCCATCGAGGACGATGCATGCGAGCGATGTTAGGCTTGTGCCTTTCATCCAGCGCTACCCCTTTATGACCACAGCCACGCAGGGCCCCGTCAGTTGGTCGGACCGCCTCAGCCTGTTGCTGCTGGGTCTGATGGTCACCGTCCCCTTTCTGCACCCGATCCATCACCATCCCATTCCTTCCTTCTACGAGGAGTGGTGGGCGATACTTCTGGGGATACTGGCCGCCTTGGCGCTGACAGTCCGGCGGCCTCTGCTGATTGCCATCCCGGACATCATCATCCTGCCCGGCGGCTTGCTGGCGCTGGTCATGCTGCAATGGCTCGGCGGCATGCTGAACTATGGCGAGGCCGCTCTGCTGCATACCAGCTACCTGGCTTGGGCTGCACTCCTCATGGTTGTCGGCGCGTCCCTGACCAACCGCTTCGGGCCGGCCGTGTTCTTCCGCCAGTTGGCCATCGCCGTACTGGCTGGCGCGCTGCTGAGCGCAGCGCTAGCCTTTGCCCAGCGACTCCATATAAGCCTCCCAACTGATGTACTTTTTCCGCGCCCCAGCGGCGGCATGACCGCAAACATCGCCCAGCCCAACCTGCTCACAAGCTATCTTTGGATGGGAATTGCCGCCGCGGTATGGCTCAAGGAAAGCGGAAGCCTCAAAACCCGCAGCGCTGTCTTCGCTGTTGTGTTCATCGGCTGTGGCGCCGGACTGACCGGGTCTCGCATCGCCGTTGTTCACGGATTGGCGCTGCTCATGCTGGCATTTCTTTACCAGCGCCATGTTCTCGGCAATCAACACTGGTTACGAACTTCGCTTCTGGCCGCCGGCCTTCTGGGAGTTTTCACGGGCGGCTTAGCGTCGCGCCATCTGCTACCGGGCTTCGACGCGACCGAAGGCTCGCTATCGGCGATGGAGCGGCTTTCTCCGATGACCATTTCAGGTGATGCGCGACTCGATCTCTGGCGCGACACGCTCATGATCGTTGGCGACCATCCAATGACCGGTAACGGCGTGGGAAATTTTCCGTGGCGCATGGTGGAGGCAGCGGCAGTGGCCCCCATGGGAGCGAACACGTACCCAGGCGCGGAGCACGCGCACAATATTGTCTTGCAATTGGCCGCCGACTTTGGCATCCCAGCCATGCTGCTGGCTGCGGCGGTTCTGATCCGCTGGACCGGCCGTGCGTGGCAGAGTTCTTCCGATCCGGCTCGGCGCTGGGGTTTCGATCTACTCGCGCTGCTGGGGCTGCACAGCCTGTTCGAATACCCGCTTTGGTACGCCGATTTCCTCGGTCTGGCCGCGCTTGCCCTCGGCGCTCTGACGGCTGCCCCAAGGCGTTTCGAGTATCCGCGATCACGACATATTCTGCCGATCGCGCTGGCCTGCGCTGCGCTGGCCACGCTCCCGCTGCGCATCGACTACGGACAACTGGACAGCGCGACCAATTTCCCGCCACAGCATCATCCTACCGACGAAGAATGGAAGCAGCGCATCGCGACTGTCGCGCGTCTGTCGACCCACTCGGCTCTTGCCGCCTACGCCAACATTGCGCTCGGGGCGCTGCTTGAACCGGACAAGACGCTCGCGGAAAAACAGTCCTATGTGTGTGAGCGTGCCATGCGCATCTGGCCAGAACCGTCACTACTCACCCGCTGCGCCGTTCTGCGGCAACTGAGTGGGCGCCCCCAAGAAGCCACCGCTTTGCTGCGCCTTATTTCAGCGGCGTATCGCGGGCCCGGCCAGCAGGCGATAGTCGATGAGGTATTGCGCACGGCCAAAAGAAAAAACCCCGAGACAGCAAGCCTCGGGGTCTTTCTGCGGGACAAATCCAAGGATTAGCTGATGCCCATACCAATAAAGGTAGCCGTATGACTGGTACCCGGGCCAGTCACGGTACAACCGGCGGTCGCATCGGCAGATATCGGCACGGCAGCAATGCTGTAGCCGGAGGGCGGACCACCTTGCAGAATAGCCCATGTGTTGCAATTGCTTACCGCCTGCCCCTTGCCGGAATTGGCTTTGCGTGCAGAATAATTCACGACCATGGCTGAGCCCATGCCGCCCGCCACGCCTTGCGTCGCGGCGTTTTGTGCATCGCCCGACAAATCAATGAACTTCGGCAACGCCGTCGCCGCCAGAATGCCGAGAATCACGATCACAACGACCAACTCGATTAGGGTAAAACCCTTCGGATTCATTACTATCTCCCTCGGTACGGCTGTCGAACCGCTCGGCGCGCTGCTCGAGCCGGACAAAGCGCTCGCGGAAAATCAATCCTACGTGTGCGAGGGGACGATGCGTATCTGGCCCGAGCCGTCCTTGCACTCAGGCCGCCACTGCTTTGCTGTGCCTGATTGCAGCCGTGTATCGCGGGCCTGGCCAGCAGGCGATAGTTAAGAATGTAATGCGCACGGCCCAAACAAGAAACTCCCGAGACGACGAGCCTCGGGGGTTACCTGCGAGACAAATCCAAGGATTAGCTGATGCCCATACCAACAAAGGTAGCCGTATGGCTGGTGCCCGGGCCAGTTACGGTACAACTATTGTAGGTCGCATCGGCAGATATCGGCACGGCAGCAATGCTGTAGCCGCTCGGCTGGCCGCCTTGCAGAATGTTCCAGTTGTTGCAGTCAGATACCGTCACTCCCTTGCTGGAATTGGCTTTGCGCGAACCATAATTCACCGCCATGGCCGACCCGAGGCCGCCCGCCACGCCTTGCGTCGCGGCGTTTTGTGCATCGCCCGACAAATCAATGAACTTCGGCAGTGCCGTCGCCGCCAGAATGCCCAGAATCACGATCACAACGACCAACTCGATTAACGTAAAGCCTTTCTGTTTCATTACTCTCTCCTTTGATACGTTTGACCAGACAGCACACGGCCGGAATACTAACAACCAGAGCTTACCACTAAAATCACGGGTGCCACAATCGCGGTGCCGCTCAGCGTCGCTTCCTGATAGGTAATCCGGCAGTTGGGTATCGTGCCGCCGGCTATGTCGTACGTCCGCGTTGTGCCTGTTCCGCCCGGTGTCAGGCCATCCGCCGCCGGATTCAGCGCAGCGGCAGCTTCGATACCGGCCGCGGTGGCCGCCGGGTAGCGATTGACGATATCGATCATCAAGCCATCCATATTCACCTTGGGCGGCGTCGAGGCGCAATTGACTGCCGTGACGCTGGGGGCCGTACCGGCAAGATCCAGTTCGCAGCGCGAGCGGGCCAGGGCCACCGCGGAACGGATCGAGCCATAAATCGCATTGGTCTTGGCCACCCGCGCGTCACGCTGGGCGTCGATCAGGCGCGGCAGGGCCACGGCGGCGAGAATGCCGATGATGGTAATCACGATCACCAGTTCGATGAGGGTAAAACCGCGCGCAAGCGGGGAAATGCGGCTCGATTTCATGGCCATGTGAGATGTCCGTTCATTGGCTGGAAAAAATAGCAGGTATCCTGACGATCATTCTAGGGATTATCGGCAGTAGAAGCATCTAGTTTAGCCCTACCAGGCTGGCGCCGACCGTTCGTCCGGACGAATCGAGACGGGCCACATAGCGCCAATGCAACTCCGTAGCGTTGGCAAAGGCCGCTGGCAGGCGAGGCATATAGCTTAGTTCGCGGCGAACCGGATCGTATGCCCATTGCCCTGATGCCTCCGCAAAGCGTCCGTTAGTGAACCCGCGCGGCCGATGGCCGAGAAAGTCAATCGGGCTGGCCTGTGCCACTTCAATGATGCGCCCTTCCTCGCCGCGCATGATGCGCTCGCCAATGGCCAATTGGATGCCGACCCGAATGTTGCGCACCGTGAGATCAACTTCCGTGCGTTCCGCCTCGGCCTGAATGTCGTTCAGCCGCACCAGCAGAGCCGCGGCGAGAACACCGAGGATCGCTACCGTCACGGCAAACTCGAACTTGCTGGCTCCTCGCTGGCGCTTCATCTCATCGCTTCATGGCCACCTTGCCCAGGTCCCACAAGGGCAGGAAGATGCCAAGTGCCAGGATCAGGACCATGATGCCCAGCGATATGATGAGGATCGGCTCGATCTGCTGTGCCAGCGTCTTCAGTTCGTACTCGACCTCGCTCTGATACATGTCGGCGACTTCCTTCATCATGTCGTCCAGCGCGCCTGATTCTTCGCCCACGGCGATCATCTGCAGTACGACGGGAGTAAACACGCCGGCGGCAATCGAGGTGCGCAGAATGCTCTCGCCGCGCTCGACGCCATCACGCATCTTTTCGACCTTGGCCGAGATGTAGGCGTTATTTACTGTCTCCGCCACATTGGTCAAGGCCTGAATGATCGGCACGCCACTGCGTGAGGCCAGGGCAAAGCTGGCGGCGAAGCGGGCCAGGGTGGCTTTGCGGACTATTTTCCCGGCAACCGGAATCTTCAACTTGAGACGGTCCCAGGTGTAGCGGCCCCTGTTCGTCTTGAGCCACGCCTTGAACGCAAAAGAGGCAGCAACGATGCCCAGCAGCAGCACATGCCAATAGTTCAGCATGAAATCCGAAAAGCCGATCAGGACGCGCGTCATCAGCGGCAGTTCGGCGCCGAAGCCCTTGAACACCTTGGCGAAAGCAGGAATCACAAAGATATTGACGATGACGATGGCGATACCCATGGCAGCGATAACGAATGACGGATAGCGCAGCGCCGATTTCACCTGCTCCTGCATGAAGCGCTCAAACGCGAGGTGATCGAACAGGCGGATGAAGACTTCTTCGAGCCGGCCGGTCATTTCGCCGACGCGCACCAT
>JANXRC010000241.1 GCA_025353195.1 Rhodocyclaceae bacterium
GTTATGAGCAAGGTATTCAACATCCTGGTGCTGTGCACCGGCAATTCCGCCCGCAGCATTCTCGGCGAGGCCCTGTTCAATCACCTCGGGGCCGGGCGCATCAAGGCGTATTCCGCGGGCAGCAAGCCGGGAGGTCAGGTCAATTCGCTGGCGCTGGAGACGCTGGCGAAGCACGGCATTCCGGTAACCGAGCCTCGCAGCAAATCGTGGGACGAATTTGCCGTGCCTTCAGCGCCGGCACTTGACTTCATCTTCACCGTCTGCGGCAATGCCGCAGGGGAAGCCTGTCCGGTCTGGCCCGGCCACCCGACCACGGCGCACTGGGGCATTCCCGACCCGGCCCACGTCGAGCCGATCGCCGCGCGACGCGCGGCTTTCGAAGAGGCATATCAGTCGCTCGAAAAGCGCACTCGTGCCTTTCTCGCCCTGCCGTTGGAAACCATGACGGCGCAAGAGTCGGCGCTGGCGGCACGGCGAATTCACACAGGAGCCTGAGCCATGTCCGCCCAATGCGAAGTCATCTACAAAGCTGCTGCTGGCGCATCCATGTCGACCTTCGAGCGCTACCTGACGGTCTGGGTCTTTCTCTGCATCATCGCAGGCATCAGCCTCGGGCAATGGCTGCCGGCACCCTTCCAGATGCTCGGCAAACTCGAAGTGGCGCGGGTCAATCTGCCGGTCGGGCTGCTGATCTGGATCATGATCATCCCGATGTTGGTCAAGGTCGATTTCGGCGCTTTGCACGAAGTCAAAAATCACGTCAAAGGCATCGGCGTCACGCTGTTCGTGAACTGGCTGGTGAAGCCGTTCTCGATGGCCTTCCTGGCCTGGCTGTTCATTCGCAACCTGTTCGCACCGATGCTGCCGGCCGATCAGCTCGACGGCTACATCGCCGGTCTGATCCTGCTCGCCGCCGCGCCCTGCACGGCCATGGTTTTCGTCTGGAGCCGGCTCACCAACGGCGACCCGTTGTTCACGCTGTCGCAGGTTGCGCTCAACGACAGCATCATGGTCGTCGCCTTCGCCCCGCTGGTGGCCTTCCTGCTCGGCATCTCGGCGATCACCGTGCCGTGGGACACGCTATTCACTTCGGTGCTGCTCTACATCGTGATTCCGGTCATCCTCGCCCAGGTCTGGCGCAAGTCGCTGCTGAGCATGGGGCAGGGCCACTTCGACGCCATGATGGCGGTGATCGGCCCGTGGTCGATTACCGCGCTGCTGGCGACACTGGTGCTGTTGTTCGCCTTTCAGGGTAAGGCGATCATCGACAAGCCGCTGATCATCGCCCTGCTTGCCGTGCCGATCCTGATCCAGGTTTTCTTCAATTCCGCGCTGGCGTACTGGCTGAATCGCGCGGTGGGCGAGAAGCACAATGTCGCCTGTCCGTCGGCCCTGATCGGCGCCAGCAACTTTTTCGAACTGGCCGTTGCCGCCGCCATCAGCCTGTTCGGCTTCGAGTCCGGTGCCGCATTGGCGACCGTGGTCGGCGTGCTGATCGAGGTGCCGGTGATGCTGCTGGTGGTCAAGGTGGTGAATTCCAGCAAGGAGTGGTACGAGCGTGGCTGAAATCATTCTCGAATCGACGCTGACCTGCCCCCTGTGCGGACACGTCAAGGCCGAGACCATGCCCACCGACGCCTGCCAGTGGTTTATGTCCGCGACGCGCCGTCGCGGACGGTATCCCCCGGTGGGACTACGAGTGCGAAGGCTGCCACGCATTGCTCAATCCCAAGCCTGGCGATTGCTGCGTGTTCTGCTCTTACGGCACAATGCCCTGCCCGCCGATACAGGAACACGGCAAAGGGCATTGCTGCTGATCACTACGAACGCAGGCAGTTCCATCGCCGTACCACCAGCGCCGACTTCCAAAGGACTGCATCATGAGTGAATCCCTTCAGTTCTCTTTTACCCTCGAACAGCAGGAAGAGTTCGCCTTCCTGATCCGCTTCGACCAGGACATCCCGCCGTTGCTGGCCGATGAGCCGCAACCCCTGGGCAAGGGCGCGGGACCCAACCCTTCACGCCTGCTTGCCGCCGGCATCGCCAATTGCCTGTCGGCCAGCCTGCTGTTCGCGCTGCGCAAGTTCAAGAACAATCCTGGCCCGATCATCACGGTGGTCACCGCGCACCTGGAGCGCAACGACGAGAAGCGCCTGCGCGTCGGCAGCGTCGATGTCATGATCCAGGTCGATTCGCCCGCCGATGCTCTCGAGCATCTCGATCGCGTGCTCGACCAGTTCGAGGATTTCTGCGTCGTCACCCAGAGCGTGCGCAGCGGCTTCCCGGTCAACGTGACCGTGCGCGATGGCGACGGCAAGGTGCTCAAGCCGGTCTGAGCGTCGCCGCTATCGGCCGCCGGCGCGCAGATGCAGCGCCCCGTTTGCCCGCGACAAACTGCCATCGCGCTCCAGGGTCGCCAGCGCGCGGTACAGGGCTTCATGGCTCATGCCCAGTTCCGCTGCGAGATCCATCAGCGCCCCCGGCGCAGCGTAGCGGCCGTCCGCATCGCAACGCAGGCGCAGGAATTGGAGGACGCGCTGCGGTGCCGAGCGGATCTGCTTGAGCTCGTAACGGCTGCGCAAACGCTGCAGGCTGTGCGCGAGATCCGCGCTGAAGCGCCACAGGCTTTCCGGATCGCCGCGCAGGGCCGTCGCCAGTGCCGCCTTCGGATAGCGGCCGACCCGGCTTTGCGTCACGGCGACCGCATCGCAGTGATAGCGATCGCTGAACAGCGATGCCTCGGCGAAGGTCTCGCCCGCGCGCACCTGGTGCAGCGTGACTGCCGTGCCGTCCGGCGTCACGCGTTGCAGGCGCACACTGCCGGCCAGCAACAGAAAAATGCCCCGGCTGCGATCCCCCTGGCGAAATACCGTGGCGCCGGCTGCCACGGTTTGCAACTCGGCGGTGACACCGGCCAAGGCGGGGGCGGTCCCCGCCAATTTGGCATCGATCTGTTTCATATGATTGCAATCATAAGCTCCACGACGCCGACCCGCTAGCATCTCGCACTGAGTGCGTTCCTGCGGGAACTCTTGAGGGGATTGCAGATGAAGAAGATCTTTGGTTTCGGCGAGACAGTCGAAGGCTATGCGGTGCCGGTGCTCAACGAGCGCGAAGTGCGGGCAAGTGCCGGCATCCTGTTCTTCTTCGCCCTGGTGTCGTTCCTGAACTCGTGGTTGATGGGCAATTTCCGCCTGACGCGAATTTTCGTGATTGCCTTCCTGATCGACTTCACGATCCGCATTTTCATCAATCCGAAGTATTCGCCGAGCATAATCCTCGGCCGACTCGCGGTGAAGAATCAAGTGCCCGAATGGTCCGGCGCGCCGCAGAAGCGCTTCGCCTGGGCCGTGGGCTGGACGCTGGCCGCGGTGATGTTCTACCTGATCGTGCTCAACAGCGTGATCGGCCCGATCAACCTGATCGTCTGCGCCACTTGCCTGATCTTGATGTTCTTCGAGAGCGCCTTCGGCATCTGCCTGGCCTGCAAGATATACAACGCCTTCGCGCGCGAGCAGGCGCAACATTGCCCCGGAGGCGTTTGTGAAGTCTTCACCCCGCACGCCAGCCAGAAAGTCGGCGCTGGTGGCACGGCGATCGTGGTGGTGTTTCTCGCCCTGGTCGGCTTTGTCGGCCAGCGCTGGTTTCCCGCCGTCGAAACGGTTG
>JANXRC010000034.1 GCA_025353195.1 Rhodocyclaceae bacterium
CGAATCCGGTGGCGTCATCGTCGCCGAGAAGCGGGATGTAAGTCTGGATCGCCAACTGGAAATCGCCTGGTTGAACCTCAAGGTGCAGGGCACCCGCTTCATGCAGGCGAAGGACATAGAGCGGCGCGTCACGGGGCTGAACCTGCGAAGCAAGAGTTCGAATATTGCGGCGCTACAGTTGGCCGATCTCGTGGTGACGCCGATTGGCCGCACGGTGCTCGGTAAGGCGGTAAAAGAGGACTACCGGATCATTGAGGAGAAGTTCCGGCGCAGCCCCCATGGGCGAGTGGATGGCTACGGCCTCGTGGTACTGCCCAAATGAAAAGAGCCAGCCCCCGCTACGCAGTGACCAGCCCACGCCTGGATTATGGTCGGCAATTGCGACTCGCGCAAATTTATTTGCTCAGCAGATGCTCCCTCCGCTTCTATCCGGCGTATGGGGAGGAAAGGCTTAGCCTGCCATGATCCCCGATCAGATCGCCGCCTGGGCCGCCTCCGGCGAGTCCGAAACGCTGGAGTTCAAGAAATCCACCGCCGAGAAGGATCGCGCCTGCCGCACGCTCTGCGCGTTCGCCAATGGTCGGGGCGGGCGCCTGTTGTTCGGCGTGACGCCATTCGGCAAGCTGGTCGGCCAGACCGTTACCGACCGTACGCTGGAAGAACTGGCCCAGGAGTTTCAGGGTTTCGAGCCGCCGCTGTTTCCCTCGGTGGAGCGAGTGGAGGTCGAGGCCGGGCGCGAAGTGTTGGTGCTGACCGTGGCGCGGGCCGCGCGGGCGCCGGTGGCGTTTCGCGGCGTGGCCTATGAGCGGGTGCTGAACACCACGCGGACGATGCCGCGCGAGACGTATCAGCGTCTGCTGCTGGAGGAGATGCACGCGACCGAGCGCTGGGAGAACCAGCCTGCCGCGGGCTGGGATGTCTCGCGGCTGGACAGCCGCGAAATGGTGGTGACGCTGGAGGAGGCGATTCGCCGTGGGCGCATCGACGACCCCGGCACGCGCGAGCCGCTGGAAATCCTGCGCGGGCTGAGCTTGCTGGTGGGTGGCAATCGGCTGTCGCGCGCCGCCGTGGTGCTGTTTTGCAAGGAGGAGGAGCAACTGCCGGACTTCCCGCAGTTACAGCTCAAGGTGGCGCGTTTCAGGGGCGTGGATCGCGACGAGTTTCTCGACAACCGGCAGTTCCACGGCAACGCCTTTGCACTGATGCGTCGGGCGGAACGCTTCCTGATCGAATCGCTGCCCATCGCGGGGCGCATCGTGCCTGGCCGCATGGAGCGCGAAGACACGCCGCTGCTGCCGGTGGAGGCGCTGCGCGAGGCGCTGGCCAATGCCTTCGTGCATCGCGATTACGCCATCGGCGGCGGTTCGGTCGCGGTGGGGCTGTATGACGACCGTCTGGAAATCATTTCCATCGGTGAGCTGCATTTCGGCCTGACGCCGGAAGCGCTGTTCCGCGAGCATGAATCGAAGCCGTGGAATCCGATGATCGCCCGCGCTTTCTATCGGCGCGGCATTATCGAGACCTGGGGACGCGGCACGCTGAAGATTGCCCGCCTGATGCAGGAGTATGGTCTGGAGCCGCCGACGGTGTCCTCGCGGCAGGGAGCGGTGGTCGTGACCTTCGGATTGCCGGGGAAAATGACAGGGAAAGCGACAGGGAAAGCGATAGGGAAACGACGGGGAAGCGACAGGGAAACGCCCCAGAAAACGCCGGGAGAAACGCCGGGAGAAACGCCGGGAGAAACGCCGGGGAAAACGCCGGGAGAAACGCCGGGGAAAACGCCGGAAGCGATCTTGCAGTTGTTGATGGAGCACCCGGACATGACCTTCCCGCAATTGGCGGCGTTCATCGGTAAGTCGGAAAGTGCAATCGAGCGCGCAATCCGAAAGCTTCGCGAATCCGGGCGCCTCATACATGTTGGCCCGAACAAAGGTGGCCACTGGAAGGTCACAGAGTGAGCTCCTTCACCGAGTCCGTCGTCGAGGACGCCGCGCTCGCTTGGCTCGAAGCGCTTGGCTATTCGATACTGCATGGCCCGGATATCGCAGCGGGCATGCCGGGCGCGGAGCGCAGCGACCCGGGCTACCGCGACGTGGTGCTGGAGCAGCGAGTGCGGGATGCGCTGGCAACGCTCAATCCAGCGCTGCCGGCCGACGCACTGGAGGATGCCTTCCGCAAGCTGATGCGCAACGATGCGCCGTCGCTGGTGGAGCGCAACCGCGCGCTGCACCGCATGCTGGTGGATGGCGTGACGGTGGAGTACCGCCGCCCGGATGGTTCAATTGCCGGGGCGCAGGCGCGGGTGATCGACTTCGACACGCCGGACAACAACGACTGGCTGGCCGTCAATCAATTCACCGTGGCGGAAGGGCAGCACACGCGGCGGCCGGACGTGGTGCTGTTCGTCAATGGCCTGCCGCTGACCGTGATCGAACTCAAGAATCCGGCCGACGAGAACGCGACGGTATGGTCGGCCTTTCAGCAGCTCCAGACCTACCAGGCGCAGATTCCGGCGCTGTTCGCCAGCAACGCGGCGCTGGTGGTTTCCGACGGCGTGCAGGCGCGCATCGGCTCGCTCGGCGCGGGCCGGGAATGGTTCAAGCCCTGGCGCACGATCACCGGGCGCGGTGACGCCTCCGCCAAACTGTCCGAACTGCAAGTGGTGCTGGAGGGCGTGTTCGAGAAGCGGCGCTTCCTCGATCTGCTGCGCTACTTCGTCGTGTTCGAGGATTCCGCTGCCGATGGCGGCGGCAAGATCGTCAAGAAGATGGCGGGCTACCATCAGTTCCACGCGGTGAACGTGGCGGTGGAAGAGACCTTGCGCGCGGCCGAGGCCCAGCGGGCGACGGAAGCCCCCGGCCGCTACGAAGCAGGACGCAAGCCCGGCGGTGCCCCCGGCGACCGGCGGGTGGGCGTGGTGTGGCATACGCAGGGTTCGGGCAAGAGCCTGACCATGGCCTTCTATGCCGGCCGGGTGATCCTGCATCCGGCGATGGCCAATCCGACGATCGTGGTGCTGACCGATCGCAACGACCTCGACGACCAGCTCTTCGGCACCTTCGCGCGCTGCCGCGATCTGCTGCGCCAGCCGCCGGCGCAGGCGGCCGACCGCGCCGACCTGCGCGCGAAGCTGGCGGTCGCCTCCGGCGGCGTGGTGTTCACCACCATCCAGAAATTTTTCCCCGAGGAGCGGGGCGACCGCCACCCGGTGCTCTCGGACCGGCGCAACATCGTCGTCATCGCCGACGAGGCGCATCGCAGCCAGTACGACTTCATCGACGGCTTCGCGCGGCACATGCGCGATGCGCTGCCGCATGCCTCGTTTGTCGGCTTCACCGGCACGCCGATCGAGAAGGCCGACGCCAACACGCGCGCCGTGTTCGGCGATTACATCAGCGTCTACGACATCCAGCGCGCCGTCGCCGATGGCGCCACGGTGCCGATCTACTACGAGAGCCGGCTGGCGAAGCTGGAGCTGAAGGAATCGGAACGGCCAAAGATCGACCCGGAATTCGAGGAGGCTACCGAAGGCGAGGAAGTCGAGCGCAGGGAAAAGCTCAAGAGCCGTTGGGCGCAGCTCGAAGCCGTGGTCGGTTCCGAGAATCGCATCAAGCTCGTCGCCCGTGATCTGGTGGAGCATTTCGAGAACCGGTTGGCGACGATGGACGGCAAGGCGATGGTGGTGGTGATGAGCCGCCGCATCGCCGTCGAGCTGTACCGCGAGCTGGTGGTCCTGCGTCCGGCCTGGCATGGCGAGGACGACGAGCACGGCGCACTCAAGGTGGTGATGACGGGCTCGGCCTCGGACCCGCTAGCTTGGCAACCGCACATTCGCAACAAGCCGCGGCGCGAGGCGCTGGCGGCACGTTTTCGCGACGCGACCGACCCCTTCAGGATCGTGATCGTGCGCGACATGTGGCTGACGGGCTTCGACGCCCCTTCGCTGCACACGATGTACGCCGACAAGCCGATGCGCGGCCACGGCCTGATGCAGGCGATCGCCCGCGTCAACCGCGTGTTCAAGGACAAGCCCGGTGGGCTGGTAGTGGATTACCTTGGCCTGGCCGACGAGCTGAAGCAGGCGCTGGCGACTTATACGGAGGCGGGCGGCACCGGCAAGACGGCACTCGACCAGAGTGAGGCCGTGGCCTTGATGCTGGAGAAATGCGAAGTCTGTCAGGGCCTGTTCCACGGCTTCGATTGGGGAGCGTGGACAAGCGGTACGCCGCAGGCGCGCCTTTCATTGTTGCCCGAGGCGCAGGAACACATCCTCGCGCAGGTTGACGGCAAGGCGCGGCTGTTGCGAGCCGTTACCGAATTGTCCCAGGCCTTCGCGCTCGCGGTGCCGCACGCGGAGGCATTGCGGATTCGCGACGACGTGGGGTTCTTCCAGGCAGTGCGCGCGGTCCTCGCCAAAAGCATGCCGGGCGAACGCAAGACGGACGAGGAGCTGGAACTCGCCATACGGCAGATCATCTCCCGGGCGGTCGTCTCGGATGAGGTCGTGGACATCTTTGCCGCGGCGGGACTCAAGAAGCCCGACATCTCGATCCTGTCGGACGAATTCCTGACCGAAGTGCGCGGCATGCCCCAGCGCAACCTCGCCGTCGAGCTGCTGCAGAAGCTGCTCAAAGGAGAGATCAAGGCGCGCGGCAAGCGCAATGTCGTCCAGGCGCGCTCCTTCGCCGAGCTTCTCGAACAGGCAGTGCGCAAGTACCAGAACCGCGCCATCGAGACGGCCCAGGTGATCGAGGAACTGATCCAACTCGCCAGGGACATGCGCGCGGCCGGCGCGCGCGGCGAACAGCTCGGGCTGTCGGATGACGAACTGGCGTTCTACGATGCACTGGAGACCAACGACAGCGCCGTCAAGGTGCTGGGCGACGACACGCTGAAGACGATTGCCCGGGAACTTGTCGCCACCGTGCGCAAGAACGTCACCATCGACTGGACAATGCGCGACAACGTCCGGGCGCAACTGCGCGTCTATGTCAAGCGCATCCTGCGCAAGTTCGGCTACCCGCCTGACATGCAGGAGAAGGCGACGCAGACGGTGCTGGAGCAGGCGGAAGTGCTTTCGGAAATGTGGGTGGTCGCGTGATACGGTCCGGGGCATGCGCCTGCCTGATTGCATCGAACCGCCAATAGTCGGCGCTGCCGGCACGGCGTCATTCGGCCCGCCTAGCGGAACGCCGTTGCACATTACGCGCACTGTCGACTTCCCTCAGGCATAATCGCCCGCAGACCCTGAACGGGCGACAAATAATCAATTCCCCTGAGGAGACATCGGGTGTTGCAGTTCCTGCAATTGATCGTCAGCGGCGCCGCCATCGGCTGCATCTATGCGCTGCT
>JANXRC010000058.1 GCA_025353195.1 Rhodocyclaceae bacterium
ATAGGCCAGCCGTTGCAGCGGGTTGTGCTTGCGCAGTTGCGTCAGGCGGAAGGGATGCGGCGCATCCCTGAAAATGCCGAACAGGTAATAGTTCGCC
The DNA here is from genome assembly GCA_025353195.1 of Rhodocyclaceae bacterium. Classification (GTDB taxonomy): domain Bacteria; phylum Pseudomonadota; class Gammaproteobacteria; order Burkholderiales; family Rhodocyclaceae; genus Sulfuritalea. The sequence continues at coordinate 98 of JANXRC010000058.1, forward strand.
ATCGCCACGACTTTTTCCGTGGTCGGAATGTACTGCTTCCATTCGCCGGTGGTGAAATGCCAGAAGATCGCGAACACCCACAAGCCGATCAGCGACCATGCGGCGATGGTGTGGTAGGTCACCGCCTTTTCGAAGCCGAAGATGGCGTAGGTGCCGTGAATGTCGAAGGCGGTCAGCATCAGGAACATGATCAGCCCGGCCTGCGACCAGTGCCAGAAACGCTCGAAGCGTTTGAAAATGTAGATACGTTCAGCCATTTCAGTTCTCCTTGGCCTGATGTTTGCGGCTGGATACGATGCGCAGGGCGCCGTGGCCGAACACCCCGAGCAGGGTCAGGAAGATCACGCTCCAGCCGACGGTGTCCAGCAGCCTGTTGTTGTCACGCACCGGGATGTAGATGCCCTGGATGCCGGCCAAGCGGCTTTGCTTGCTGTGGCATTCGACGCAGCCCAGCGCCTTTTCCTTGGGCGCCACCATGTGGGTTATCGGCCAGGACATTTCGGTCTTGATGAAATCCACCTTGCCCGAGAACGGATGGCCGGAATCCTTCATGCCGACCGTAATGGCCTTGTCCCAGTCGAGATTTTTCCAGTAGCCGGTATCGTCGTTGCCCGCCGTATGCGGCGTGACCAGCGTCTTGTTCACCGGGTCGTAGGGTTGGGTGCCGCGAAACACCTTCATCGGCCAGATCATCGACTTGCCGTCGGTCGGACTGCCGCCCAGTGTGTTGATCTTCGTGCGCTGCTCGGATTTCTCGATCTTGTCGGTGATCAGCGTGTAGGTCACTTGGCCGTTGAACCAGACGTATTCGGGCTTGACGTTCTCGGCCAGGGTGAAATCGCCCTTGCGCGATTCGTAGATGATGTGCCCCTTGGCGTCCTTCGTCGTGATTTGCTTGCCTTCGGCATCTCGCTTGCCGGCGGTGGACCAGTCCCACACCATCTTGGTGGGGATGCCGCCGCGTGCATAAGTCGGGATGTGGCAGGTCTGGCAGGCGATCCTGGTCGCGTGCTGGTTGAGCCGCGCTTCTTTCTTGTGCGGGCCGTTGCCGTGACAGGCGACGCAGGTAGCGGGGTTGCCCTTGTCGGCCTTGCCGCGGATGCGTGCTCCCGTCTTGTCCTGGGCAGTCGGCGTGTAGCGGCTGCCGGCGACATCGTGGCTGGAACTGCTGTGGCAGGTGCCGCAGGTGAAATCGAGGCCCTCGGCATCCATGTGCACGTCGAGTTCCCTGGTCGGCGCCGCCAGCGAAGTGTCCATGTCGCCGTGCTTGACGCCGTCGCCACCGCCGCCGTTGAAGTGGCAGGCGCCGCAGGTGTCGCGGCTGGTCTTGCCGATCTTTTGCGCGATCTTGGCCAGATCGATGCCCTTGATGATCTTGCCGGAACCGGGCGGATACTCGGTGTCCTTGACCACCGGATTGCCGGCGAAGCCGGGCGGCTTCTTGTAGTTGCCGGTGGTGTCATGGCAGACCAGACAATCCACGTTGTCTTCGGACTTGAAGTCGAAGCTGGCATCCTTCCAGCCGTAGCCGACGTGGCAACTGGTGCAGGAGGCGTAGTTGGAGGCAATCGAAATGCAGAAGTTGTTGACAACGGTTTTCTTGCCCAGTGTCTGGCCGGTATCGGGATTCAGGTATTCCCATTTCCAGTGCTTGGTGCGGTGAATCTGCCCGGCGGCTTCCGTGTGGCAGGCCAGACAGGCCTTGGTCACCTCCGGCCCGGACTTGAATTCCTTCTGCAGCTCCTTGAACTTGGTGTGGTCGGCGGTGGTATTTAGTTTTAGCGGCTTTGCTTCATCCGCCAGAACCGGCCCTGCGGCGGCCAGCCAGCCGGCGTAACACATCACGAGTACAACTCGGGTGAACGCGCGCGTCATGATTCTTCCCCATGCAAGACATAATCTCAGCTAATCTGTAGATTAGTATCTGCTGATATATTGATGGGGTTTTGACGCAGGTCAACAAAGTTGTGAAATATCCCTTACGGCACCAGTGTCGGCCGACGTGGTCATTGCGGCATAGGCCAGGAGTGCAGCCGAGACATGGCGCTGGCGATTGAGCGGCTTCCAGGCGTGTACGCCTCGGGCTTCCATCGCTGTGCGCCGTGCCGCCAGTACCGACTCTTGCACGGCGAGATGGATGCGTCGGTTGGGGATGTCGATCTCGATTGTGTCGCCTTCTTCGACCAGCCCGATGGCACCGCCGGCGGCAGCTTCCGGCGAGGCGTGGCCGACGGAAAGCCCCGAGGTACCGCCGGAGAAGCGGCCGTCGGTCAGCAGCGCGCAGACCTTGCCCATGCCCTTCGACTTCAGATACGAGGTCGGATAAAGCATTTCCTGCATGCCGGGGCCGCCTTTCGGGCCTTCATAGACAACGACCACGATGTCGCCGGCGACGATCTGGTCGGCGAGGATTTTCTCGACGGCTTCTTCCTGCGACTGGCAGACGCGGGCGCGGCCGGTGAATTTGAGGTTCGAATCATCGACGCCGGCGGTCTTGACCACGCAGCCTTTCTCCGCGATGTTGCCGTACAGCACCGCCAGTCCACCGTCCAGCGAGAAGGCATGAGCCAGGTCGTGGATGCAGCCGTTGGCGCGATCGAGATCGAGCTTCGGGTAGCGGCGATTTTGCGAGAAAGCGACCTGGGTCGGCACGCCGCCTGGCGCGGCGCGGTAGAAGTCGTGTACCGCCGGGTCGCTGTTGCGCTTTACATCGCAGCAGTCGAGCGCCTCGCCCAGCGTCGGGTAGAGCACGGTCGGGCAGTCGCGATTGATCAGGCCGGCGCGGTCGAGTTCGCCGAGGATGGCCATGATGCCGCCGGCGCGATGCACGTCCTCCATGTGGTACTTCTGCGTCGCCGGTGCCACCTTGGCCAGGCACGGCACCTTGCGCGACATGCGGTCGATGTCGGCCAGGTCGAAGTTGACGCCGGCTTCCTGTGCCGCGGCCAGCAGGTGCAGCACGGTGTTGGTCGAACCGCCCATCGCGATGTCCAGCGCGATGGCGTTCTCGAAGGCGGCGAAGCTGGCAATGCTGCGCGGCAGGACGGAGGCGTCGTCGTGCTCGTACCAGCGCCGGCAGAGTTCGACGACGACACGGCCGGCCTTGAGGAACAGTTTTTCGCGATCGGCATGCGTCGCCAGCAGCGAGCCGTTGCCGGGCAGGGACAAGCCGAGCGCCTCGGTCAGGCAGTTCATCGAATTGGCGGTGAACATGCCGGAGCACGAACCGCAGGTTGGACAGGCGGAGCGCTCCATGCTGGCCACTTCGGCGTCGCTGTTTTTGTCATCGGCGGATTCGATCATGGCGTCGATCAGGTCGACCATGCGGTACTCGCCATGCCACTTGACCTTGCCCGCCTCCATCGGCCCACCGGAAACGAACACGGTCGGGATGTTGAGCCGCAACGATGCCATCAGCATTCCGGGCGTGATCTTGTCGCAGTTGGAAATGCAGACCATGGCATCGGCGCAATGGCCGTTGACCATGTACTCGACCGAGTCGGCGATCAGCTCGCGGCTGGGCAGGCTGTAGAGCATGCCGCCGTGGCCCATGGCGATGCCGTCATCGATTGCGATGGTGTTGAATTCCTTGGCGACGCCGCCTGCCGCCTCGATCTCGCGCGCCACCAGTTGCCCCATGTCCTTCAGATGGACGTGGCCCGGCACGAACTGGGTAAACGAATTGACCACGGCGATGATCGGCTTGCCGAAGTCGCCATCCGTCATGCCGGTGGCGCGCCAAAGCGCTCGGGCGCCGGCCATGTTGCGGCCGTGGGTGGAGGTGCGGGAACGATAGGCGGGCATGGGAATCTCCTGCAATGGGCGTGGTCGCCGGGAACGAATCAACAATTCTAGCGGAAGCGCCGCGGCGGGCGGAAGCGCCGTCCCGCCGGCGCCGACTTTTGCCGGACGGTTAGAATCCGGCCACCATGCTGATCCATCCCCAGTTCGACCCCATCGCCATTTCCATAGGCCCGCTCGCCGTGCGCTGGTACGGCCTGATGTACCTGGCCGGCTTCCTCGCCTTC
>JANXRC010000063.1 GCA_025353195.1 Rhodocyclaceae bacterium
GGCGTGCCGGCGATCGGGGATTCCCTGCGCGACCTGCAGGCCGCCACCATCGTCGGCGCACAGCCGATGCTGGTGCTGACCGGCAAGGGCCGCAAGACCGTCGATGATCCGGCGCTGCCGCCCGATACGCTGGTGTTTCCCGATCTCGCCGCCGCTGCAGCGCATATCGCCCGCTGATGGCCGTATTCCGTTCCCTGCTGTTCCTGCTGATCCTGGTGCTAGTGACGCCGCACTACACGCTGGGAGTCATACTCTGCCGGCCGCTGCCGCATCACATGCGGCGCCAGACCGTGGTGCCGTGGGTGAATTTCGTGATCTGGCTGGTCAAGCATGTGCTCGGCATTCCCTACCGGCTAACCGGCGCCGAAAACATTCCCGCCCGCCCGGTTGTCGTCCTGTGCAAACATCAATCGGCGTGGGAGACCTTCATGCTGCAGGAGGTGTTCAAGGACACCGTTTTCGTCTGGCGCAAGGAAATCAAGTACCTGCCGTTCTTCGGCTGGGCGCTGGCCTCGATTCCGATGATCGAGACCGATCGGAATGCCAGCAGGTCGAGCCTGAGGCGGCTGGTCGAGCAGGGCCGGGATCGTCTCGACAAAGGCTACACGGTGATCATTTTCCCGGAAGGGACGCGCGCGCGTCCCGGCTCGAAGAACCGCTACAAGATCGGCGGCGCGCACCTGGCGGTCGAGACCGGCACGCCGGTGGTTCCGGTGGCGCTCAATTCGGGCGAGTTCTGGGGCCGCAACGCCCTGTTCAAGACGTGCGGTACTGTCACCGTCAGTGTCGGCCCGGCCATCGATCCGGCGGGATTCACGGCCAACGAAGTGACCGATCTGGCTGAGGCATGGATCGAAGCCGAGATGCGCCGCATCAGCCCGCAGCTGTATGAGGCTTCGTCATGAGCATTGCAGCGGGCCGCAGCCCGCAGCTCAAGCTCAAACTCGACAGCAGCGGGCCCGATCCGGCCAGCCGCTGGCACGATGGCGCCGCGCTGGCGTTCCTCGGCGGCAGCCTGCGCCTGGTGCTCGATACACGCCACAAGGAAGCGCTGCGCGACGGCGACACGCTCGACTTGCCGCTGCCGCCGCAGGCCACCCCGCGCCAGATTCAGGACCGGGCCGAAGCCTGGCTGCGCGAAGAAGCCAAGCGCGTCCTGCAGCAGGTCATCGAACAGAAGTTATGCGAAGCGGTATCCCTCGGGACGGCGCTGGCGGGACGGCGGGCGCCGCATCTGGCACTGTCATTCGCCGCACGCGGCCACTGGGTCGAGGTGCACAACGGCAACTCGCTGCGTTGCAACTGGCGCCTGATCGAACAACCTCTGGCGGTGATCGAGCAGTCGATTGCGCGTGCCATCGCCGGCTTGCCGCCGGAAGAACGCGGCTCAGATCTTTTCGGCGCCCCGCTTGACGCCCCGGCGACATGATGTTCCTCGAACAGCTCAAGCTATTCCGCCTGCCCCCACCACCGCCCGAGGCGAAGGCACGCCAGTTGCTGATCGGCGGCCGCATCATCGACTACCGCCTCAAGAGCGGCGCCAAGCGCCTGTCGATGACCATCGACGAGCGCGGCTTGCGCATCGGCGCACCCCATCGCATCGCCCTGGCCGAAATCGAGGCTTTCGTCCAGGGTCACGGCGACTGGGTGCTGAAGAAACTCGACGAGCTGGCTCATGCCAGCCGCCCGCGCCACCTCACGATCAAGGACGGGGCGCGGCTGCCGGTGCTCGGCGGCGATGCCGAAGTGCGCGTCCTGCCCGGCGCCAACCGGGTGCGCTGGGTCGCCGATATCCTGGTCCTCGAAGCGCGGCCCGAGGCCGATCTGTCCCTCCTGGCCACACGCGCCCTGCAGAAGCGGGCACTCACCCATTTCTCCGGGCGTCTGGCTTATTTCAGCGGTCAGCTCGATCTCGAAATGCCCAGGCTCGGCCTGTCTTCGGCGCATACGCGCTGGGGCAGTTGCAGCAATGACAGCGGCATCCGCGTGAACTGGCGGCTGATCCACCTGCCGCCGCATCTGGGCGACTACGTGGTCGCCCACGAAGTCGCCCACCTGCTGGAAATGAACCACAGCCGGCGCTTCTGGGCCGTAGTCAGCTCGCTCTACCCCGACTGGAAGGCCGCCCGCAGCGAACTCAAGCAGCGCGCGCCCTCCCTGCCCATACTTTGAAGGAAATGATCATGCGAATCCTCCACACCATGCTGCGCGTCGGCGACCTGGACAAGTCGCTGGCCTTCTATACCGAGGTCCTGGGCATGCGCCTGTTGCGGCGCAACGACTACCCGCAAGGAAAGTTCACGCTGGCCTTCGTCGGCTTCCAGGACGAGAAGGACGGCGCCGTGATCGAACTGACCCACAACTGGGGCGTCGATCACTACGAAATCGGCACCGGCTACGGCCACATTGCATTGGCGGTCGAGGATGCCCATGCGGCTTGCGACGCAATTCGCCAGCGCGGCGGCAAGGTCACCCGCGAGGCCGGGCCGATGAAAGGCGGCAGCACCGTGATCGCCTTCGTCGAGGATCCGGACGGCTACAAGATCGAACTGATCGAGAAGAAGCGCTAATCGCGCGTTCGTTCAGGAAGGACGGAATTTCCGGCACCAACCCCGGCAGGAGCTCGCCAGCGCAAATTTTCGAAGCCAAGGAATGAAACATTCATCTCCCGATAGCGCGCCGGCAGACTCAACGCTCCGGCCCTGGTGGCTTGAGCCGCTGCCGGCGAGTCCCGCTGACCTGGCGCGACTCGCTACCGGGTTGTCCGCGGCCGAGGCCCAAGCCCGGCTCGCCAAATTCGGGCCCAACCTGTTTCGTCAGCGGCAGGAGAAGTCGCTGCTGCTCCAGTACCTCACCCGCTTCAAGAATCCCCTTGTCATAATTCTTCTGGTAGCCAGCGCTGTTTCGGCGTTCACCGGCGAGATTGCCAACTTCCTCATCATCAGCGTCATCGTTCTGCTCAGCGTCACGCTGGATTTTGTGCAGGAATACCGCGCCAACGCGGCTGCGGAAAAGCTGCGCCAGTCGGTTTCGGTGCGGGCCATGGTGATCCGTGACGGCAAGCAACTGGATATCCCGGTGAGCCAGGTAGTGCCCGGCGACCTTGTGCTGCTTGCCGCGGGGGACCTGATACCGGCAGATGGAAGAGTGCTCGAAGCCCATGACTTCTTCGTCAAGCAGGCGCTGCTGACAGGTGAATCCTACCCTGTGGAAAAGCGCCCTGCCGCGCTGCCCGATACGGCCACCGACATGCAGGAGGCAAGCAACGCGGTGTTCATGGGCACCTCGGTCATCAGCGGCAGCGCTCGAATGCTGGTGGTCCAGACGGGAACCGCGACGGCCATCGGAGAAATCGCCGACAGCGTTTCCCGCTCGACGGAGCCCACCTCGTTCGAACTCGGCACGCGCCGTTTCGGCATGCTGATCATGCGCCTGACGATCCTCATGGTGATGTTCGTCCTGCTGGTGAACACCTTCTTTCACAAGCCCTGGCTGGAATCCTTCCTGTTCGCGGTGGCCCTGGCCGTCGGCCTGACGCCGGAGCTGCTGCCCATGGTGGTCTCGGTAACGCTGTCGCGCGGCGCGCTGCGCATGGCCCGCAAGCACATGATCGTCAAACGGCTGGCCGCCATCCAGGACCTGGGTTCGATGGACGTCCTGTGCACCGACAAGACGGGAACCCTGACCGAAGCGAAAATCCGCATGGAGCGGCATGTCGATGCGGATGGCCGGCCCAGCGAGCGGGTGCTGGAACTGGCCTATCTCAACAGTTTTTTTGAGACCGGCGTGAAGAACCCGCTCGACGAAGCCATCCTCATCCATCAACACATTGACGTGGGCCACTGGAAGAAGGTCGACGAAGTGCCCTTCGACTTCGAGCGTCGGCGCATTTCCGTACTGATCGACAACGGCGAACAGCGATGGCTGGTGGTCAAGGGTGCGCCGGACGAGATCGTCAGCCTGTGCACCCACTTCGAAGGCGAGGGCGCGGAACTGCAACGACCGATCGATGACGCGGCCCTGGCCGGGATTCGCCAGCAATATCACGCCCTCGAAGAAGACGGTTTCCGCGTCCTCGGCATCGCGTGGCGCCCGGTTCCGCCGGACCATCCCCACGCCGTGGTGGGAGATGAAACGGAACTGGTGCTGGCCGGGTTTGCGGCCTTCCTCGACCCGCCCAAGGAAAGCGCGGCCCCTGCCCTGGCGGCACTCAAGAAGGCCGGCGTCATGATCAAGATCGTTACCGGCGACAGCGATCTGGTCACCCGCCATGTCTGTGCGCAACTGAAGATTCCGATCAGCGGCCTTGTCACCGGGAAAGAAATCGCGCAGATGGATGACCATGCGCTGCAAGCCCGGGTCGAGGCGGCGAACCTGTTCTGCCGGGTCAATCCGGCACAGAAGGAGCGTGTGATCCGCGCACTCAAGGCGCGCGGCCACGTGGTCGGCTATCTGGGCGACGGCATTAACGATGCCCCGTCATTGCATGCAGCGGACGTCGGGCTGTCGGTGGATTCGGCCGTGGATGTGGCGAAGGAGGCAGCCGACATGATCCTCCTGAAGCAGGACCTGCATGTGCTTCATGCCGGCGTTCTGGAAGGGCGGCGCACCTTCGGCAACATCATGAAGTACATCATGATGGGCACCAGTTCGAATTTCGGCAACATGTTCAGCATGGCCGGCGCCGCGCTGTTCCTGCCTTTCCTGCCGATGTTGCCGACCCAGATCCTGCTTAACAACATTCTCTACGACTTCTCCGAAATCCCCATCCCGCTGGACAAGGTTGACGTCGAGGAAATCCATGCGCCGCGGGTGCTCGACATGAATTTCGTGCGCAATTTCATGCTCGTGATCGGGCCGATCAGCTCGCTGTTCGACTTCCTGACTTTCTACATCATGCTGGTTGTCCTGCAGGCCGACGAAAAGCTGTTTCAGACCGGCTGGTTCGTCGAATCATTGTGCACCCAGGTGCTGGTGATCTTCATCATCCGTACCCGCGGCAATCCGCTGAAAAGCCATGCCCATCCTTTGCTGACGATTACCTCGCTGGCCGTTGTCGCGATCGCCGTGGGCTTGCCGTTTACGCCGGTCGGAACCTATTTCGGATTTGTGCCGCCGCCTGTCAGGTTCTATTTCATTCTCGGGGCCATGGTGCTGGTCTATCTATTCATTGTTGAACTGGCCAAGCAGGGCTTTTACCGCTGGGCGGCGACAGCAAGCCCGTCGCGGCGGCCTTCCATCTCGGCCTAGCCCGCACAGCAATGTGGCACGGCCGGGGCCCATGAAGCCACCTGTCGCGGGTGTATATTGAGAGATGGAGGCAGCCCACCACCATCGCCGTTCCGATCTTGTCCAACCGGCAATGCACTGACCTGACAGAACTCTCGCCATGCTTCGAGCGGAGGGGTTCGCCAGGCCGTAACGGGAGGAGTTCATCGTGAATAGAATCTGGCTCAAGAACTATCCCGAGGGAATACCCGCCGAGATCGACGCCGACCTGTTCACGTCCATCCCCGACTTGTTCGAAAAGATTGCCGTCAAGTTCGCCAACCGACCGGCCTGTCACAATCTCGGACGCACCATCAGCTTTGCCGAACTGGAGCAATGGTCGCGTGATTTTGCCGCCTTCCTGCAGGGACTGCCGGGCATGGGCAAGGGCGATCGCGTCGCCATCATGTCGCCGAACCTCCTGCAATACCCGGTGGCGCTGTTCGGCATCCTGCGTGCCGGCTTGATCGTGGTGAACGTCAATCCGCTGTACACGCCGCGCGAGCTGGAGCACCAGTTGAAGGACTCCGGCGCCAAGGCCATCGTCATTATCGAGAACTTCGCCGGCATCCTGCAGCAAGTGCTTGGCAATACGCCGGTCGAGCACGTGATTACCACGCAGGTCGGCGACCTGCTGCCCGCGCCGAAACGCTGGCTGGTCAATTTCGTCATCAAGCACGTGAAGAAGATGGTGCCCGTCTGGCATATCGACGGCGCCATCAGCTTCCGCGACGCACTCGCACGCGGTGCGGCAAAGTCGTTCACGCCGGCCCGGCTGAAGCGCGAGGACGTCGCCTTCCTCCAGTACACCGGCGGCACTACCGGCGTCTCGAAGGGCGCCATGCTTACCCACCGCAACATTCTGGCCAACGTGGAGCAGACGGGCGTCTGGCTTTCGGCGAGTTTCAAGGAAGCCACCGAAATCGCCATCGCGCCGCTGCCCATGTATCACATCTTCTGCCTGACCTCGACACTCTCGTTCATGAAGTGGGGCAGCCTGATTGTGCTCATCACCAACCCGCGCGACTTGCCGGCACTACTGAAGGAGCTTGGGCAGTGGAAATTCAGCGTCATGACCGGCGTCAATACGCTGTTCAACGGGCTCTTGAATACGCCCGGCTTCGAGCGGCTCGACTTTTCCGGACTCAAGGTCGTGGTAGGCGGCGGCGCAGCCGTGCAACAGGCGGTGGCCGAGCGCTGGCAGCAGGCGACCGGGCGCTACATCACGGAAGCCTACGGCCTGACCGAGGCTTCGCCCGGCGTTTGCGCCAATCCGCTTGACACGCCCTGGAGCGGCAATATCGGTTTCCCCTTCCCTTCCACCGACGTATCGATCCGCGACGACAGCTTCAACGAATTGCCGGTGTGGACCGGCGAAGGCGATATCGAGAAGTACACGGGCGAGTTATGCATCCGCGGCCCGCAGGTGATGAATGACTACTGGAACAATCCTGCGGAGACCGCCAAGGTGATGCAGGACGGCTGGTTGAAGACCGGCGACGTAGGGCATCTGGCGGCCGATGGCCGCGTCACCATCACCGACCGCAAGAAGGACATGATCCTGGTATCCGGTTTCAACGTCTACCCGAACGAGATCGAGAGCGTGGTTGCGACGCATCCGGGCGTGCTCGAATGCGGGGTAGTGGGCGTACCCGATGACAAATCGGGCGAGGCGGTGAAAGTGGTGATCGTCAGGAAGGATCCGAACCTCACCAAGGAAGCCGTGATCGAACATTGCAGAACCCGTCTCACCGGCTACAAGCGGCCGCGCCAGGTGGAGTTCCGCGACGTCCTGCCGAAGACGCCAATCGGCAAAGTCCTGCGCCGCGACCTGCGCGACACGCCGAGCGAGTAGCGACAGTCTCTGCGCCCGACTGCACCACCACGCCGGCTATTCTTCACCCGCCATCGAGTCGCTGTCCGTCCGGCTGATTGGCTCCGTTACGTGCGCAATGGCGATCGAGGCTCACAGCTATCAGATTGGAAACCTTGGATTCGACATCCCTGCTTGGCCCGGAAATTTCAGGAACGGAATATACCCATTTCATCAAAATGGTGTATATAGCGAATCAGCACTTAAGAAAACATCCAAGGAGACGAAAATGACTACCTGTACGCCGTCGTCCAATTGCGACAATCCGAGTGTCGAAGGCACTCAAGCGGGGACGAAAGTGTTGTTTGGTTCCTGCATTCTTTGTTGGGGTGTCGTCGGATTGCTGGTGATCGCAGGCTTGGCGTCGATGATGCTGAGCTGATCCGGGCTTGGGCTGTCTGCTGCCGGCCGCCGGTTGCGCTGCATTGCGGCCGTCGGTCGATCTTGACGCGACGGACCGCTGAAGGTCGGTAGTTGCCGCTCGACAAGTCGGTTGTGGCGGCCTTCGGTATCAGCGCCGGGATCGAATTGATCGGGAAGAAACTCCGGTTGTTGCGCCGAGTGGAACGCTCTGTTCCGAGCGGCTCGCTAACGGAAGCGCGTCCGTCGGTCTAGACTGCGGCCATGAACTTCATTCCTCCGGTATTCATTTCCCACGGCTCGCCGATGCTGCTGCTGGAACCCGGCCGCAGCGGGCCGGCGTGGCAGCAACTGGCGCATGACCTGCCGCGACCGCGGGCGATTCTCGCCGTTTCGGCGCATTGGACAACAACCGCGCCGGCGGTGAGCGCGGCCGCGCAGCCGGAAACGATCCACGATTTCTACGGCTTTCCGCAGCCGTTGTACGAGTTCCACTACCGGCCACCCGGCGCGACCGATCTCGCCGCGGAGATCGGACAACTGATTCCCGGCATCGCCGTCGACCGCCAGCGCGGACTGGATCACGGCGCGTGGTCGCCGCTGCGCACCATGTATCCGGCCGCCGACGTTCCGGTGATCCAGTTGGCCGTGATGCCGCAAGCATCTGCCGAAGATCACTACCGCCTCGGCCAGATGCTGCAACCGCTGACCCGGCAAGGCGTGCTGGTTCTCGCCTCGGGCGGGCTCACGCACAATCTGCGTGACATCGTCGCTGACGCGGCGGATGGCGAGGCCTTGCCCTATGTCCGTGAATTCCGCGACTGGTTCGTCGACGCGCTGGTGCGGCACGATGTGCCGCTGCTGCTCGACTATCGCCGCCAGGCGCCACATGCGGCGCGCGCCCATCCGTCAGCGGAACATCTGCTGCCGCTTTATGTGGCCCTGGGCGCCGCCGGCGAAAACGCCGCGGTGCGCACCGCCTACCGCGACTCCCAGCTGGGCGCACTGGCACTCGACGCCTTCGTGTTCGACGCCGCCCCGGCCTGAAGCGAACCGGCCCACGGACGCGGAGCCTGCGCCAGGGACCGGACTCCCGTCAATCAGAGCTTGGTCGGATCGAACCCGGTTTCCTTGTAGATCGACTGCAGCAGATCCTTGCCGACGCGGTCGGCCATCTTGATGTGCACCGGCGCCATCGCCTTCTTGAAGGCCAGCTTCTCTTCCTTGGTCGGCACGTAGATGACGGTCTTGCCGCTCTTCCTGACCAGTTCCAGCGCATGGTCGTTCTCTTCCTGCGCGATCTTGTTGGCGTAGACCGTGGCCTCCTTCATGGCCTGCTCCAGCTGGCCGCGAATATCCGGCGGCAATCCGTCCCAGAACTTCTTGTTCACGATCACCGCGTAGCCGAGGTAGTTGTGGTCGGTGATGATCATGTACTTCTGCACTTCGTGCATCTTCTGCGTGTACAGGTTCGAGTGCGGGTTGTCGGTGCCATCGACCACGCCCGTCTGCAGCGCCTGATAAACCTCGGAGAAGGCCATCACCTGCGGTATGGCGCCCAGCGTGCGGTATTCCTCTTCAAGCACCTTGGACGACTGGATGCGCATCTTCTTGCCCTTGAGATCCGCCGGCGTCCTGATCGGCGTATTGGCTGAAAACGACTTGAAGCCGTTATCCCAGAACGCCAGTCCCTTGATCCCCCTGGATTCGAGTTTGAGCAGCAGCGAAGCGCCGATCGGTCCCTGCGTAATCCTGTGCAAGTCGGCGAAGTCATCGAAGATGTAGGGGAAGTCGAAAACCTCGAATTCCTTGACGCCGAGCGGACCGAACTTGGACAGCGACGGCGCCAGCATCTGCACCGCGCC